>JBGPLI010000157.1:0-13941 GCA_041486445.1 Bryobacteraceae bacterium
GAATTTGAGGTGGAACCCGAAAAGCCCTATGTTCGATCGCGCCGGCGCGTCGGGCCTGACCGTGAAGGATTTTCAAGACCTGATCCTGGTGAACCAGATCGGTCAGCGTTTCTGGAACGAGATGGACAACACCTACGATTTCCTCAACGCCTGCCTGGGCACCAACGGGAATCTGGGAAAAGGCGATAGAGTCGATGGCGGCGGGCCCATCTGGGCCGTCTTCGATGCGGACGCTGCCCAGCGGGAGGAATGGGATCCCAAACCGCCCAACGTCGATCACAACGGCTATTTCTTTGAAGCGGACACGCTCATCCAATTGGCCGGCAAAATCTCCAATCCATACCAGCTCCAGCCTGTTCCGGCCCGCGCCCTCGAAGAAGCCGTGGCTCGGTACAACTCGTTTGTCGATGCGGGCAAGGACGCCGACTTCGGCAAGCCTGCCCCTAAACACAAAATCCAGAAGCCTCCGTTTTACGCCGCCTGGTCCACGCCCATCCTTCACGACTGCCTCGCGGGTCTCAGGATCAACCGCAAATGCCAGGTCATCGACTTGAAGGGCCAGGTCATACCCGGACTCTATTGCTGCGGAGAATCGGCCGGTGGATTTGCCCTGCACGGCCTGCCGAGAGTGACCGTCTTCGGACGCATCGCCGGCCGGGAAGCGGCGCGCGTCTAGGCCGGGCGGGGTTTGTAGCACAGCTCCACCACGTTCCGCACATACTGCTCGTCGGAGAGCTGCTCGACCGCCTCGGGCGGATAGGGGACCAGCTCCCGGAAGTGGCCGGCGAGCTCCGCGAACAGCGCCAGGCGCGAGGCCGGCTCCAGCGTGTCGCGGCGCAGCAGCGCTTCGAGCGCGACCGCGGCCACCTGCGGCGTCACTCTCTGCCGCAGCCGCGCGGCCAGATGACGATGCTCGGCGAGCGAATTGAACTTGCCTCCCAGGAGCTGACCGAGATCGGGCTGGGCCGGCTTTCCTGCGCGCACCACCACGGTTCCGGCGGCTACGTCCCCCAGCCGCTGGCGGTGACGGTTCAGCACGCAGGCCGCGCCTCCCACCAGGTAAAGCGCGGGCAACGCGTCGATGAACCGCATCAGGTTGCGCACCATCACCTGGCTCGGTTCCAGGCGCAAGCCGCGCGCGTCCACCACGCGCAGGCCGAACAGGCGCTTGCCCACCGTCTGGCCTCGCCACAGCCATTCGGCGAGCGCACCGTAGACCAGCGAAATCGCGAAGTACAGCACCACCGTCAGGGCCTGGACTGGATCCTCGCCGAATACGGTGATAGGCGACAGCAGCGTGCGGAGCACGTATCCCAGCGTCGCGATCACCGCCAGGTCCACCGTTAGCGCACCCATGCGGCTGAAGGGCCCGGCCAGGGGCAGCGAAAACTCGATGCCCTCGGGCGTGCGAATCGCGAGCGTGTTGTCGCGGGGAGTCACTCGCGACCCGCCTTGGCCAGAAACAGCGTGAGCAGCGCCGCTTCCGCCAATCCGAACGCGATCTTCATTCCATACGGAACCACCGGCTCGTGATATTGCGAGAGGAACGCTTCGACGATCCCCGCCCACACCAGCATCACCGCGGCGCCACCGGCGAGCGTCACCACGTCGGCCGCGACCCGGCGCAGACGCTCGGCGCGCGAGAGGCGGCTGCCCCAGCCAATCAGCGCGTAGGCGATCACCAGGCCGGTCTGCCCGCCCACCAGGATCGCCGGGATCTCGATCACACCATGCGGCAGCAGCCACCCCAGCAGAAAAACCGTCTGCCCGCCGAGAATGTAGTCGAGCGCCACGGCGCCCAAGACCACGCCGTTGTAAAACAGCACGACCACGGTTCCGAAGCCGAAGGTCATGCCGAGCGCGACGGTGGTGAGCGCGACTTGCGTGTTGTGCGTCATCAGATCGGCCGAGAAGCGCCCCTTGCGGCCGGCGAGTTGCTTACCCTGCATCTGCTGCTCGCGGACCACGCGCTGGGCTGGAGTCATTTGCAGACCCTCGAAGGGCATCAGCACGGCTTTGGCCTCGGAGTCGATGCGCACCGCCAGCGCGCCGAACGCCGTGCCCGCCAACGTCAACGCCACCGACAGTTGGAACGCCCGGGCGTGGCGGCGAAACGTCTGGGGGAACTCGCGCGTGAACCAGCGCCAGGGCCGGAATCGCTTGCGCTCGCGCGCTTCGTGGATCTCGGCGTAGGCGCGGCCGACCAGCGCTTCGAGATACCGCCGCAGGTCGCCTTCGCTCGCCAGCGTGGCGACGCGCGCCAGATCGGCCGAGACGCGCTGGTAGAGCCCGTGGAATCGCTCGACCTCTTCGATGGACATGCTTCGATCGGGGGCGATCTCGAGCCACGCGAGCGTTTTCTCGAGCGCGCTCCAGTGCGGCCGCTCCGCTTCGACGAAACGGGGAAGGTCGAGGATCATAGCAACTGCCTCTGCTTCACCTCGTCGTAGAGATTGACCAGGTTTGCGCTGAAGGAGGCCGGCTCGAGCAGAGCCAGCCGCACGCCCTGGCGCGCGAGCGTGACCTCCAGCTCGCGCAGTTTCCGCCAAGCCAGATGACCGCCAAGGCGGCGGTAGATGTCGTTGATAGAGGTCACCTCGGCATCGCGCAACAGAGGCTGCGCGTCACTGAACAGCGGCTTCGCCGATGGCGGCCGCAGCATGCCGGCCAGCACCAGGTGACGCCGCGCCAGCAGCCGTGTGGCGCGCGCAAAATTCTCCGCGAGCACAGGGTCGTCCAGCCCGGTCAGGAACAACAGCAGCGCGCGCCTCCTCAGGCGAAGGCGCAGAAGCGTGGCGATCTCGTCGAAATCGGGCGAGACCGGCCGGGGCTGTAGCCGGTAGATCGCGTCGCGGCAGGCGGCATAGTGCGTCTTGCCGTTGCGGGCGCGCGCGAACGCTTCCACCTGGTGCGAGAAGGCCGCCAGCCCGAACAGATCGCCGCGCCGCTCGGCCGCCGCGCCCACCACCAAGGCAGCCGCGATCGCGCGCTCGAGCGCCGTCTCGCCACCAATGAGCCGTCCGGAAAGGCGCGACGCGTCGATCACCACGTACACTTCCTGCGTGCGCTCCACCTGAAACACTTTGGTGATGGGCCGGCCTCGCCGCGCGGTCGCCTTCCAGTGAATCTCGTCGAAACCGTCGCCGGGGGCGTACTCGCGCAGTTTCTCGAACTCGCGCCCGCGGCCCACCTGGCGCAGCGCGTGCATGCCCTGGACGCCGCGGCGCAGAGCTTTGAGATCGGCGTCGCGCCGCAGATTCGGATAGACGCGGATTTCGAGCCCCACCGCGTCCTGGCGCCGCACGGCCCAAAATCCGAGTGGCGACGCGGCTTCGAGATAACACGTCTCCACGCGATACAGCCCGCGCCGCCGCGGCGTGAAGCGCCACACCAGATCGGCCGCCGGAGCGCCCGCGGGAAGAGCGGCTAGTTGATCCTCGGTGGTTGCCTCGATGCCTTCGGGCGCGACGATGACGATCCGCACGCGGCGGGCCGTAGCACGCTGGTTGTGGATCCTCACGCGAATCTCGCCATCGCGATCCTTAAAGGAGCGCGCAAGCTCCGGAAGTTCCACCCGGATTCCGGCCAGCGCGCGCCGGCGGAACGCGGCGTCTCCCACCACGACGATCGCCATCGCCGCGATCACCGTAAACGCGCCCGTTCGCGACACGGGCTCGAGCGCGCCCAGCACTGCCGCCGGAAATCCCACCAACGCCAGCAGCCAGATCAAGCGCGCGGACGGGACCATCACACGGGCACCGCCACGGTCTCGAGAATCTTCTGGACGGACTCGGCCGCCGTCATGCCTTCGATTTCGAACTCCGGCCGCAAGATGAGGCGATGATCGAGCACGGGCGCGGCCATGGCCTTGACGTCGTCCGGCGTAACGAAATCGCGCCCGGCCAGCGCGGCATGGGCGCGGCTGGAGACGACCATGGCCTGCGTAGCGCGAGGGCCCGCGCCCACCAGCACGCTTTCGTGCGCCCGCGTCAGGCGGACCACATCGACGATGTAAGCCACCAGCTCCTCGCGCATCGAGACATCCGCGAGCGCCTCGCGCGCCCGCGACAATTCCCCCTCGCCCAGCACGGCTTGCACCTCGCCGCGTTCCAGGCACGTCTCCGGCGCGTTGCCTCCGAGCATACGCCGCGCCAGCTCCATCTCGTCGCCGCGCTCGGGAGCCGCCATCGGAATCTTCACCAGGAAGCGGTCCTTCTGCGCCTCCGGCAGCGCGTAGGTGCCTTCGTGCTCGATCGGATTCTCGGTTGCGAAGACCGTGAAATTGTCCGGCAGGAGATGCGTCTCGCGGTCGATGGTCACGGTGCGCTCCTGCATGGCCTGCAACAGCGCGGACTGCGTCTTGGCCGGCGCCCGGTTGATCTCGTCGGCCAGCAGAAACGAGGTGAACACGGGCCCGCGCGCCAGCGTGAACTGGCTGCGCTCGAAATTGAACACGTTGGTTCCGGTGATGTCGGCGGGCATCAGGTCCGGCGTGAACTGGATGCGCGCGAACTCGCATCCCAGCACCCGGCCGAGCGTCCGCACCAGCAGCGTCTTTCCGACGCCGGGAACGCCTTCGACCAGCGCATGCTGGCGCACCAGAATCACGATCAGCGCGCTGTCGATCACCTGGTCCTGGCCCAGGATCACCTTGCGCACCTGCTCGCGCGCGGCCGCCAGCGTCTGGTGCAATTGTTCGAGTCTCTCTGTCATCTTTTCCTCGCGAGCGCGCGACACGCCGCGCGGTACGCCTCTACTGGATCGTGTTTGCCCAAGGCCGCGATCTCTGCTTCCACCTGTTGGCGGTTGGGATCGCGCGGCGCCGATTTCGTCCATTCCGCAAAACAGGCGTCGAGCAGATCCTTCCGCGGCACTCCTCGCCGCAGCAGCGCCGCCAGACCTTCCAGCGAATCGCGTCCGGCGACCGCCTCCGCCGCGGTAGGCTCCCGGGCGGGCAGGAAGCTCGACGCGCTACGCCATAGAAACAACGCCGTCACGAGTATCAGCATCGCGACCGCGCCTTCCAGCCGATACTTGCGCATCAGTTGGGCGACGCTGCCGCTTTCCACCACGCCGAAGTGGTTTTCGTCGAAGACGATGCGGCGCGCCGCGCCCGCGAGCGTGGCGATGTAGGCGGCATCGCGCGCATCGCGCAGTCCCTCGTTGCTCAGAGGATAGCTGTCGGCGGCCAGCACCACCGCGCCTCCGCCCAGCTTCCGTTCGACCGCAGTCGGCTCTCTGTCCCGTTGCGCCAGCACCTGCCATTCCGGGCCCGGCTCGAAGAAAAGCGACGAGCGGCGGGGGATCGCGCCGTGGTCCTCATCGGCCGCCGCGTCGCTGCGATAGGCGGGCCGGATGTTCCACCGCTGTTGAATCGCGCCGCCGGCTCCTGGCTTCGCTGGCGCCCGCACAGAGAGGAACGCGATCACCAACCGGCCGCCTCCGCTCAACAGATTCTCGTAATCGACGAGCGTTTTTTCGGGTACCGACGACCACCCCGCCGGGTCGACGCCGAGAATGAACAAAACTGTCCCCGCGCCGATCGCGGTCCGTTGCTTGTAGAGTCTCTCGACGGTCAACTCAGGAAGCGCGGCCAGGCTGTCGTACAGCGCCTTGGCGCCCAGCGGATCCGAGCGCAAAGACGAGTAAGGAGGATACACCTCGCCGGTTTCGAGCGGCGCTACAGCAATCTGCTCCAGGCCCCACACGAGCGCGGCCAGCAGCGCGATCGCGATCATCCACAACAGACCGTTATGCGTGTTCCGCATGATTCCGAATCTCATTCAGTCCCGCGGCGAACGCCTCCACCATCGGCCGATCCACCGGATGCGCGCCGTACCATCCGCGTTCGAAGATCGCCACGTTGCTCGCGAACACGGGTCCAATCCGGGGAGCCGCCCGCGTGCGCCGTTCCAGCTCGCGCCGGTAGTCGAGTCCGCTCTTCCACCGCCGGATCGACACGAGTTCGCGCGCGCCCAGGTAGTTCAGCCCCGCCAGATAGAGCGCGCGCAGCGCCAGGCGGCAGTCGCCCTTGGCCAGCCACTCCTCGGCCAGCGCGCGCCAGGAACTTTCGGGAAGTTGATCGGCAGTCAGCGATTCGTCGCTCAGGTTCACGGCCGCGGCCGCTGGGGCCGCCGCTTCGGCGTCGATCGCCGCACGCCGCCGCGCGCGGAAAGAAAATACGGCGGCCGCGGCGATCAGCGCGACCGCCAGACCGATCAGCCATTCGAGCGTTTGGCGGGTGACGGGCGCGTCCGTGCCTTGGTCCGGCGAGAGCTTCGGCTGGAACCACTCGCGGAGCGTCTTCGCGATGCGGGTCACGAAATTCTTGATCATATCGGTCAGGCTTCGGTACCAGCCTACCCATCGCCCTTTGGGCTCCTCGCCCGGCGGACGCGGCACGCGCCAGGTGAACTCGCGGCGGCGGATGACCTCGTCGATCGAGCGATCGAGCTGCGCAGGATCCATGGTCTGGATTCTTGAAGGCGGCTGCTGCGCAGGGAGCGGACGCGGCGCGATCGCGATCATCATCAACACCAGAGCGGCCACGCTCAGTGCCCGGCGCAGCGCGGTGCGCAGATCCTCTCCCGTGGCGAGCGACTCGCCGTAGAAGCACCGCAGCACGTACACGGCGTCGAGCAGAGGGTCGATCGCCAGCCAGGCCAGCGCCGCCGCCACCGCCAGCGTGGTCAGGTTCAGGATGCCCGCGCCCAGCCGCGCGAAGTCGCCTTCGATGCCGAGGAAGCTGCGCGCCAGTTGTGGCAGGACCGCGATGGTGATCACGAGATTGATGAACAACAGCAGCCACGCCAGCGCCGCCAGGCCCAGCACGCTCCGATTCTGGCGCGGCCAGAGCCCGGCTTGTTTGCGGGCGAGGGCGACCGCTTCCGGCTCGCCCAGCGCGGCAAACATCGCGACGTTGCGAAAAAGCGCGACCGTCCAGGGAAAGGGGATTACCAGGAAAAGCGGCTGCATCGCGCACTGCATCAGGACCGTCCGCGGAAGGTTGCGGGCACGCCGAGCGCCTGGGGAAACCTGCTCGTGAAGCCGCGCCGCGAACAGCGCCTGCCACACGTTTTTCCACACGAATAGCGCGGCCAGCCCCAGCGAGGCTGGCGCCAGATGCTCGAACGCGAACGGGCTGCGCGACATATCGGAAAGAAAGAACAGCAACCCCAACAGAAACGGAACCGCGCCCGCAAGGTAGGCGACCACCGTCGCCAGCGGCGCCGAGCGAAGCAGGGTTACGGCTTCCTCCAGGATCGCGACCGCTCCGAGCCCGCGCTTCATGCCGGCCCGCCGTGAAACGAAGATGGGATTCGCGCCAAGGCCATGCCGAAATAATAAAAGACCAGCCAGGCGAGCAACAACCCGCCGAGCGCCAGCGCCCACCACACCGCGGAAGCGGACCGCCCGGGCGCGCCTGCCACGCCCGCCAGACGCGCCACGCAACCGGCACAGATCATGCGGCCCGCGTGTTCGGTGACGCACTCGCGGCAAAAGAAACGCCGGCATTCCGGACAAAGCGCTACGGCCTCGCGGCCGGGATGATGAAGACAACGCCGCCGAATCAGAGAATGGACGAGGGAAGTCACGCGGATGGCTCCGGCGCCGAAAGGCTTCCCTGCGCGGCTGCGATCGCCGGACCGATCGCCGCGAGAAAATCCCGCGCAGCGCGCGCGCTCGCAACGGGCGCGAGCAACTCCCGGCTCACCGCCGTGTGCAGATGACAGCGGCAGCCGCCCAGAGGTGTCTCGGTGACGGTGATCGCCTGAATATCGGCGAGCGCGAACCGCTGGTAGTTCTCGGCGAAGCGCGTCGATTTCACCAGCAGAATGTGGTCCGGCGCAAGCCACAACTGCGAGTAGCCGAGCAGCGTCCGTTTGCGTCCGGTGAGCCGGCGGTAGATCGATTCCATTTAGCGTGACCCGCGAACGGCGACCAGCCAGATCAGGAACCCAACGCCGCCCGTCTGCACCAGCCCGAACAGGGCGGCGAGATAAAACCGGATCCGGGTGCGCGGCACAATGCTTCCCGGCTTGTGCCACCACCGGAAGATCAGAAACAAAGTTACCGGCCCGGTCAGCAGCGCCGGCCAGATCAGCAGAGCCGGCAGCGTGGCCAGCGCCAGCGCGACCGTATCATACATGGTGCGCCGGGTCTCCAGATTCCGCGGCGCTGGCGCCGGTCCGCCCGTCTCAAAGCACGCCGGGCACACATGCCGGCCGCCGACTTCGAGGTCGCACAGCCGGCACAAAAATCGCCCGCATTCGGCGCACGGCACGGCGGCGCGGCTCCGCGGATGGTAAAAGCAGCTTGCCTCGCTTTCCTCGCCCAGCGCTTCCGGCAGCGCGCCGGCCTGCGCGCGCTCGATGGCCGGGAACGTCACCACCCGCACCTTGCTGCCGCACACCAGGCAGCGCGCGCCCTGCTCCTGATTCCAGAACCGGGAGGGAGACGGGTGCAAGCAGTGGCCGCAGGAGATGTCCGTCATCTCACTTGGCGTGGATCACCCGCGTGTTGCAAATGCGGTCGTGCAGGGCGCGTTTTTCCTCGTCGAAAGCGGCCATAATGTAGCCGATGGCGAGCGTGATGGAGCTCAGAATCTGGCCGAGGTAACGCCCCGCCGCCAGGCCCGGGGAAATCGGCCCGCCGTCCGCTCGAATCACCTTCAGCCCGAGGACTCGCTTGCCGATGGTGGCGCTCCACGTCGTCAGGAAATACACCTCGTAGCCGAGTGAGATCGCCAGGTTGACCAGAATCAGCGCGCCTGCCGGGGCCATCAGCGCCACCATAAAAGGGCCTGGTCCACGCGCGTTCAATCCGAGCATCGGCATGAGTGGAATGTCAACGATCCGGGTCACTATCCCCAGGATCACGCCGTCGATCAGGCGCGCCGCAAAGCGAATCCAGAAACCGGCGTAGCGCCGCTGGCCCGCTGTCCGCCCGCTCTCGCGCAGTCGCTGCAGATAGACCGGCTTGCACACCGCGCAGACCGGCGCGCCGCCGATCGTCACCATTTCGAATTCGGCAAACGGCTGCCCGCACTCGACGCAGAAGCCCTGCCCCGCCGCCGGCGTTTGAGACATCGGATGCATGCTTGCCTCAGTTTATCCGAATCCGCGGGGGCGCAAAAAATGCCTCCTTCCGGGCCTTAGATCCGGAAGGAGGCTAGCTCGCTCTGGAGGGAAATCGTAGAGGAGATGTTACGGAGCCGCGGTCACATGCGCACGGCGATTCCTTTGCCAGCAATTCTCATCCTTGTCGGTGCAAACCGGGCGATCCTTGCCGAAGCTGATCACCGTTAACTGCCCGTTGGGGATACCCATCGACGTCAAGAAGTCCTGCGCCGCCCGCGCGCGCTGATCGCCCAGCGCCATGTTGTATTCCTCCGATCCGCGCTCGTCGCAGTGGCCTTCGATCAGCAGTTTCTGGGCCGGATAGTTCGCCAGAATGTCGCGGATCACGCCCACGTCGTCGCGGAGCGCGGTGCTCGCGTCCGCGCGGATCGCACTCTTGTCGTAGTCGAACAACGCATCTTCGAGGCGAGCCAGCTTCTCACTGAGCGTCTGGCGATCCTGCGGCGTCAACGCCGCGGGGCGGGTCGCCGGAGCCTGGGCGGCAGGTTTGGCAGGGGCCGCCGCCGGAGTGGCCGCGGCTCTTTCCTGCAAAGGCGGTGTCTGCGTGGGGGCCTGGGCCACCGGTGTCGCATCCGGCGGGCGCTGGGCCACAGGGGCGGCTTTATGGCAGGCGGAGGTCGCAATGACCAAGGCCAACCCCGCCACAGCCAGAAATCTTTCGTGCATGATGTTGCTCTTCATCTTTATTAACCTCCATCGGGTATTTTGGCACAATCCAGTCGAGACGGTATTCCCCTCTCCGATTCCTTCGCTAGACTGGGGTTCAGGCGATGTTACGAATACCTACAGGAGGACGTTCACTGCTGCTGGCCGGTTTCGGCGGATTGCTGGTCCTGATGCTGCTGGCTGGCGCGGACGCGCTCCTGGTGCTGCGCCAGGTGCGCTCGAGCGACGCTCTGGAGCGGGATCTGTATCTGGCGCGCAGCCGCGCCCTGGACCGGGTGCGGGCGGGCATCTATCAGTCCGCGATCGTCATTCGGGATTTCCTGCTGGCCGGCGATGCCGAAACCGCCGCCGCGCAGTTGCAAAAATGGAACAGCATCCGCCGCGGAACCGAGGCCGCGCTGGCGGAGTGCGCCGCCACGCTCGACCCGGCCGAGTCCGCTCCCTTACGGGATCTCCAATCGGAGGTGATGGTCTACTGGAAGCAGGTGGAATCGGTCTCGCAGATCCCGGAGGCGGTCCGGCGAAGCCCCGGCGCGAGCTACCGTCTTTCCAGCAAAATCGTCCAGCGCCGCATGGCCATGCTGGACCTGGTGGACCGCGTCGACCAGCTCAGTATACGCCAGCTCACCGACGGCGACGTTAAGCTCAATGCGACCTTCGAACGCCTGCGGCTGCGGGTCACGTTGATGCTCGGCGCGACCGTGAGCCTGGGCCTGCTGCTGGCCGCGTTCACCATCCGGCGCACTCTGCATCTGGAAAGCGAGCTGAAGAAGCGTTACGAAGAGGGCGTCCGGGCGCGGCAGGAGTTGAAGGAGCTTTCCGCCAGCCTGGTCTCGGCGCAAGAGCAGGAGCGCCGCGCGATCTCGCGCGAGCTGCACGATGAAGTAGGCCAGTCGCTGTCGGCGCTGCTGATGGAAGCCGGCAATGCGGCGGCCAGCGTCCCGCCGGATTCGGCCGAGGTGCGCCGCCACGTCGAGTCCATCAAGAAGCTGGCCGAGGCGAGCGTGAACGTGATCCGGAACATGACGCTGCTGCTGCGCCCGTCCATGCTCGACGATTTCGGCCTGGTGCCTGCCCTGGAGTGGCAGGCGCGCGAAGTGTCCAAGCGCACCGGCCTGCGCGTGCAGGTGGCGGCCGGAGAGACCTCCGGCGAACTTCCCGACGAACATAGGACCTGCATCTACCGCGTGGTGCAGGAGGCGCTGCATAATTGCGCGCGGCACGCGCAGGCGCGCAGCGTAAGAGTAGTGGTGCGGCAGGAGCCGTCCCGGATCGTGCTTTCGGTGACGGACGACGGCCGTGGTTTCGACGCGCGGCGCGTGCGTGGCCTCGGACTGGTGGGCATGGCGGAGCGCGTCAATAACCTCGGCGGCGCCTTCCAGGTGGATTCGCATCCGGGCGCCGGCACCACCGTCGCCGTCGAGCTGCCGATCGCGAGTTGAATCCATGTCCTCCATCCGCATCGTGCTGGCCGACGACCATACCGTGATGCGCAGCGGCCTGCGCCTGCTGCTGGAGCGCCAGCCGAATCTCCAGGTGGTGGGCGAAGCCGCGGACGGGATCGAGGCGGTGGCGCTGGCCGGCGAGAAAAAGCCCCACGTCGTGGTCATGGACATCGCCATGCCGCATCTGAATGGCGTCGAAGCTACGCGGCAGATCGTCACCCGCTGTCCGGACACGGCTGTGGTCATCCTGAGCATGCACAGCGACGAGAGCTACGTCATCCGGTCGCTGAAAGCGGGGGCGCGCGCGTACCTGCTGAAGGATTCGGCCGAGGCGGACCTGATCGCCGCCATCCACGCCATCACCGAAGGCAAATCGTTCTTCAGTCCCGGCGTGCGCCGCATCCTGAAGGAAGACTACATGCACAAGATGGCCGAGCGGGACGCCGAAGACAGCTACGAGCTGCTCACCAACCGCGAGCGCGAGATCCTGCAATTGGTCGCCGAGGGCAAAAGCAACAAGGACGTCGCGAACCTGCTCAACCTCAGCCTGTACACGGTGGAGACGCACCGCACGCACATCTTGCGAAAGCTGAATCTGCACAGCGTGCCGGAATTGATTCTCTACGCGGTGCGCAAGGGCATCATAAGCTGACCGGTTACTTCCCGGCCGGCAGCCTGAACTCGACGTGCCGCTCGTCGTTCAACTGCTTCGAAAAATCGCGATCCACCGCGGCCAGTGTGGCCCGGTTGTGGCCGCCCTGCGTGGTGATGTAGTTGAGCGTGTCGCCCTCCACCCAGTACGCTACGGCCGGGAAAATAGTGTGGTCCCGCATCGCGATCAGGTACACGGTCGGTTGGTCGTCATGCACCACCGCCTGCTGATTTTCGCCGGGGCGCGACTGATTTTCGTACAGCTTCAGCGTGGGCTCGGGCAGCGGCGTGTTGGAGTAATCGCGCACCACCGGGTTCGCCGTATCCGGGCGGAAATTCTGGTTGATGATCACCACCGGTGGCTGCGCCTGCTGGGCGTAGGCCGGGTAACCGGGCTCTTGCGGATAGTAGGCGGGAGGAGGAGGCGCGGGAGAGTCGTAGTAGCCGCCGAAATAAGACGGACCCCACATCACGGGGTAGGGGACAATCACCGTGTTTTCGTGGCGCGGATGGCCTACGCGCGGCCCGGCGTATCCGCCAAATCCGGGACCACCACCGAAGTAGCCGCCGCCCCCATTGAATCCGCCTCTGCCTCCGGGCGGTGGGACCGTGTTGATCATGTTCCCGAACATGGTTCCGCCGCGTGTTTGGGCGAAGGCGCAGGAAGCCGCCGCCAGCGTCACAACAATCATGAGGCGCATTGGGAAATGCCTCCTGACCAGATTATAGACAATAGGGAATGCCCATGGTGAGCGGGGTACCGGACGTCCACACCACCGCCGCGAACCCCTCTTTGCGGTACGTCGACCTCAACCGCCGGATCAACGCCGACTACGGCCGTTTCGGCGAGCTGTTCCAGAGCATCATCGATCCCTCGTTCACTCATGCGGGCTCCTCGGATGCGCACGCGAGCTGGTTCGCCTTCGCTGCGTTTGCCTCGCGCGGAATCGGCCAGGCCGAGCTAGGCGCCCAAATCGCGCTGGACGCGGCGCGAGCTTATCGGGAAAGCGGAGACCCTCGTGCCGCGCTGGCGCGGGCGGTTTCCCCACACGCGGCGGAACTGGCCGCCGGGCTCATCGAGGCTCTGGTGCGGGAGCAGGATCGCCTCGCCGCGACGTTCCTGGCCGGATTCGCTTCGGCCTGCCGTCACCGCGGCGCCTTCGAGGGATTCGCCTTCTCGGCGATACTCGACCCGCGTGTTCTCGCGGTCGGCGTGGAGCGCCTGTTGGAATTGATGGCGGAGGCGCCGGGATCGGATCCGATCGAGCGGCTCGCCAGCGTGGCCCTGACGCTTCGCAACACCATGGCGGAAGGAAACCGCCGGATCTACTCCGACATTGGCGGCGCGGCTCAGGACTACCTGTCGTTCCGCCAGAGCCAGTCCGGCGGCGTGACGTTCTCTCTCTCCAACCGGCCCGATCTCGCCAAGGCGGCTTACGACTTCGCGATCGGGCATCTGGAGGACGATCCGCTCCCAAACCGTTTCGACCAGTTGTTCCCGGATTTGATGGGCGACACCCGGCCGCTGGTGGTGGCGGCCTTCGCACTCTATGAGCAGGCGGGCGAGACGCCGGACACGGCGGCAAAAAACCGCTGCGTGGCTTTCGCCAACAACTTCGCGCTCTACCGCGAGCAGCACGAGGCGATCCAACCGGCGTTTACGCCGGGCCGGGTCCTTTCGGGCGAGGTCGACCGGCTGAAGCTGCTCGCGATCATCACGCCGGGAATCGAGGTGGCGCTACGCCTGGAGACGTGGAGGTTCTGGGAATTCGCCGAGCGCCACCTGCCGGCCAGAAACCTGCATCTGTTGCAGGCGCGCGCGACCGAGTACAACTGGGGTTTGTTCGAGGACCGGTGGGCGCCGGTCGTCGACACGTTTGGGCCATGCTACCGGAATCCGCGCGCGATGTGGCCGGCTCCGAATCCCGATCCCAACGAAAGTTTTTGAGCGCAAGACCGGGCGCTAAAATCTGGTCAGAGAATGAGCTTGATTGAAGTAGTGCAGTCGAAGAGGACGGAGATCGAAGAACTGGCCGCCA
>JBGPLI010000158.1:0-13564 GCA_041486445.1 Bryobacteraceae bacterium
AGGCGAGCGTATTCGGCGTGACGCTGGCCGGCTGCCCTCTCGATGAGAAGATCTCCGAGATGAACGTGGTCAAGCAGAACGGAAACTCGATCGGAGCGCTGGCCATCGCCGTGATCGATAATCCGATGGCGGCCGCCACCGGCCACCGCATCTGCAATGACTGCATGAAATCGTGCGTTTTCCAGAAGCAGGAGCCGGTGGACATTCCGCAGGTGGAAACGCGCACGCTCAAAGATGTTTTAGAGCTTCCGTGGGGCTTCGAGATCTACAGCCTGCTGACGCGCTGGAATCCGCTGAATTTCGCGCGGCCTCTGCCGCGCCCCCAGTCCGGCTACAAGGTGCTGGTGGTGGGGCTGGGCCCGGCCGGCTTCACGCTGGCGCACCACCTGATGAACGACGGCCACGTGGTGGCGGGCGTGGACGGCCTCAAGATCGAGCCGCTGCCGGAAGAACTCTCCGGCCTGACCGCGCACGGCGATCGCACGGGCTTCCGTCCCATCCGCGACGTGAACGAGTTGTACGAGTCCTTGGACGATCGCGTGATGGCGGGCTTCGGCGGAGTGGCCGAATACGGCATCACGGTTCGCTGGAACAAGAATTTTCTCAAAGTCATTCGCCTGCTGCTCGAGCGCCGCACCGAATTCCGGATGTTCGGCGGCGTGCGCTTCGGCGGAACCCTGACCATCGACAGCGCCTTCGCCCTCGGCTTCGATCACGTGGCGCTGTGCGCCGGCGCCGGACGCCCCACCGTGGTGCCGATGAAGAACGGATTGTCGCGGGGCGTGCGGCAGGCCTCCGATTTTTTGATGGCTCTGCAATTGACCGGCGCCGCCAAGGCCAACTCCGTCGCCAATCTCCAGGTGAGGATGCCGATCGTGGTGATCGGCGGAGGGTTGACCGCGATCGACACCGCCACCGAATCGCTGGCCTATTACGTCGTGCAGGTGGAGAAATTTCTGGCCCGCTACGAAACGCTGGTGGCCGAGCGCGGAGAGAGCACCGTCCGCTCCGGCTGGAGCATGGAAGAGACCCACACCGCCGACGAGTTCATCGCGCATGCTTTTGCCATTCGCACGGAAAGAGCCTTGGCGGCGCGCGAGGGCCGCGATGCGAACCTCGTGGACCTGCTGAATTCGTGGGGCGGCGCGACCATCGCCTACCGGCGGCGCCTCATCGATTCGCCGAGCTACACGCTCAATCACGAGGAAGTGGCGAAAGCGCTCCAGGAAGGCATCCGTTTCACCGAGTGTCTGACGCCGAAAGAGGTGGAGGTGGACCGCCACGGCCACGTCGCGGCGCTGCATCTGACTTCGGCCTCCGGCGACCCGGTCCGAATGGCCGCCAAATCGATACTGGTGGCTGCCGGAACGCAACCCAACACGGTTCTGGGACGCGAGGATCCGCACAACGTTTTCCTCGACGGCCGCTGGTTTCAGGCCGTGGACGAAGACGGCCGGCCGGTGAAACCGGAGCGCGTGGCGAAGCCCGAAACGGCGCGCGTTCTTATGTCGGTCCGCCAGGACGGCCGCGGCATCAGCTTTTTCGGCGATCTGCATCCGTCGTTCTCGGGGAACGTCGTCAAGGCCATGGCCAGCGCCAAGCAGGGCTACCCGGTGGTCTCGCGAGTGCTCGCGCGCAGAACCCCTTCTCCCGCCGCGCCTCTGGATCTGCTCGATGCGCTGAACTGCGAGCTGCGCGCGGTGGTGCACGACGTGATCCGCCTGACGCCGACGATTGTGGAAGTGGTCGTGAAAGCGCCGATGGCGGCGCGCGCGTTCAAGCCGGGGCAGTTCTACCGGCTCCAGAACTACGAGACGCTGGCCACCCGCGTCAACGGCACGATTCTGGCAATGGAGGGCCTCGCGCTCACCGGCGCTTCGGTGGATCGTAAAGAGGGACTGCTTTCGACCATAGTTCTGGAGATGGGCGGCTCCTCCGATTTGTGTACGCTGCTGAAGCCGGGCGAGCCGGTCATTCTCATGGGCCCCACCGGAAACCCCACCGAGACGCCGGAGAAAGAGACTGTGCTGCTGATCGGCGGCGGCCTGGGGAACGCCGTGCTGTTCTCCATCGGCCAGCAGCTTCGCGCCAGCGGCTCGCGCACCGTCTATTTCGCCGGCTACAAGAAAATCGTCGACCGCTACAAAGTGGAGGAGATCGAGAAGGCCGCCGACGTGGTGGTGTGGTGCTGCGACGAGGCTCCCGGATTCACGCCCGGCCGCGTGCAGGACAAGGCTTTCGTCGGAAATATCGTGGAGGCCATCGCGGCCTACGGGCGCGGCGATCTGGACGAGGTGGAAATCACGCTGCATTCGGTGGACCGGCTGGTGGTCATCGGCTCGGATTCCATGATGGGCGCGGTGGCGCGCGCGCGCCACACCACTCTGGCTCCGTATCTGAAGCCGGATCACAAGGCTATCGCGAGCATCAATTCGCCCATGCAGTGCATGATGAAAGAGATTTGCGCGCAATGCCTGCAGCTCCACAAGGACCCCGTCACCGGCGAGGAAACGGTGGTGTTCTCCTGCTTCAATCAGGACCAATCTCTCGATCACGTGGACTGGGGCAATCTCCGCACGCGCCTCTCCCAGAACGGCGTCCAGGAAAAGCTCACCAAGCTGTGGATCGACCGCTGCCTGCGCCAGATCGGCGCGCGGCAGGAGCTGGTGGTCCAGTAAGCGGCTAAAATCGAACTATGGTGCAAGTAGTGACGATACCGGCGCGCCAGGCGCTTAAACTTCTGCCGGCGAACGGACACGGGTTCTCCGACAAGACATACTTTGCGTTTTGCCAGGCAAATCCGGATTTGAACGTCGAGCGAACCGCGGAAGGAGAGATCGTCATTGTGCCCCCTGCCGGCGGGGAGTCTTCGTACCAGAGCTGCGAAGTCATCGCGCAGTTGGGAAATTGGGCCAGGCAAGACCGGCGCGGCAAGGGCTTCGATTCGAGCGCGGAGTTCATCCTCCCCGATGGTTCGGCGCTGTCGCCGGATGCGGCCTGGGTTTCCAATCGCTCTCTTGGCAAGCTGGACCGCGAGCAGAAACGGAAATTCCCTCCGCTGTGCCCGGAATTCGTCGTCGAGGTGCGCTCTCCTAGCGACCGATTAAAAAAGGTCCAAGCAAAAATGGAGCAGTGGATCGCCAACGGCGCGCAGCTCGCCTGGCTGATCGACGCCGACCACCAAGCCGTGTATGTCTATCGTCCTGCCCGGGCCGTGGAAACCCGCCGCGGCATTCAGCGGCTGGAAGGCGAAGGACCCGTCAAGGGGTTCGTTCTCCAGTTGCGCTCCATCTGGCAAGGTCTCCGGTAGCGCCAGCCCGTTCTCGCAGGGCGTCGCTGGCGAAAATGATGAACCTGCCGGAGGTAGCATTATAGACATGCAAGTCGTCGCGCTTCCCGAACCGGTTCCCGTGAAACTCACGTTCGACTCCGAACGGAAACTCACGCTCGAAGGATACCTGGCGTTTTGCCGCGCCAATCCGGACCTGCGCGTCGAGCGAACTGCGGAAGGGGATATCATTATTGTGCCTCCAGCCGGGTTTGAGTCTTCTCATCGAAGTCTGAAGGTTGCTGCCCAGCTGGACAGGTGGGCAGTAAAGGATGGCCGCGGCAAGGCCTCCGATTCGAGCGCAGAATTCCTGCTCCCGGATGGCTCGGCTCTCTCCCCGGACGCAGCCTGGGTGTCCAACGAATCCTTGCTCCGCCTTTCCCGGCAGCAGCGGAGGGAATTCCTGCCGCTCTGCCCGGAGTTTGTCGTCGAAATCATGTCGCCCAGTGATCGCCTCAAAAATGCCAAGGCCAAGATGGAGCAATGGATCGCCAACGGATGCCAGCTCGCCTGGCTGATTGACGGTGACCACGAAACTGTTTACGTCTATCGCAAGCGTCACCCGATGAAAACGCATCGCGGAGTGACACAACTTGCCGGTGAGGGCCCGGTGCAAGGATTCGTGCTCCGGTTGAGCGCGATCTGGAAAGGTCTCGATTGATGCATAATCTACTCGCTCTCGGTCTACTGGTGCTGGCGGCCGTTCCCGCCGCGTGGGCGCAAAACGCGCCGGCCTACAAGGTCGATCCCTTCTGGCCCAAGCCCCTGCCCAACAAGTGGAGCATGCAGCAGATCGTCGACATCTATATCGACAAGAACGATCACGTGTGGGTGCTGAATCGCCGCTCCGATGCCCGGCCGGACGAGCTGGGCGCGGCGACCACTCCGCCCCGTAGCGAATGCTGCGTGCTCGGACCCGAGGTTCTGGAATTCGATACCGCGGGCAACGTCCTCAAGGCCTGGGGAGGTCCCGATTACGTCCCCGGCTGGCCGGGCCGGTTGCAGACTCTCGGCGTGGATCGGGAGAACAACGTCTGGATCTCGGGAACCATGCCCGGCGACAGCATCGTCAAGTTCTCTCCCGACGGAAAACTGCTGTGGGACTTCGGGCATCGCGGCCCCAAGGTGCCGGCCGACCAGGTGAAGCAGAATAACCAGCAGACCGCCATCTTCCCGCCCGGCATTGGATCGTTCGACTTCGACGAAGATGCCAACGAGATCTACATCACCGACGGGTTCCTCAACAAGCGCGTTCTCGTTTACGACATGAAAACCGGCGCCTTCAAGCGGGGCTGGGGAGGTCACGGCATCCCTCTGAGCGAGATCGACAACGATCCGACGCCGCCCTACGATATCTCGGGCCCGCCGCCGGATCAGAAGCAGTTCGCGCCCGCGCTCCACTGCGTCCACGTGGCCAGGGACGGGCTGGTCTACGTGTGTGAGCGCGGCAGCGACAGGATTCAGGTCTTCACCAAACAGGGAAAGTTCGTCACCAGTTTCTTCGTCCATCCCTCCACCCAGTCCCGCGGTCCCAACTGCGGCGGCATCTGGAGCGTGAAGGACCCGCCGTGCGGCACCATCTACAATCTCGCCTTCTCGCATGACCCGCAGCAGAAATATCTGTTCGTGGCCGACGGCACTAATAATATGGTCTGGATCTTCAACCGCAAGGAAGGCACCCTCGCCGGATCGTTCGGCGGCAACGGCCGCTACGCGGGCCAGCTCCATTGGATCGATGCGGTCGCGGTCGACTCGAAAGGAAACGTCTACACCGGCGAAGTCGAAGACGGCAAGAGGATCCAGAAGTTCATCCTGACGAACGGAAAGTGATGGCGACGGTCCGCCGGTACGTCATCATCCTTCCCGCGCTCCTGGTAGCCGGACTGCTCGCCTACAAGGGCAGGACATCCGTGCGGGCCATCCAGGCGGTGTGGTCCTCGGGCGCTCTCGCCACGCGCGGCGATGTGGTGGCGTTTGACGGAGCCGCTGGTTTCATCACCGCCGCGGTGCGTTCCATCCATTACTTCGCCGTGATCGGCCCGGCGCTGGTGTTCGGCATTTTGATCGGCGCCGCCGTGCGGGCTTTCGTCCCACGGGATGGGATCGCGCGGTTTTTGAGCGCCGGGACGTTCCGCGCGCAGCTCGCGGCGGGTGCGGCCGGCGCTCCGCTGATGCTCTGTTCGTGTTGCATCACGCCGGTTTTCCGCGCCGTTTACGAGCGCTCTTCGCGGCTCGGACCCTCTATGGCGGTCATGCTTGCCTCGCCCTCCCTCAATCCCGCCGCGCTGGTTCTGACGTTCATGTTGTTTGCGCCCGGCATTGCGGCGGCGCGCGTTCTTATGGCGGTCGCGGCCGTGTGCCTCAGCGGAGTCATCATCGAGAGTCTGTTTGGGGCCGTCGCCCCGCTTCCGCTCCAGTGGTCGGACCACACCGTTCCTTCGGGATGGCACGAAGCCGCTTCGGCATTTCTCCAATCGTTGTGGCATATGCTTCTTCGCACGATGCCTGCTCTTGTGTTGGGTGTTGTCTGCTCGATGCTCCTGCTGGAATTCGTTCCGGGAGTCTTGTTCGCGCCCGCTGGTTTCAGTCGCCTGGCCGTCATCGCGACGGCCTCGGTTGCAGTTCCCCTGGCCCTGCCGACGTTCTTCGAGATCCCCCTGGCGCTCGGCCTGCTTGCCGCAGGCGCCCCCGCGGGCGCCGCCGCCGCTCTTCTGTTTGCGGGTCCCGCGATCAACTTGCCTTCGTTGCTGGCGCTGGCGAAGTCGACCAACTGGAGGATCGCCGCCATTCTTGCGATATTCATCTGGTCCGTGGCGGTCGCTGGCGGCTTGCTGGTCACCTGACTATCGCCCGGGCGAGCCCTCGCGGATTCGCCGCGAGAAACCGCCCCAGCCAGCCTCCGGTGAGGTTGGTCTTGAGCGCCTCGGCGAATTGATCCGGTGTCAGCACCTTCAGGATCGCCATCCGCCGGTCCCACTTCGCGTCGTCCCAACGCGCGATCCGCTGATTGATGCGGTGCGCCAGGCGCAGGTCGGCGCCAAACTGCCTTCGCCACTCTCGCTCGAATGGCGCGAGCGCGGCCCGCGACGTATCGCCTCGCGCCAGGGCTTGCCCCGCGACTTCCCCGGCCATGCGCCCGGCGCGAATAGCCCAGCGAATCCCCTCCCCCAGTAGCGACGACGCGTGCCCGGCCGCGTCGCCCACTCCTAAGATGCCGTCGCCGGCGAACCTCGCGGCGAACCGCTCCGATGGGATCAGGCCGAAGTGGTGCTCCACCGGCTGCGCTCCGCGAAGATCGACATCATGACGGCCCAGGCCGGAGACGAAGCGGTCCAGATACTCGTCCGGCTTGGCGGCCGAATCCGGATGAATGATGCCCACCCCCACCCGCACTCGCCGCCGGCCCCAGGGAAACACCCACGCATACCCCGACGGCGCAACCTGGCTGCCCACCATCAGCACGGCTTCGTTCTGGTCGCAATACGGAGCCAGGAAATCGTACTCCGCGCCCACGCCGAAGCGGTGGAAACCCGGGTCGAGGCCGGCTTGCTTCAGCAGCGTCGAGCGGTAGCCGGTCGCGTCGATCACCAGGCGCGAGGCCAGCCTCTCGGTCTCGGTGCGCACTCCCGCGACCGTCGCACCCTCCACCAACGGACCCGTCACGGCGGTCGAAAGTCGAATGCGTGCGCCGGCTTCAATGGCCCGCTCGGCCAGGAATTGAAACACGCCGCGGACATCCATGATGCAGAGCCGAGGCGAGGGGTAATCGAAAGCCGCCGTGCAGTGGGGAGCCAGAAACCGCACTCTCGACACGGGATGATAAAGATGGGCGGGGATGCCCAGCGCGTCCAGCTCCTCGATAAAGCTGCCGCCGCTGGTGCGGATGGGCGAGCCGATCTCGTGATTCTGCTCGAGCACCAGCACGGAGTAGCCGCCGCGCGCCAGAGTCCCAGCAGCGGAGAGCCCGGCCGGCCCGGCCCCAGCAACGATCGCGTCATACATTGTCATACCGCATCATCGCATGTGCTATCCTGAACCTTCCAAACAGACTGGGAAGGCTTCGGGGGTCAGGATGGCGTGGCGCGCCCCGGCTGCCTTCTTGAGAATCGCACTCATGTCTTACCCTTTTTAACCAGCGGTCTAAGGTGACCCTAGCAAGGAATTAGGTGAAGTATCGTGTCCAATCTTAAGAGGCCCCTCAATTGTCGGCAGTACTAGAACCGCTTATCATCGGGATGGAGCAATGAGTGGGGAGTCTATGAACGCTATGATCGCGGAAACAAATCAGCCTTCGGAGGGCAGGGAAAAAAGGAAAGGGAAGGTCCGGATCGTCGTCGCGGACGACCATCCCATCGTCCGGGACGGCCTGAAGAAGCTGCTGCTGCTCGAGGACGACTTCGAGGTGATCGGTGAAGCCTGCGACGGCCGCGAGGTCCTCGAGAAAGTCCAGGAGCTCGATCCCGACGTCCTGCTGCTCGATCTCCGCATGCCGAATCTGGACGGCCTTTCGGCGCTGCAGGCGCTGCAACAGAGCAACAAGCGCACGCGCATCATCGTGCTGACGGCTTCCGAAGACAAGAACGAGTTCGTGCAGGCCATGAAGCTCGGCTGCAGCGGCATCGTGCTCAAGCAGACCGCGCCGGACCTGATCGTCAAGAGCATCCGCAAAGTCCACGCGGGGGAAATCTGGCTGGACTCGCACACCACGGCGGCCGTCATGCGGCAGTTCCAGACCGGAACGGAGAACAACTCGGGCTCGGGCGGAAAAGGCCGCGAGCGCAGTCCTCTGTCGACGCGCGAGCGCGAGATCGTGGCGCTGGTGGCGCAGGGCTACAAGAACAAGGAGATGGCCGAGAAAATGTTCATCAGCGAGCAGACGGTGAAGAACCATCTGCACAACATTTTCGATAAGCTCGGCGTCTCCGATCGCCTGGAATTGGCGCTCTACGCCATCCACAAGGGTCTGCATCTGACGGGTGAGAGCACGCCGCGCTGACGACGCTTGTCATCCCGAGCGAATGCGAGGGATCTGCTGTTCTTTATCTTTCGCGTAGCACAGCGGCGAAAGCTTGCATTCTCCGCACCGCGGATTCCGCGCCACGCACAACGCCCGCCCGTGAAGAATAATCTGGTGCGAGAACAAAATCCACTTCTCCCGCGGGATCGCCTTCACCAGCTCCCGCTCGATCTTGACGGGATCGCTTTCCCCGGTCAGGTTCAGTCTTCGTGCGATGCGCTGCACGTGCGTATCCACCACCACACCGGACGCGATGCCGAACGCCGTCCCCAGCACCACGTTCGCGGTCTTGCGCGCCGCCCCCGGCACGGTCAGCAACTGCTCCATCTCGCGCGGCACCTCCCCGCCGAAATCGCTCAGGATCTTGCGGGCCGCGCCGATCACGGACCTCGCCTTGTTGTTGAAGAAACCGGTGGAGCGGATCTCCTGGGCCAGCTCGGCCTGGCTGACGCTGGCGAAATCCTGCATCGTCGGGTGCTTGCGAAACAACCCCGGCGTCACTTCGTTGACGCGTTTATCGGTGCATTGCGCGGAAAGGATCGTCGCCACCAGCAGCTCCCATGCGCTCGAATGATGGAGCGCGCACGTCGCGCCCGGATACATCTTGTCGAGTGTCGCGAGGATTTTTTTCACGCGCGCCTGGCGTTCGGCGGCGGTCCGGGGTTTGAGGGCGGCCTTCGGCAACCCACATAATATCATTTGCGGGAAAAATTGCTGCTCTCGCTGGCTGCGATCGCCGCCCACGGCGCATCGTTATTTGCGCCCTTCCAATTCGACGACTTCGCGCTCCTCTCCGACCCGGCAATCACCTCGCCTTCGGGCTGGTGGGAATGCTGGCGGCTCACCCAAACCCGCCCGCTCACCTGGTTCACCTTCTGGATCAACTACCAGCTCGGAGGGCGCAACCCCGCCGGTTACCATGCCGTCAACCTGGCTCTGCATGTAGTGATCGTTCTGCTGATCTTCGATGTGCTCCGCCGCCTGATCCCCGAACGCCCGGCGCTGGCGGCGGCCGCTCTGTTCGCCGTGCATCCGATCATGACCGAACCGGTCGCCTACGTCTTCGCGCGCGGCACGCTGCTGGCGGCTCTGTTCAGCCTCCTTGCCGTTCGGAGCTGGCTGGACGGCCGGCATGGAATCGCGGTGGCCTGGTTCGCTGTCGCGATGCTGGGCAAGGAGGAGTGCGCGGCGCTGCCCGTCGTCCTGCTCTTGCTGCCCCGCCCGCGGCCGTGGCGTCCGCTCGCCGCGATGTTCGGCGTCGCCCTGGCGCTGGGACTGCGCGTGGTGTGGGCGGCCGCAACCATTTCCGGCTCCGGAGCCGGCGCGCAAGCCGGAATCTCGCCGCCGGCCTATTTTGCGCTGCAGGGCGTGGTGATTCTGCGATACCTGCGCTTGCTCGTGCTGACGGACGGACTTTCGCCGGACCCGGACATCGCGCGGCCGGCCGTCTGGACTGCGATCGCGGCCTGGGCATTGATCGCGGCCCTGTGCGCGCTCCTGGTGAGAACAACCCGCGCCGGATACTGGTTTGTGGCCGGGCTGGTGCTGCTGGCGCCCAGTTCCTCGATCTTTCCGGCCGCCGACCTCGCCGCGGACAGGCGCATGTATCTTCCGATGGTCGCCTTCTGCGCTTGCGCGGCGTTGTTGCTGAGTTGGCTCGATCGCCGCGCGGTGGTGGCGATCGTGGTCGCACTGGGAGCGATTGCGTTCTACTACACCAGTCTCTGGCTCGACCCGGTCAAGCTTTGGAGCAATGCAGTACTTCACGCACCCCGAAAAGGCCGGCCGCTTCTGCAACTGGCGCGGGCGCTGGGTCCGGCGAGAGGACTCGCGTACCTCGAAATTGCCGGGCGTCTGGCTCCGGACGATCCCGCGATTGCCGCCGAACAAGGGCGCTCGCTCCTCGCGCTGAACCGGCCCGCCGAGGCGCTAGCCGCTTTTGGACGCGCCCTGGCCCTCGCTCCCAACGATCCCCGCGCGTTGAATAATCGCGGCGCGGCGCTGCTTGCCCTGGGACAGTCCCAAGCGGCGCGGGCCGATTTCGAGCGGGCGCTCGCGCGCGATGCCTGCCTGTTCGACGCCCGGCTCAACCTGCTGCGCATGGGCGTGCGCACGCCGCCATCGCCCGCCTGCCGCTACACTCCCGAGCAGAACGAATTGCTGCGGTAGCCTGTGGGTAGAGAGTTTATATTAACTCTCTAGCGCTACTCTTGATCTCTTCAAAGGGATATTCTCCCTCCATTTCGATCAGCCGGGCGTCCCCCAGCAACCGCAGCAGAGAGTACATCTGGTCGACATCCAGGCCGCAGGCCTCATGAACCTCGGGCATGGTGACGACTCCGGGCGCCTTGGATCGAAGCGGGCCTGCTCGCGCCAGGCGGGTGATCACCTCGAGCAGCTTGCGCGCCTCGGGGGGAAGAGACTCAGTTGAAGCGGACGTACTCGAAATCAATAGGAAGACCCTTGATCCCGCGGACCGGAGGCGCGATCCAGTTGGCGAATTTGCCGGGCTCGACCACCCGGCCCATCAGCGATTCGATGAAGGCATGATCGGCGGCGGCCGGCAGCCAGATGTCTTTGCGGCTGTTCCAGACGGCTTCCGGCAACACCTCGCCATCGCGGCCGATGTGGTGTCCGGCGAAATTGCCGATCTTGCGATTGAAGCCGAGGTGCGGCAAGGTGAATCGGAACGGGATTCCGAATTTCTCCGGAACGCGGTTCCAGCGGTCCAGACCCGCTTGAATTTCACGGATGAAGTCGTCGCGGAGTCTCGCGTTCAAGGCCGTGAGAGCGGGCACCGACCTGGTGACGATCCGGTCGCCCTCCACCTCCTCTACCGGGTATTGGTCGCCCGCGAGCTTGTGGTCGTCGGTCAGCTTGGTTTCTTCGTAGCGGCCCTTCAGGCCGGTGGTGTAGTAGTTCGCCGCATTGGAAGAGATTTCCGACCCATACAGATCCAGCGTCACGCTGGAGTGGAAGTTCACGAACTTCTGAATAGTTTCGAGATCGATCACGCCATGCTCGCGCACGTGCGCCGGATCGCTCACCTGGTGATCGCGCATCGCCTCGCAAGTTCGCTGGATCACGCGCGCGACTCCGGATTCGCCGACAAAGAGATGGTGCGCCTCCTCGGTCAGCATGAACCGGCAGGTTCTGGACAGCGGATCGAATGCCGACTCCGCCAGCGACGCCAGTTGGAACTTGCCATCGCGGTCGGTGAAGAACGCGAACATGAAAAACGCCAGCCAGTGGCGGGTTTCCTCGTTGAAGGCGGTGAGGATGCGGGGATTGTTGGCGTCGCCGGAGCGGCGCGCCAGCAGCGCCTCGGCCTCCTCGCGGCCATCGCGGCCAAAGTAGCGGTGGAGCAAATACACCATGGCCCACAGGTGCCGCCCCTCCTCAACATTTACTTGAAAAATGTTTCGCAGGTCGTAGAGAGAAGGAGCGGTCATGCCTAGCAAGCGTTGCTGCTCGACCGAAGCCGGCTCGGTGTCGCCCTGAGTCACGATGATGCGGCGCAGCGTCGAGCGGTACTCGCCGGGTACCTCCTGCCAGGCCGCCTCACCCAGATGATCGCCGAAGGCGATGGTGCGCGCTTCATTGCGCGGGACCAGGAAGATCCCCCAGCGGTAATCGGGCATCCGCACATAGCTGAAGTTCGCCCAGCCATCTTTATCGACGCTCACGGCCGTGCGGAGGTAGACATCGAGCGAAGAGCTGTCGGTTGGGCCGGTCTCGCCCCACCAGTTCAGAAATGCGGGCTGCCAGCGTTCGAGCGCCCTTTGGAGCGTCTTGTCGCTCATCAAGTCGACATTGTTGGGTATTTTGTCGCTGTAATCGATCATCAGACCCGCTCCCACTGGAACTTCGGCCGTCCGCCGGTGCCGTAGACCTTCAGCGCCCCGCCCGGTCCGACCGCGTTGGGGCGAATGAAAATCCAGTTTTGCCAGGCGGAGAGGCGGCCGAACATCCGCGTTTCGGTGGTCTCGGCGTCGGAGAAACGCAGGTTCGCTTCGAGTCCGGTCAGCGCGTCGGGCGAGAGCGCGCCGCGGCCCTCGATGGCCAGGCGGAGCTCATCCGCCCAGTCGAGATCGTCCGGGGCGAACGTGACCAGCCCCGCCTCCACCGCTTCGCGGGCGCCAAGCGGCTTGCCGATCCATTTGCGCAGGGAATCGATGGCTTCGCCAGCCCCGTAGAACCGGGCCGCGATGCGTGAAGAACGATTGATCGTCGGCAGCGGACCGAAATTCATCTCCGACAACACGAGCTGCGGACCGCCTTCGGGGACATCCAGCATATACACGCGGTCGGCGGCCAGCGCCAGCTCCAGCAAAGAGCCCGCGAAACACGATCCCGGCTCCACGACGGCGTACATCGACCGCGAGGATACTTCGAGGCGCGCGAGCGTGCGCCGCAGCATCCCCACCACTTCGCGAACGAACCAGTGGCCGCCGTGTTTCAGCATGAGCTCATCGATCGCCAGGACGGCTTGCGGATTCCCCTTCGTTTTCAGGATCCACAAGCCGAGCTCGAGTTCATTCGTGCGCAGGTTCAGGATCGTGTCGTCCAGTTCCCGGCTCATCTGGAGCGGCCACCAGGCGGAGCCAGCCGCGACGATCTGTTCCAGGCTTGTTTCCGCAACCGCCTGCGGAGCGCTGACGGTGATCTCGGCGGTACGGGCGTTGCGGTCGAACCGAACGTCCACGTAGTCGTAGTGAAGCCCCTCCGCGTCGATCGAGCGTTTCAAGGGAGCGAGCAAGACGCCCTTTTCTCCGGCGGGCCGGTCGCTCAACGCGGCCAATTGCTCCGCCCGCTTCCTGACGTATTCCGAGAATTGCTGCGGCTTCACGATTTCGTCCACCAGACGCCACTGTTTCGCGCGCGGGCCCTGCACGCCCTCGGGCGTGGTGCAGAAGACGTCGGCATGATCGCGGCGCACCTTCCGCTTGTCGGTGAGGCGCGTCAAGCCGCCGGTGCCGGGAAGCACGCCCAGCAGCGGAACCTCCGGGAGGCTGACGGAGGACGAGCGGTCGTCGATCAATACAATCTCGTCGCAAGCCAGCGCCATTTCGTAACCGCCGCCCGCCGTCGATCCGTTGCAGGCCGCGATGAACTTCAGCCCGGAGTGGGCGCTCGCGTCTTCGATTCCGTTGCGCGTTTCGTTGGTGAACTTGCAGAAGTTCACCTTCCAGGCGTGGCTGGAGAGCCCCAGCATGTAG
>JBGPLI010000159.1:0-13556 GCA_041486445.1 Bryobacteraceae bacterium
GAACCTCCTGCGAATGGTCCGTCCCGAGTTCGCGGCGGAACTCCGAAAGGCGATCCACAGCGCTCGGAAGCAGGACGCCCCGGTGCGCAAAGACGGCGTAGTGATCAAACGCAATGGGCGCCTCTTCGAGGTCAGCCTGCAGGTGGTCCCGATCAAGGGAGACTCAGCCGAGCGGTACTTTCTGGTGCTGTTCGATCAAACGCGAGTTCCTGGCTCCGATTCCGCGAAATCGGCGAGTATCAAAACCAAGGCGTCCAGGGTCCGCGACATGGAAGTCGCCCGCCTGCGGCGGGAACTGCAGACCACCAAGGAGTACTTGCAGTCGATCATCGAGGAACAGGAGGCGACCAACGAGGAGCTGAAGTCCGCCAGCGAAGAGATTCAATCCAGCAACGAAGAGCTGCAATCGACCAACGAGGAACTGGAGACCGCCAAAGAAGAGCTGCAATCGACCAACGAGGAACTGATCACCGTCAACGAACAGTTCCAGCACCGGAATCTGGAGTTAACCCAGCTTGGCGACGATCTGGCCAACCTGCTCAGCGGGGTTAACATTCCCATCGTCATGCTGGGGAACGACCTGCGCATCCGGCGATTCACGCCGCTGGCGGAACGGCTGCTGAACCTGGTTCCCACCGACGTAGGCCGGCCGATCGATCATATCCGGTCGAACCTCAAGATCCCGCCGGATGGCGGCGGCGCAACGGAGCTGGCGGCCCTGATCAGGGAAGTCATCGATACGGTGAGCCTGAAGGAGCAGGAGGTCCAGGATCGCGATGGCCGCTGGTATTCCATGCGGATGCGGCCGTACCGGACCATCGACAACAAGATTGACGGCGCGCTGGTGATCTTCATCGACATCCACGCGCTCAAAACGACACAGGCCGCGGCACAGGAGTTGAGCGCCTTTTCGGCGGCGGTGATGGAGTCGGCGGCCGCCTTGGTGATGGTGACCGACGCGCAAGGCCGCATCGTCCGTTTCAACCGCGCCTGCCAGCAGATCAGCGGATACACGTTAGAGGAGATCCAGGGGAAATACTTCTGGGATGACATGCTGGTGGCAGCGGGCGAGGTGGAAGCGGTGAAGGCGGTCTACCGAAGCGTGCTCAGCGGAATCACCCCTCACGAGCATGAGACCCGCTGGGTTGCCCGGTCCGGCGGGCAGCGCCTGATCGCCTGGAGCACCGTGGCCCTGCCGGATGGAGAAGGCTCCCGGCGCTATCTGGTCCGAACCGGGCGCGACATCACCGACCAGCGGCAGGCCGAAACGGCGCTGCTGGCCACCGGCGCCGCTCTCCGCCAGAGCCAGACTCAGCTCCGGACGCTTGCGACCAGCCTTTTGAACGCGCAAGAGGAAGAGCGCCGGCGCGTTTCGCGGGAGCTGCACGACGACATCAGCCAGAAGTTGACCGCGCTCACCGTCGAGGTGGAGACGCTCGCGCGAAAGGCCCCGGGCTCTCCAGGAGGTTCGCGGGTCCAGCTCCACGGGTTGCGGGACCGGCTGGCGGCGGTATCGGAAGACGTCCGCCGGACCGCCTATCAGTTGCACCCTTCGTCGCTGGAGCATTTCGGTCTGGCGCCCGCGCTGAAGTCCTACTGCGCCGACTTCGCCCGGCAGGAAGGCATCGCCGTGCAGTTCAGATCGCGGAATCTGCGCGCCACGGTCCCGCGCGAAACCGCCTTGAGCCTGTATCGTGTGGTGCAGGAGGCGCTGCGCAATGTCGCCAAACACTCGGGGGCCCGGCGAGCCGTGGTATCGCTCTCCGGCCGCGACCAAGCTCTCCATCTGGTCATCAAGGACACGGGATGTGGATTCGACCCCGCGCCCGTCCGGGGCCTGGGCCTGGGCCTCATCAACATGGAAGAGCGCGTGCAATTGGTGGGAGGCAGCTTCTCACTCACGACCAGCCCGGGAGAAGGCGTTCGCATCGAAATCCGCGTTCCCCTGCCAACGAAGCAGGCTGCGCACGGGTAATGCCCATGGGCAGGGAGAATACCGCGAAACAAATCCGGCGGCCGCGTTTGCTGCTGGCCGACGATCATGGCGTGCTTCTCGATGGACTCCGGAAACTCCTCGAAGAGGAATACGACCTGGTGGGCACGGTTGCGGACGGTAGGGCGCTGGTGGCCGCCGCGCGCAAGCTTCGGCCGGACGTCATCGTGCTGGATATCACCATGCCTCTTCTGAACGGGATCGAGGCCGCCCGCCAGATCCGGAAGGCGATACCCTCGGCGAAGCTGCTCTTTCTTACGGTGCACTCCGACACCGCGTATGTCGAGGAGGCATTCCGCGCCGGCGCACTGGGCTACGTATTGAAGCACGCCGTGGCGCGCGACCTGTTTACCGCTCTCCGGAGAGTGCTCCAGGGGCGCACCTACCTGACTCCGATGATCGGCGAGGGTCGACTGGATTCGTTGCTCAAACCAGTGAACCGGCTGCGGCCGCCCACGCGACTGGGCGTTCGCCAGAGGGAAGTTCTTCAGTTGGTCGCCGAGGGACGCCAGAACAAGGAAATCGCGTCGGCGTTGAATATCTCCGTCAAGACCGTGGAATACCACAAGGCGCGGATCATGAGCCGGCTGGACATCCACACCTCGGCCGGGCTGACCCGATACGCGATCCACCACGGCATTCTGGCTCCTCTGTTGCCCCACTGAGAGGCGCGGATTCAGCGGCCGCTAGGGTTCCACCTAGTTCCCGGCGGAGGTATTCCGTCCCATACTGAAACGGTGCCTTCTGCACTTGCAAGGTCACCTCGCCACCGCTTGCTGGCGATGCTGACCGGGCTGATTGAGACATTCTGCCTTCAAGAGATGACTGAAGTTTGCGTGCAACCGCTCGAAAAGGCCACATTTAAGGGCAAAATCGAGGTCCGGTTTGTCGACCTGAATCAGGATAAATTTATTTTATTACAAGAAATTCTGAAAGCCCTGGATCGAATCGACGCCGGAACTTACGGGATTTGCGTGCTTTGTCATGGCGCAATCCAGGAACACTTGTTGTCGGAGACGCCCTGGACTCCCCTTTGCTGTGGTTGCGAGCGGGCCGAGGCGCCCGTTGCATCCCGGGCTGCTCTAGAGTAGGATGGTGTGATCGCCGTCGAGCGCACACATCGACCCGGACGCTGATCGCGGGGCGGAGAGGACCGATCCGCGGTTTGTACAAGTCCACCGATCAACCAGGAGCGCAGTTCGACGTTCGCAGTGTCGTCGAGCGAGTTGCCCTGAGCGAGCCACAGGGCCTTGCTGAACTTTACGAGATGATCCGGACGCACGTTCGGGCCTGTGTGGGGCAAAGACTCGGCTGGAGCGACAGCGTTAACGACATAATCCACGACGTTTTCGTGACTACGGCAGAGTGCATTCGCCACGGTGCGCTCAACGAACCGGACAAACTCCTATCGTTTGCGCTCGGTATTGCACGGCATTTGACCAGCCAGGAAATCCGCCGGAGGGCCAGGCGCCGGCGGACCGAGGCGGCGGAGCGAATTTCAGTGGCGTCCACCACGCCCGAGCAATTGCTCCAAACCGCGCAGAAGCGTGAGCTGGCGTGGTCAGTGTTGAACCGGCTCCCGAAGCCGGAGCGCGAGATCCTGGAACGCTTCTACCTTCAGGAACAACCAGCGGCAGACATCTCGAGGGAAATGGGGCTCACGGAAACCCAGTTTCGTCTGGCCAAGTCGAGAGCGAAGGCCCACTTTGGAGTTCTCGGCAGGAAGACCGTGGCCCGCCGCCAGATGGACATCGCCCGCGGCCCGTTGTAGAATCCGTGTGATGCGATTATCCATTGCGTTACTGCTGGTGTGCGGCTCCGTTTCCGGTCAGCAGCCGGCGAAAAACCTCAAGATTCTTGCGGCGGATACCGACATCGGTTTCCTGATGCGGAATTTCAACCAGGCGCTGGGAGTCGACTGCGGCTATTGCCACGTGCAGGGCGATTTTGCGAGCGACGGCAATCCAAAGAAGGATACCGCGCGCAAGATGATCGCGATGGTGCGGCAGATCGACGCGAGTTTTCCCAGCAGCGCGGGTATTTTTCCGGCCGGCTATCACGAGGTGGATTGCATCACCTGCCATCGCGGGGCCGTCAAGCCGCAGACCAAAGCGCCCAAGGAGTTTTTCAACCGGAACGAATCGCTGGGCGCTCCGCCGCCGGCGATAACTCCGGGAGTGAATCTGAAGGTCCTGCCCGCGGACACGCGCGTGCACGGCGAGGGATCGGTGATGCACGACTTCCGCGACGCGCTCAAAGTGGACTGCAATTACTGCCACGGCGGCGGCAAGCCATTCGAGACGGACCAGAACCCGCGTAAGGACACCGCGCGCAAGATGATTCAAATGGTGCGGGAGATCAATTCGAATTTCCCCGGCACCGGTGCTTTCCCGATGGGGAACCAGGCGGTGACGTGCTACACCTGCCACCGCGGCGACCCGCATCCGGTCGCGGTCGGCAACCGGGATTACGATCCGCCCGCTCGCAAACCGTAGCGGTTGAATCTCATCCTCCAGTGTGATACGGTTCCCACGAGAGTCTCAGATGAATAGATTGATCTTGCTGGCAGCGCTGGTTTCCCCGCTTGCCTTGGCCCAGGAGCGCTCGCCTGTGGACATCACGGGCACATGGCGATGGGTTCATCACGAGGACCAGTACGAGCACGAGCCGGGCGCCGATCCGGGCGAATATTGGGGACTGCCGCTGAACGATGCGGCCCGCATGCGCGCGGACACCTACAACGAGGAGTGGATCACGAGCTCGAGGCTGCTTCAGTGCCGGCCGCGCCCGGTCGATTACCAGCCGCTCGGCCTCGATCCCATGCGAATCGAGCAGATGATCGATCCTGTGAATCGCCAACTGGTGGCGTACAAGGTGTCCTATGAGAAGACTCCCGGCGAACGCATGATCTGGCTCGACGGACGGGCGCACCCCTCGCCGTATGCTCTCCATTCCTGGGAGGGCTTCTCGACTGGGAAGTTCAAGGGCGACAGCCTGGAGATCGCGTCGACCCATATCAAGGAAGGCTTCGCGCGACGCAACGGAGTGCCGGTCAGCTTCCACGCCACCGTGGTGGAACAAGTTTTCCTGGACGAGCCTTTTTTGACCTGGGTGGTCACCATCATCGATCCCGACTATCTGACCGAGCCTCTGGTAAAGAGCGTCGTCTACGTCAGGGCGCCGACGCTTCAGCTTCCCGCCTATCCTTGCCAGCCCGAGGACGAGCCGCAGCCCAGCGGCGCGTATCGCGTGCCGCATTATCCTGTAGGCGAGAATCCTTACCTCACCGAGGACGCCGTCAAATATAAGGTGCCGATTGAAGGGGTGAGAGGCGGCGCGGAGACCACCTATCCGGAATGGCGCGCCACCGGGACCAAGCTCACGCCCCCGGCGGCCCAATATTCGCTCAAGCCGGTTTATAAAGACGAATCGACGCGCATCGCGGAGCGCGCCGACGCACAGCCGAAACGGCCCCCCGCCTACGACAAGGTCGAAACGCTGCACGTCGCCGGAAATGTTCATATGATCGCGGGCGCGGGCGGCAACATCGCTGTGTCGACGGGAGGAGACGGCGTGGTGATGGTGGATTCGGGCGCCGGGGAGGCGAGCGACAAGGTTCTGGCCGCGATCCGCCGCGCCAGCGAGGTTCAGAGGCCGGCCGAGAGACCCGACTCCGCTTCGCCCTTCGCCAGTACCTGGCAAGCCACCCACGCGTTCACCGAACCCGTGATCCGCATGATCATCAACACCAACGACAGTCCGGATCACCTGGGCGGAAACGCGAGCATCCGGCGGGCTCCGATGTTTCGTCCCATCGGCAACGTGCAGATTCTCGCCCACGAATCGGTGCAGCGCCGGATGATCGAGCAGAAGGCGACCAACACTTTGATTCCGAGCCATTCCTATTTCGCTGAAAAATACACTCTGCACCGGTTTCTGAACAATCAGGCGATTCAGGTTTTCCATCTGCCCAACGCGATCACCGACGGCGACAGCGCGGTGTTCTTCCGCCGCTCGGACGTGCTCGCCAGCGGCGACGTCTATAACAGCGACATGTACCCGCCCATCGACGTCGCGCGGGGCGGGAGCATCGACGGCGAAATCGAAGCGCTCGGCAAGCTGGCCGACCTGTGCGTCACCGAGTTCATGTCGCAGGGCGGCACCATGATCGTTCCCGGCCACGGATGGATCAGCGATGCGGCCGATCTGGCGTATTATCGCGACATGACCATCATCATTCGCGATCGCATCCAGGCCATGATCGACAAGGGGATGACGCTCGAGCAGGTCAAGGCAGCCAAGCCCACTATGGATTACGATCCCGAATACGGAAGGCAGCCCGGTTCGACGGCGCAATTCGTCGAGGCCGTGTATCGAAGCCTCAGCAGTAAGAGGACTAAATAATGAGAACCACTTTATTTGTTTTTATGCTCGCGAGCCTGCCCGTCCAGGCCCATCACTCCTTTGCAGGAACCTACGACGCCACGAGGGAAGTGACGATCAAAGGGAAGATCGTGCAGGTGTCGCTGCGGTCGCCGCACTCTTTCTTTTTCGTCGAGGCCGAGGACGACAAAGGGACCTTGCAGCGGTGGACCATCGAAGGCGCCTCCGCCGCCCAGTTCGCGCAACAGGGCGTGAGCAAGGACGCGTTTGAGATCGGCGACCCGGTCGAGATCCTCGGCAACCCGGCGCGCAGCATGACCAGCGGCTTCCGTGCACGTTTGCTCAAGATCACGCGGACCACCGACGGCAAGTCCTGGGGCAGCCGCGCGGGCGAGACGGTTCAGTAATGCGGGCCACGGTTGCATTCGGCTTGGCAGCTCTGTTTGGGGTGCCGGCGGACGCGCAGCAGACGGCGAAGGCGCTGGCCCCCATCGACTTGACCGGCTACTGGACGGCCGTCATCACCGAGGACTGGCACATGCGCATGCTCACCGCGCCCAAGGGCGATTTCGGCGTGGGCGCGCCGGGCGCGGTTGCGATTCCCGGCGGCCGCGCGTACGGCCTCGGTCCCAACCCTTCCGACGGCGGAAACATTCCGTACAAAACCGCGGGCGGCCAGGCCGCCATGCGATGGGATCCCGCCAAGGACCAGGCCGAAGGCAATTCATGCAAGGCGTTCGGCGCGCCGGGAATCATGCGGCAGCCGGCGCACCTGCATATCACGTGGCAGGACGACAATACGCTCAAGCTCGAAGCCGACTTCGGAACGCAGACTCGTCTGTTCCATTTCGTGCCGCCGCCGCAGGGCGGGCAGATCAATTTTCAGTCCGGCGCCTACATCCCGCCGGAGATGCCTAAGATGGAGCCGCCGGCCGGAGTCCAGCCGAGCTTGCAGGGTTATTCCGTCGCGATGTGGACCGTGATGGGCGGCGTGCGAAATATGGAGAAGGGCGGCAACATGAAGGCCGTGACGACGCGCCTGAAGCCGGGATATTACTTTCGCAACGGGCTGCCCTACACTGCGAACGCAACGCTCACGGAGTACTTCCGCACGATGAATTTACCGGACGGCAGTGAATGGATCATTCTTGTCGAAATCGTCGAAGATCCCGAGTATCTGACGCAGCCGTTCATCGTGAACTACCACTTCAAGAAGCTGCCCGACGGCTCTAAGTGGAATCCGACGCCCTGCGCGGTGAATTAGTGCCACCGAGTTCTATTTCATGCGCGCAAACCGATACGCTCCCGACACATGCTTCGTATAGAGTCCCGTCGCCGCCCCCTGGCCGTCCTTTATGAACTCGATCCCCCACTGCAAGCCGGAAAAGTCGGTTTCCGATAGCGCAATGAGCCGCACCGGTCCCCTCCCGTCGAGATCGCCGAACAGCGCATCGCCGGAGAAGGTGACCTCGATCGTTCTCGGGGCCGTTCGCCAAAACTTCGGCTGCTCTACATAAGTGCCGGTGTATTTCGCCAGCATTTCAGGGGCAACTCTTACTTCGGATTTCCGCTCGTCGGAGGCCTTGCCAACCCAGTGCTCGATACCCTTGTTGTTCTCGTTGCAGACCGCTGGTATCAACTCGGTATCGGGAGCTGCCAGCGCCTCGAGCGCGACCGTCCAAGGTTTGGCGTACACGGTGGGGTCTTGGAACGTCACTTCCAGCTTCAGGTGGCCGAAATCGCGGCGCTGGTAACGTTCCCTTACGCGCAGCGCCTCGGTGTGGGGATGGCCCATGGTATCCAGCCAGGTCCGGTCCTTGAATCCAAAGCTGTCGACCACCAGCGCGTCTCCCTCCCAGTGACCGACCGAGTATCCCATCCAGCTCGGGTTGGGGTCGGTTTCCAGTTTGCGACCGTCCAGGAAGATCTGGCGATAGGTGAGGTCCTCGTCGAGGATCACGATGAGCGCCGGAGTCTGGATAATCTTCACGTAGCTTTGGCTGGTGGTGTAGCCCGGGCCCAGGGGCAGACACAGCGCGGTCATGTAGTCCTTACCCAAGTCTTCGGCGCGTTGCTGGACCAAACCTTGCACCCAAGGCTGGATCTCTCCGGGCTTGAAGTCCGCGGTGACGTTGGCTCCATACTTGGGAGAAATCTTGTTCCACACGCCGGAAAGGTCGGGCATGCCGTCGGCCGTGCGCGGCGCGGGCACCGTCAGATTGGGCTTGCCATCGGCGTTGCGCGGGATGCCGGGTGCGGCGTGATTCAACCACTGAGCCGTAGCCGACGTAGCCAGCGCAGACAACAGGACGGCTGGGATAAAGGTTTTCATGTTTTATAGTCCACCAGTTCGCCGGGTAGCGGGTCAAGGGGCATACTCGTCGGGGCAAAACGGAGCGCGGCGAACAAAAAATACCAAACGAACCCATTTTGGTGGGATAACCTCAAGTAAAGACAAATGCTTAACCTCTTTTAAACGAACCCATCGGGGTGCGGTCGGGAATGAGCCGGTTCGTCCTACCATTTTGCGTTCCTCACTCTCCCGGTAACACGAGCGGACGCGCCGGAGAGCGTTACCGGGGCCCCAAGCGCGGAGGCGAGGGGAGTTACAGCGCGCATGCGAGCGTGATTGATCCACAGGCCGATTGAGGCGCTACCAACGCTCCTTGCGTGATCCTGATCGATCTCCTGAACGGCGTTCCGGCTGCGACCCGATCCCGGCGGTCAAATAAAGGCCATGGTCTTGATGCCTGAAACGTCAAAACGTTTCCGGCATCGCACGTTCTTGCACATGGCCTTGTCGTCCATCAGGACCATGTAGCTCAGAAATTTGGCGAAGCGAGCGCGGTCGCGCTCGTCGGCGCCGCGAGGGACCTGATCGAGCTTCTTGCGGACCATCCAGCGCAGCTCATAGGTGTCCGAGGTGCGGCAGTAAGGGCAGTTCAGCGTGGCCGGCTTGGTGGTCGGCGACTCGCGATAGAATGCTTTCTCTTCCATATGTTCAGCCGACCGCGCCCGCCAGACGAGTCTGGCTCACGCACTTGAAACTCGCTTCCAGGCGCAGCGCAAACTCGTCGACGTCGCTCTTGGAAATATTCAGCGGCGGCGAGATACGAATCACGTTGCCGTAGGTTCCGCCCTTGCCCACCAGCAGGCGGTTCTCGCGCGTCGCTTCCATCACGGCCAGCGTGGCGTCCGCGGCGGGCTTCTTCGATTCGCGATCCTCCACCAGCTCGACCGCTTGCAGCAGGCCCATGCCGCGCACGTCCCCGATCAGGGGGAACTTCGCCTTCATCTCCTCCAGCCGGGAGCGCAGATGCGCGCCCGCCTCGGCGGCGTTGATCATGAGCTTGTTCTCGTCGATGAAATCGATGACCGCCTTGGCCGCGGTGGCGGTGACCGGATTGCCGCCAAAAGTCGAAATCGAAGCGCCCTTCAGCCCATCCGCCACTTCCGGACGGGCCACCGTCAACCCAATCGGAGAACCGTTCGCCAGGCCTTTCGCGCTGGTGAGGATATCCGGTGTGACGCCGTAGTGTTCGATGCCGAACCACTTTCCGCCCGTGCGTCCCCAGCCTGTCTGCACCTCATCGCTGATAAAGAGGCCGCCGAACCTGCGCACGATTCCGGCCACGATTTCGAAATACTCCTTGGGCGGCGTGATGAATCCACCGATGCCCTGAATGGGCTCGGCGATGAACCCGGCGATGCGGCCCGAGGTCGAGGTCTGGATCATCTCCTCCATGTCGCGCGCGCAACGCACGTTGCAGGAAGGATAGGTGAGGCCCAGCGGGCAGCGATAACAGTACGCGTTCAGCGCGTGAACGAAGCCCGAAGGAGCGGTCCCGCCCAAACGCCACGTCGCCTGGCCGGTGGCGGCCATCGCCACCGCGGAACGCCCATGGTAGCCGTGCCGCAGCGCAACCACTTCATGCGAACCGGTGTAGCAGCGCGCGACCAGCACTGCCGTTTCGTTCGCTTCCGTTCCGCTGTTGGTGAAGAAGCTCTTGGTCAGCTTTCCACCGGGCGTGATTTGCGCAATGCGCTTCGCCAGCGCCGCCTGAGGCTCGTTGGCGAAGACCGTCGAGACATGCTGGAGCCTGTCGATCTGCTCGTGGACCTTGCGGTTCACCGTGTCGTTGCAGTGGCCGACGCTGATGGTCACGATGCCGCCGAAAAAATCCAGATACTGATTGCCGTCGGCGTCCCAGACGAACTGATCCTTGGCGCGGGCCACCACCAGCGGCTCCTTGTAATAATGGAACACGCTCGGGAACAGGTACTGCTGGTTGGCCAGGATGATCTCCTGCTTCGTCATGTACGCCCTTTATATCACGTGCGCGAAAGGCGCGTAAACTAGGAATTATGATGTGCCGTGCGCTCGGCTTGCTGGCTTCGATGGCGCTCGCGACGGCCGCGGCTCCGCGTGGGTGCGTGGGCAGCGTGTCGGTGGCGAGTTTCCGGATCTCCGCGCAACCTTCCGGGACCCGATCGCCGGCGGTTGCGATCCGGCAGGTGAACAACCTTCCTTCGGGTTACCGCATCAGTTACCAACCTCTCGATCTGCCCGCGGATTTGAGGAAGGACGCGAAGCTCGCGTTTGTGATGGTGCCCAAGGCGAGCGACGGCGCGATCACCGTGCTCGAGCCGCGGAGCGCCGCCGGTTCCACGGATTGGACCGCGCCCTTCGCCGCGAGCATCGCGGTGCTGGTGTTCGCACCGCAGGGCCTGGATGAAAAGCGGCTCACCAACCTGGTGACGAAGGACCCGAACCTGGTGGCGGCACTGGCCGACTACGCCGACCAGACCGCCGAACTCGAGGCTGGTCTCGATCTGGCGAACGAGCTTGAACAACAGACCGACGACGACAGCGCCCGCCCGCTTCGCCCGACGACTCCGGCCGAACAGGCGATCTTCGCGCTGGTGCGCGCGCTGAATCCCGCGGTATCGAGCTACGATCCGTTGGGCGCGGGCCGGCGCGCGGGCGCGGCCACCATGATGGGCAAGGGCGTCGACGGGTTCTTTGAAAACGCGGGCGGCATCGTTCCCGGCGGCGGAATTCTGCCGGCCGTCAAGACCTGGCTGCTGCCCGACACGGAGTTTCGCAGCGTCTACGCGATCCCCAGCAGCTCCGACGGGATGACGTTGTGCACGAAGCTCGGGCCGAGGTCGCGAAACAAGATGGCGTACTTGTGGGCCTATCGTATGACTAGCGCCGCACCGCCGGCCACGACGATTCTGAAAGACGCCAACGTGCCGATCGGCATGCGCGTCGGCGTGCCGGTGAGGCTGGCGACGGCGCAGGACTGGCATCTTCTCGATCGCGTGTTCGACTGGACTCTGATCGCGGGCTCCGGCCCCACTCCGCCGCTGCACGTTCCCGTCAGGCCGGTGTACGAAGAACGAGCGCTGCAGATCGATCTGCGCAACTTCCCCGGCCCCCCCGGCGCCTATCGAATCGAGGGCAAGTGGGACTGGGACACTTACAAAGTGAGCGGAACGGTGAACCTGCACCGGCTAGACGATCTGAAGGCCGCGCAGATTACGCAGGAGTCCCACGACAAGCTGATCACCAGCACCGGCCCCGTGCCGGTGGAACTGACCGGCGCGGATTTTCTTTTCGTCGACCGGGTCACGCTGCATCGTCCGGCGAGCGCGCGGCAATTGCCGGTGGACATGCCCGCGGATCGCACGGGGCCGTCCGACAAGCTGAGGGTCGACGTCGACACCGATGCCTTGCGCCCGGGGCCGTATGTCCTCTCTCTCGCGCGCGTCGACGGCGCGACCGCTGAGCTGCCGCTCGAAGTGCTGCCGCCGAATCCGAGGCTGGATCCGACGCCTCGGCGAGTCAACGCGGGTGAGCGTGAGCAGACGGTGACGCTCACCGGCGCGGGTCTCGACCGCATCGAGAAGATCTCCAGCGATCGCGCGGATTTCACGCTCGCGCCCGCCGGCGAGGACAGCGGTAAGCGCGCGATCACGGTTCGCCTTCACTCCGAAGCAAAAGCCGGTGACCGGCTGATGCTGCTGGCGACGGTAAAGGGCCTTGGGGAAGCGCTCCGGTTTCCGGCGGCGTTGCAAGTGGTCGCGGCGCGTCCGAAGATCCGCGAAGCCAAGCCGTCGCTGCCGAGGGATCTGCCCATCACGCCCAGGGAGGGCGAGGTTCCGGCCGGGTCTTGGGTCAGCTACGCGATCCGGACCGATCCTGTGGACGCTCCGCCGCTCGTGTCGGTGGAATGCGCCGAGCCGGCGCGCACCATCCAGGCGGAGAAGCTGCATGCCGGCGAAAAGCACCCGAGCGCGCAGTTGACCGGCGCCGATGACGGAACATTGTTTCTCTCGCTCGATCCCGGCGCGGTGGGGCAATCCGGCTGCTCGCTGACCGCGGCGATTGAAACCGAGACGCTCGGGAAATCGGATCCGATTGCGCTCGGCAAGGTGGTGCGTCTGCCGCGCATCGAGAGCCTGTCGCTGACGGATGAGAAGTCGGGTGACGGATACGCGGGCGCGATCCGAGGCTTCGATCTCGAAACCATCGAAAAGACGGGCTGGGATTCCAAGGCCGGAGTGAACGTGCCGGAGCTGCCGCGTCCGCTGGCCGGCGAGGGAGCCAAACAGAGCTTGCGAATCGTGATGCCGTGGCCGAGTCCGAGTCCGAAAGCGCCGCTGTTCGTGTGGCTGCGCGGCGAGTCCGAGGGAAGGGCGACGAAGGTCGTCCCGTAACGTGCGCGCCCGCGATTTCGACGTTGTGGTGGCGCGCGCCCTGCGCCGAATTCCGCCGCGCTTTCGCAAGCGTCTCGATAATGTCGTCGTCATTGTGGAGCGGGAGCCGCCGCGTCCCGGCCTGCTGGGCCTCTACCACGGCCGCCCGCTGACGGTGCGCAACACCAGCGACGGATTTCACCTCCCGGACCAGATCACCATCTATCAGGGTCCGCACGAGCGCATGGCGCACAGCGAAAAGCATCTGGAGCAGATGGTCGCGGAAACGGTGTGGCACGAGATCGCGCATTACTTCGGGATGGATGAGGCGCAGGTGCGCCGCGCCGAGCGCCGCCGGCGCTTTCGATGATCCGCTGCTACATCACGGACCGGCAGGCGATTGGCGGCGTGGCGGCTGTGCTGGATGCGATCGCGAGAAATATCGCCGAGGGCGTGGATTGGATTCAGATCCGGGAGA
>JBGPLI010000160.1:0-13328 GCA_041486445.1 Bryobacteraceae bacterium
CGAGAGGTCGATCCCGTTGTAGACTGTCGCCAGGTAATTCAGCCCCGGCGCGCGATCGGAGTCGCTGATGGAAACAAAGTTTCCGTCGCGATACTTCTGATAGGCCGGCATGATTTTCGGGGAGGAGAATCCGTGGATCGTGGTCAGGACCGGAGTCCTGACCAGCCGGCTGTAGGACAGCGCCATGAAGTCGTAGTGGCTGTGGATGAGGTCGAATTCGGCCGCGTGCTCGAACGCTTCCGAGATGTGAAGGTATTCGGCGACTTTGGGATCGACGGCGGGATCCTCCTCATAGCCCTGGTCCACAACGGCGTGCAGATGAGCGCGGGTCACGGAATCCCGGCTGGCGAACAACGTCACGTCCCAGCCACGGGCGACGAGTCCCTCGGTGATGTTGCTCGCGACCGTCTCCCAGGCGCCGTACTGCCGAGGAGGGGTCCGCCAGGCTACCGGCGACAGAACAGCTACTCTTTTGTTCGGAATCGTCATGCCGTTCCATCTTCCTGACTCATGGCAGCCAGCACCTCATCGAGCGGGACGGTAGCGAAACTGGTGGCGTGATCGGCCAGGCCATAGGGAATGATCAACTCGCCGTTATGGAGGAGAGCGCCGCAGGTATAAACGACATTGGGCACGTAGCCTTCACGCTCGTTCTGGTTCGGCTTGAGTAACGGTTCGCGAAGGCGGCCAATCACTTTGCTGGGATCGTCACGGTCGAGCAGAAACGCGCCAATGCAGTACTTTCGCAAGGGGCCAACACCATGGCTGAGGACCAGCCAGCCCGCACTGGTCTCGATGGGGGATCCGCAGTTCCCAATCTGGATCAGTTCCCACGGGAATGTAGGTTTCAGGAGCATCGTGCGCTCATACCAGAAGTGGACGTTGTCGGAGAACATGAGGTAGATGCTCTCGTTATCCTGGCGCGAAAGCATGGCATAATGGCCATTGATTTTCCGGGGGAAGATGGCCATACCTTTGTTTTGAGCAGCGGGGCCATTCAAGGTGATGAACCGGAAGAGGAGGAAGTCGGAAGTCTCCACCAACTGTGGCATGATTACTTGGCCATCGTAGGCGGTGTAGGTCGCATAGTAGACGTAGGCGCCATCATCGTTCTTAAAGTGGGCGAACCGTGCGTCTTCGATGCCGTTACTTTGCGAGGGATTGGCTGGGAAAAGGATGCGTTCGGACAGGCGCTGTTCGGGCTGGAACTGAACCTGATAGTTGGACCGGGCCAGCATCCAAATTCCTTGTGCGGCGTTGTGATCTTCACGGGTCATTCCATCCGCCAGGAAAGACTGCTTCACCTCGGCTTCCAGACTGGCGCGAAGCTCCGCCAGTGCGAACGACTCCCCGAGCCTGTTCACGACCCGGCGGACGAATTCGCCGCTCAATCCCAGTTCAAAGAGTTTCCGTGAGAACAGCGCCTTCTCATACAACGGGTTTGGGATTTGACGCGGCTCGGTGAGGAAGCCAGAGGGGGTTGGCACCTCGATCCGATGGTCGGAATGGATGATACCGTGTCTAAAACTGATGGAGGAAATGTGCCCCTCCCCAGTGGTGCGCAAGCTGAGAATGAACCGCAGAGCGCCGGGTGGCAGGCCGGTCTGATCGGGGTGTGGAACGATGGAAGGGTTGAACAGCGCAGCGGATTCTAATGAGTATTCGGCCAAAAAATAGGAACCGATCAACAGCCGTCTTTGTTCGGAGAGTTTCTCATCCGTCGACAGAAGCTCGCGGACTTGTTCAAAGCGGTCCAGAAAGAGTTTGTGGATCTGTTGATGCCGCTGGGAAAACTCGGCGAAGACTTCCTCCAGGAGTGGGCCGACCCGGTCTTCCGGGAGCGCCATGATTCTGTCGAGGATGCTGCCGACTCGCTGTGAATCTCCCGGACTGAATGGCCGCAGAAGAACGCGAGACTGGTCGGGCGCGAGGATCGTGGGCGTGCGTTTGACTTGAATTGACATAGGATTGCGGCAATTACTCTTCAGCGGCGATCGGTTCCTTAAAGCTCGTCAGCATGTTTTGCGCCAGGCGCATTTCCGCTAACGAAAGCAAAAAAGCCAGGGTGGACTCCGCCCCCTGGTTCCGGTTGACCCGATCCACGTGCAACCCATCGCGGCAACCGCCCGTGTTCGAAGAATAGAGCTCCAGTCCGAGATCGTTCCAGCCGATGAACCAGTCGAACGCGCATTCCGCCCGTTCGAACCAGTAGAAGTCCGATGTGGCGCGATAGGCTTCCAAGCAGGCGGAGACCATGGCTTGCGCCTCGATGGGCTGCTGGTCGAAGTTGGCTCGTATGCCGCCGCGGCGATAGAACCCGTTGGTGCCGATGGATCGGAAGTGACCCTTCTCGGAGACTTGCAATTCCGTCAGCCAGCGCAGGGCCTCCAATCCTCGTTCAAACACCGCTTGTTGACCGGTTGCCCGTCCGCTCACAATCAAAGCGTGAGCGAGCTTCGCGTTGTCGTACGTCAGTTCCTCTTCAAACCAGCGCCAATCCGGCTGGGCGGTCTTCTCGAAAAGTTCCATGAGCCGGCAAGTGAGCGTCTCCCGGGTTTGGGTGACCAGGCTGTCGCCGCGCAACCGGCGCAGGTATTCATGAATGCCGATGAGACCGAACGCCCACGCCCGCGGCGAAGTAAACTCCGTCAGGGCGGGCAGTGCCAGCGCGAAGAGTTGTCCGGCCAAAGCCTGGAAGCTCCCGTAGGAGGAGCGCCCCACGCCCACGCCCAGCGCCCACAGTGCTCGCGCCTGACAATCCTCCGAACCCCGCTCATCCAGCCAGCGGCGGTCGAACCCCAGGTGGTTGTGGAAGCGTCTGGTTTTGAGATTGAACGCGTGATGAAGAAAAGCCGCATACGTTGTGGCCAGGGTCCGCACACTCTCCGGGTCTTCTCCCAACTCGCTGAGTAGCGTCGCGAGGATGAATGCCCGCGCGTTGTCGTCGGTGCAATAGCCTTCGGAAAAGTTCGGAACGCTAAAGACGGCATGCTGGAAGATTCCCGTGGAATCGGTCATTCGGGAGAGGTGGCTCAACTTCAACTCCGGCAGTTCCCGTGGCTTTTGGTCGAGCGTCTTGGTGGCGAGAGACCTTCGCGAGCGCGCAGCACCCTCCACCCGCGCGAGCTCGAACGAACGCATATATTGCTGTGCGACATTGCTCCAGATCATCTCACGCCCGATCCTGTAAGCGTTCTTGCGAATGGCGTGCCGGCGCGTGTCGTCGCGGAGCAAGCCAATCGCCTCGCGTGCGATGGCCTGGGCGTCGCCGAACGGCACCAACACGCCACGGTCTTCCGCCAGCAATTCCGCGGCGTGCCAGTACGGCGTCGAAATTACTGCTTTGCCGGCGCCGAACGTATAGGCCAGCGTGCCCGACGTGATCTGCGCTTCGTTGAGGTAAGGCGTGATGTAAAGATCCGCGGCGCCGATGAACTCTTTCAGATTCTCGAGGTCTACGAATTGGTTGTAGAAGATAACGTTCTTCTCGATCTTGTTCTTCTTGGCAAGAATTTCGAGACTGAGACGGTAGGCTTCGCCCTGCTCGCGCAGTTCGTTGGGATGGGTGGCGCCCAGGACGATGTAGACAACGTCGGGAAACTCCGCCAGAATGTGCGGCAGCGCATGGAGCACGTATTCGATCCCCTTGTTCGGCGAGAGCAGCCCGAACGTGAGCAGCACTACCCTGCCTTCTACGCCGAACTGATCCTTGAAATAAGTCGGATCGACGAACCCAACGTCGGGGATGCCATGCGGGATCAGATCGATCTTGGCCGGCGGCGCCTGGTAAATCTCCTCGAGCATCTGGCGTCCCCGCTCGGCCATGACCACGAGCCGTGTCGAAAGCGAGATCAGCTCCTGCATGACGCGCCTTTGGTCGGCTCTCGGCTCACGCAAAACGGTATGCAGCGTTGTGACCACCGGCATTCTTAATTCGCGCAGAAATGCCAAAATGTGACCGCCGGCGAGCCCGCCGAAAATGCCGAACTCGTGCTGCAAGCAGACAATGTCCACGTTGCTGATGTTGAGGAAGTCCGCTGCACGCAGATAGGACGGCAAGTCCTGCTCCTCAATCTCGAAGCGAACTACCTCCGGGTACTCGTAGCCGCCTTTTATGTCGTTGACCGACACGGAGAGACACTGACTGTGGGGATGCGCGGCGGCGACGGCCGCGAGCAGGTCTGAGGTGAACGTGGCGATGCCGCACTTGCGCGGCAAGTGATCGCCGACAAAAGCGATCTTGCGGATTTTAGAATCTTCTTTCATTCAATCTTATTCTCCCGGTTGAGCGGAAGGGTGGAAATGAAGAGGGTCCCGCAGATTTTGCAGTTCACGGTAATAGTAGAGCGGAGCGGGCCGTCTTCCTCTCAACTTCAGCGCCTTCAGAAACTCGATTTCCTCTTCGGTGGCGTCGCCGCTTAGAGATTTGTCCTTGAGGAATTGTTCAAAGCCTGGTTCTATCGCGAAGGGCTGTCGAGGCTCCTGTTCGACAAACTCAAACCGCCTGAGGCTGCCCGGCGCCAGCCGTCGGTTTAGGACAACTTCCACGCCAAAAGTCTTGAGGTCAATATCCCAGGACTCGATCATGGGATCCAGGAAAGAGAGGCAGTTTTCAACGGAGACGTTGAAGACGTCCGTATCCAGGAAGTCCAGAATCGCGACTCGCATTTGCTCATAGCTGCGGTCGCTCAGTTGCGCCATCAGGCGGAGCCAGCCTTCACTTTGCAATTCCTCTTTGGCAACTCTCTGGGCCACATCCAGGAGTTTTTGTGTGACCAGGCGTTCCAGTTCGCCGAAGGGCTCCTTCTCAAAAATCCTGTGCAGTTCTTTCTGTCTGGCGGGATCGCATTTGCGCAGAATCAACTCTCGACACTCTCTGAACAGGGGTCTCGGCGGCTCCGCCATTTTTTTCTTAAATTCCTCCTGACGCTGCAGCTCCGCCAGTTTCGAAAGCTCACCGCTGGGAAGCCCCAAGAACCCGCCCATCTTCTCGTAGATGTCCGTGCGCCCAGGCGCGGGAGGAGCCTTCTTCCGGGCTAGCAGCTGTGAAACATACGATTCGGTGACTTGAGCAGCAGCAGCTAGATCTTTCTGCTCGAGGCCAAGTTCCTTCAAGCGGTGCCTGATCAATGAGGAAACGTCCACCAAAGGCCCCTGTTTGCCTGCACTTCACTATGATAAGTAAATCGAAGATACTAGTGTGACACAAAAAACCTTGACAAGCAAGCAAACTTAACTGATAATAGTTAATGTCTGAGCAATTCTGCCCACCCGCGGATCCTCTGAACTAAGTCAGGCGACCCGATCCCGTCTTCTTAGGCCACCCCCACAACCGAGGAGGTTGCGATGACTGGCTCGCGCCAAAAGTCAACGGGAGCCGGGCACACCACGAGGGTCGCCTTGCTGTGCGGTGTACTCGGGACTTCGATGCTCTCCGGCGGAGACTTCTCCAGCTACCGCGAGTTCCAGTTCGGCATGAACCTCCCTGTGGCAGCGAAACAGGCAGGAACGAAGTCGACCGAGGCCAGACTCGTTCACCTGCGTCCTGCCTTAATTCAGGAAATGCAATGGCAGCTTCGTCCATCCGTGCTGACAGATCCCGGAAAGGCGGACCCGGTGAAGGAGGCGTTGCTGTGCTTCCTGAATGGAGAACTCTTTCGAATCGTCGTCACCTATGATCGCTACAAAGTCGAAGGGATGACGGCCGAAGACATGATCGAAGCCATTTCGGCAACCTATGGAATAGCCACGAAACCCACGGCCGAGATCGCATACCACTCCAATTACGGTGAGGTCGCGACGGTCCTGGCGCGATGGGAGGACTCCGAGTACTCCTACAATCTTGTCCGAACCGGCGACCAATCCAGCTTTGCCATGGTCCTATATTCGAAACGGCTGGATGCGTTGGCACAGGCGGCGATCGTTGAGGCTGTCCGGCTGGATGCACAAGAGGCGCCGCAGCGAGAGATCGAAAAGCAAAAAAAGCGAGAAGAAGAAGAGCGCCTCGTTTTTGAGAAGGCCCGGTCAGTGAACAAGCCGAACTTTCGTCCTTAGAACGCCCATGATCTCGCAACAAAACGGCAACCGAACGATAGGCCCGGGCGCCATTTTGTTCGAAAAGAGCGCGCTTCTCCCGGAGCCGTTGCGGCTGGAAGCCGACGCAGCCGAGAGTGGTTGGGCGCGGGTCGCGAACAATCTCGACGGTCACCAACTGGAAAAAGCACTCGCGACCGAAGGCTGGACGTTCTTCTACATGGCTGGCAGGATCAGGACGACTGCTTTCGGTTTCGATAGGGAAAAAATGGTCCATACGGCCCTGAAGCGCCTCATCGCAAAGGTGAGACTTCAAAAATGCAACTGCTTGGAGATTGATGAGGTGGCGGCGAAGTCGTTCTTGGGGATGCCGTACGTGAGCGTCTCCGGCCACTCGCGACATATCAAGAAAGGTCTGGTGTTCAATGACATACCAGAGAAACCCGGGGTTACGATCCGGGCAAAAGAGCCCCAAAGCTGTGGAGAGCAGGATGACCGGTACGCCGAGCCAAGTAGAGTGGGCAGAGCAGATCAAGCCACGGGTTAGTGCCGAGTTTGACCGTGTTGCCAAGGCCCTCCAAGCGGCGGCTGATAAACGGGCGGAACAGGACCGAATGGATACCCAGGCCGTGATCGCCATCCTCGAAGAGAAGCGCGTCGAAGTAATGGCGAAAGATCAGGCTGGCTATTTTATCCGTGACTGGCAGGAGTTGAAGGATCAGGTGCGGCAGATGATCGCTCAAGATTCCAGGTACCAGGCGATCAAGGCTAGGAAGGCGGCGCCCCGGCAATGAAACTCATCACGCTGAAACTCACCGTTAAAGAACTGGAGCTGTTAACCACTATGGCGGCGGATCAGCTATTCCGTAAGGAGTTCATCGACCCCAGGATGCCCGGGTACAGATCTAACCCCGAGGAGATGAACCTCAGCAGGACGCTGGTTGGACGCCTGCGAAAGATAGTGGACCCGAGCTATGCGAAGAGAACACCACCTCCAAGGACAAACGGAGCAACTGTTTGAGCAGCCCCTGCACAGCCGCTGTAGGAAAGGATACCGGATGCCGTTTGAGCACCTCATTCCGCGACCGCTTAATCGGATAGCCGTTCACGCGTACGCTCCAGCCACATCGGGGGTCTACGGGATCTCGAATGCGCGCGAGTGGATCTACATCGGCGAGACCGACAACATACAGGGCGCGTTGCTAGATCATCTGCAGCAGCTCGGTACTTCGCCGATGAAACGACAGCCGGCGGGGTTTGTCTTCGAGGCTTGTGACGGAGTGCGCCGGCAGGCCCGCCAGGATCGCCTGGTTTTCGAATACGAGCCAACTGGTAACCGGCGTTCGTCGCGGTACTCGTGACGGCCCCAGACCAGCACTGCAAGGAGCTCGAAAATGCAGTTCATTTTTACCGGATTCACGCAAGATAGGGGATTCCGCGTGTTCGCATTTGAGCACATGGAGGAGGACCGAATACGGACAAAGCATACGGTGAGGGCCGATCTTGCTCTGACGCTGCGATACGGCATCCGGACGCAGGAACTGCCGTTATTGTGCCGGCATCTTCTAGAGCGGCGCGACAACGGCGCGGCGACGAGGGCTTTGACCTTCACCGAAGACGAGATGCGCCTTTACGCAAAGGATTGGCTGAGGACTCAAAACGACACATGGATACATCAACAAACGACCAAGCAGTAGTCAATCAAGAGATTTGGCTCGCGTGGGTTCAAGAAAACAAACGGAGCGAGGAAGCGACAGCTCGAAAACTAAAACTGCTGGTGGGAATCGTTTTTGTCCTGCTCGCCCTTGGGGGCGCGTTCTACTCCCTTGCAGTTAGGTAGCGCGAAGAGCTGGGACCATCTCATCGCGAAACGTTGTAGTCTAGGTATCGATGGACAAGAGATTAGCGAAACGACATAAACGTCAAGTTTCGCGCGCGAAAGTACGCGTGAGACTGTCAGAGCCTGACCTCAGGACACCGGAACAGATTAAGGCCGCTCGGGATGCAAGCCGCCCCACCGGGGCCCGTGGACGCGATGGCAATGTTCGTAACACTACGCAGTCATTCCGAAATAGCCGTGCCTCTGGTACCGGCAGCGCGGCGAAAACCGACGTTTAGAAATGAGGCAACCGTAAGCTGTGTTCTCCACGCGCTGTCCAAATTGCAGATCTGTCGATTTTAGAGGTGTAGGCGTCCGAAACGCCGTCGAGAGGGCTCTCCACTGGATCCTTTTACCCTACCGGTGCTGTCTTTGCGGCCGCCACTTTTTCCTGTTTCGGTGGCTGGCTCCCATCGAAGGAACTGCCTAAGGGCGAGCGGACGCGACTTTCCGTGACGAACACCTCGCGGAAAGGCGCCAATTCAACGGAATAGCCGCGACTTGGGCCTCCTTCGCAAGACCCTTGGGAGACATGGCTGGCGAAGGTGCCGCAGGTCAAGCGCATCACTGTAATCTTGCGCAAGTGAAACCGAAAGCCCGGCTCTCAAGTTCCGCGACATGTTCCAGCCAGAGCGAGTATAGTCGATCCATGAACAATCGAGATACCCAAAGGGCGTGGGACTATCACAACCGCACTAAGCACTTCCCCGAGAGTGTGCGGAGAAATGTTCATGTTCTGGACTGGGCCAACCATCCTCTTCCTTTCAAGATTTATCCGGATCTGGAACCGCTCCCTTTGCCGCAAGAGACCGACCAGACTGGCGTGGCGGCCTTATCGGCGATTGCGACCGACACTGCCGCGCCGAGAGAGGCAACCCCGAACTCGAAAACCCTCACGCACCTGTTGTACTTTTCGGCCGGCATCACTAAGCGGCGCCGCTCTCCCGGAGGTGAAATTCTTTTTCGCGCCGCTGCGTGCACGGGCGCGCTTTATGAGGTCGAACTCTATCTGGTGTGCGGAACCCTGCCGGATCTGACGGCCGGGGTGTACCACTTCAACCCGGGCGAGCTGGCGCTGCGCCGGTTGCGGGAGGGGGACTACCGGGGTGCGGTGGTGGAGGCCGGCGCCCGGGACGCCTCGCTCCTCCACGCCCCGGTCATTGTGATCTCCACTGGAGTTTACTGGCGCAATGCCTGGAAATACCAGGCGCGCACCTTCCGGCATTTCGGCTGGGATAACGGCACGCTGCTGGCGAATCTGCTGGCCGCGACCGCCGCGCTCGGATTGCCCGCCCGAGTGCTATGTGGTTTTATCGACGCGGAGATCAATGGCCTGCTAGGTCTGGATGCCAGGCGCGAAGTTTCCTTATCGCTGCTGGCGTTGGGGCACAGCAAGTCCCAGCCGCCGCCGAGGCCAGCCGCAGTGGCACCGCTCGAACTACAGACGGTTCCCGTATCGAGGGAAGAAGTCGACTACCCGGCCATGCGCGAGATGCACCTGGCCAGTTCGCTGGCGACGGCGGAGGAAGTGGCCGAGTGGCGGGACCGGACGCTGCCGCTTCCGGCGCCAGAGTACACAGGACCGCGCGTACCACTCGAGCCGCTGGACGACGAGCGGATACCACGGGACACGATCGAGGAAGTTGTGTTGCGGCGCGGATCGAGCCGCCGTTTTCGCCGGGAGTCGATCAGTCTAGCGCAGTTTGCAACCATTCTGGATCGCTCCACGCGCGGCGTCGCAGCCGATTTCCTAACGCCGTTTGGTGCGCGCCTCAACGACCTGTACCTCATCGTCCATGCCGTCGAAGGGCTGGTGCCCGGAGCATATTTCTACCACGGCGCCACAGCATGCCTGGAGCGGCTGAAACCCGGGCAGTTCCGCCATCACGCCGCGCACCTCGCCCTGGATCAGGACTTGGCCGGTGACGCCGCAGCGGCTGTGTTTTTCCTCGCCGACCTAAATGTCTGGCTGGACCGCTTCGGCAATCGGGGTTACCGCGCCGTGCAGCTAGAGGCTGGCATCCTGGGCGGGAAGATGTACCTGGCCGCCTACTCCCAGCGGCTGGGCGCCACGGGGCTAACTTTTTACGACGATGAGGTGGTGGAATTTTTCTCTCCTCACGCGGCCGCCAAAAGCGCGATCTTTTTAGTGGCTCTGGGGCACCCGGCGCGGCAGCCGAGCTGAGCTTGTGTGGTACGTAGCTGGCGAGGATGCCTGAACGAGGGTACTCCGTGTTGCCGTTTCACTAGATGGAGTTCTTGCGGAGGACGATGGCGCAACGTATGACCGAGGAGAAGGTCCTCTCGTAAGGCCGGTGACCGCAACCGATCATGGTCAGTACCAACTGGGTTTCTTGGGATTGGGGGGCCACACCGGCTTTTCCGGCAAGAAATTATTGCGATTCGGCATTTGGATCTTCGGTAAGCTCTGGGCGTCCAGGACGTCGGTCTCCGCGACGATGCCGTTCTTATACAGCAGAAACGCGGTCACCGCGTAGACCTCATCGGGGCTGAGCGACCCACCTTTATTGGCAGGCATGGCGCGGTTGATGTAGTCCCACACGGTCGTCGCATATGCCCAGTAGGCGATCGGGTGCTTATCGCTATCTTTGAACGTTCCGCGATGAGGGTTGCCGGGGCTGCCAATCACCAGCTTATTGGCCACCCCTCCTTGCCCATCCCGCCCGTGGCAGGCTGCGCACTGCTTGGCAAAGAGTTCCCCGCCTTCCTTGGCGGTTCCACGGCCGGGAGGAAGTTCCTTTCCCTCCGGGCCGACGATTATGCCCAGGCTCCGAATCTCTTCCTCGCTCGGGGTCCTGCCCACATTGCTATAGGATCGCGATTGTGCCAGCCCCGCCACCGGGGCCGCCAGGATGATCAATGGCACCAGGAAATTAAGCGAATAGCGCATCGGTTATACTCCCATCGCGGGCTACCTTCCAGGGTTGAATCGCGTTCCAATGGTAGGTATCGTTGGATGGCTCCAAACGGTCTTTTTCGGAACGGCCCCAGTTTCGATTCATTTCCGCGAGCGTCGGTTGAACCTCGCCCTGGTCGTCGGTGCAACGGGATTGGAGCACCACCTCTTCTCCGTTCCAAGTCCAGTCGAAATTAAACCGGGTGTGCGCCATCGGAAGCACCGGATCCTGGATTTTTGCTTCCTTCCAGGTGTTGCCGCCATCGACGGATACCTCTACCTTACGGACTCTGCCCCAACCCGACCACGCCAGGCCGGTAATCTCGTAATATCCGGGTCCGGGCAGCTTCTGTCCCGCCGAGGGGCGCGTGATCACCGACTTCGGCGGCCACACGAAATTGAACCAGCGCGATTTGTCCCCCAGATCCGTCCGCACAACGCTGTGGTGCACGCTCTGATCCCAAGTCATGTAGGGTCGATCCACCACCATGATTCGCCTGAGCCACTTGACGCTATGGTTGGCGCCCCAGCCGGGGACGAACATCCTCGCCGGGAAACCCTGCTCCGGCCGCAACGGCTCGCCGTTTTGCATGTAGGCCACCAAAACGTCATCGTTGGCTTTCGTCAAAGGGATGGAATAAGTGTATTTACTTCCGTCCGACCCCTCGGCAACCAGCCAGCTTGCCTCTTTCTTCACGCCGACCTCTTTTAACAGTACCGACATCGGTACCCCGGCCCATTCGTTGCAACTCATGATGCCGTGAGTGTACTGGACCGTCACGGGAGCCGACCCCGGCTTACCGCTGCTGACATGGCGCCGCGGGGAGCTGTTGCCCAGGCACTCGAGGAAACGGATCTTGGATACGGAAGGCAGGCGCTTCAGATCCTCCAGGCTGAACATCAGAGGGCGATCCACCAGGCCGTGGACGGTGAGGCTGTACTTGGCGGGATCGATATCCGGCAGGCGGGAGTGAGCCTGCATGAAGTGGAGCGACGCCGGCGTGATGATGCCTACAGATTCCGCAAGCGGAGTGTAGTAGGTCGTATGCGTAATGCTCCGCGTGACCGCTCGTCCCGCAGGCGCCGCGAAATGCGAGGGTTCGCCGTGAGAATGCGTGTCTTTGGGTTGCGCTTCAGACCCGCCGGACTGGGCGTTCGCGGACCGCCCCGCGCCTGCGGCTAGACCAGCCAATGCAGCACTCTTCAGGAACCCTCTACGGCCAGATCGATTGGAATCCATGATTCCCTCCCCTAACTTCCAAATTTCCGGATTGTCTTCGGCGATCGCCTTATAGTGTCCAGCAAAATCGTCAGCCTGTCAACCCTCATTGGTTCTGATGGCCGGGGTACCAGGTGTTCTAGCATGAGGTCGACGAACCCAAGAAGACGCTGGCGGCTCCCTCAGCGGGCAATATCCCTACGACTCCAACTGTGGGCACTTGAATCGGCTGTACAATGGTGGTCCCCGCCAAGCCCAGACCGCCCCTGCGTGTACTAAACAGTCAATAGGTTGAGTTTCCCACTGCTGTCGCCCAACTTCTCCATGGGAGTCCCCGCCATCTCCAACATCCTCAAAAATAAATTGGTCAGCGGCGTTCCCTTCGGATACCGGACGTGACGGCCAGTCTTGATCTTGCCTGCTCCCCCACCCAGCAGCAGGATTCCCAGATCTTCGTTGGTATGCAAGTTGCCGTCCGCGATGCCGCACCCGTAAACCAACATCATGTTATCCAGAAGGGAGCCGTCGCCATCGCGAGTGGACCGCAGCCTCTCCAAATAATACGCGAGCATCTTCACGTGGTAGGTGTTGAGCCTGATCAGCTTTTCGATGGATGCCGGATTTCCTTTGTGGTGCGATAACGGGTGGTGGGCGTCAGGAATCCCAATTTCGCGGTAGCTCCGGTCGCTCTTCTCATGAGCGAGCATGAAGGTGATGACGCGAGTCAAGTCGGTCTGGTACGCCAGCACCTGCAAATCGATCATCAACTTGGCGTATTGCTCGTAGGAACCCGGGTACCCGCCCGCGGGCCGATCGATCGTCGGCAGCTCGCGGGAGGATTGTTCCTCCGCCAGTTGGATGCGCCGTTCGACGTCACGAACGGCATCCAGGTACTCACTCACTTTGGCGCGGTCGGTCGGGGCGAGCGAGGCCGTCATGCTCGCCACCGTCTGGTTCAGGTCATCGAGAATGCTGCGTTTTTCCTGAAGGCGGGTAAGCCGCGCGGCTCGGTCGGTCGAGTCGCTATCCCCGAACAGACGCTCAAACACCACGCGTGGCTTATCCTCCATCGGCATGGGCGTCGTGGGCGTGCGCCAGGAGATCGTGTTCAAATAAGCGCACGTAAAGGAGGGTTCGCACACACCCGCGCCGAACACGGGGTCCAGCGCCAGCTCCAGGGATGCCATCTGGGTCTGCTTGCCTATTTCCCTGGCGGCAATCTGGTCCACGGAAATTCCCGCGCGAATATCGATGCCGGAAAACCCATCAGTCCCGCCGAC
>JBGPLI010000161.1:0-13179 GCA_041486445.1 Bryobacteraceae bacterium
AACAGCGCTTCCAGGTGGCGCAGCATGCGGTCCGTTCGCCAGTCCTTGGCGAGCTCCACTACAGAACGTGCCAGATTTCCGTTGTGTTGATCGAGCTTCGATTCAAAGCGCGTGAACAGCGCGAAGGCGTCGGCGGTGGCGCCAGCGAATCCGGCCAGAATTTTTCCGTTGTAAAGGCGCCGCAGTTTTTTCGCCGAAGCTTTAAGCACCTCCCCGCCGAGCGTCACCTGGCCGTCGCCGGCCATCACCACCTTGCCGTCGCGGCGGACGCACAGAATCGTGGTGGAGCGGACGATCGGTTTGGCGGACACAAGTCCCAGTGTGCCACACGGTAGTGTGCCAAAGGGCACGATCAGAACAATTTCCCGAATACTCGACCGATACCCTTGGCGACCTTCCCCGTCCCTTTTGCTGTACTGACCGTCACATCCTTGCCTGCGGTAGCAGCGCCTTTACCGATAGAAGCAGCAGCGTTGATGGGATGGAGCGTCACAAGATCGGCGGCGCCCTTGCCAGTCCCCTTCGCTACGTCTCCTGTCGCTTTTGCAGCACCGGTGCCCACAGAACCGGCGCCAGCGCCGATCTCTCGCGCGGCTCCAGGTTTGCCCTTCTGTTCCTGCTTCGAATCGGCCGTCGAATTCTGGTCGGCGCTGGACTGGCCCCAGGCAGAAAGAGCCAGCGCCAAACCCAATGCAATCGGACCGAGGGGTTTGAATGTGGCCATCATGACGCCTCCTGTTGGTAAGACGCTGCAGAACGGAACTTCGCTTCAATACGCAGGCGGAGGGAGCGCAACTGATTGGAGGTCAGCGAGTTCCCGGAGGCGAGAGTTTCAGCTCGACTTTCTGCGTGGCGTTCGGAAGGCTCTGGTTTCGGCGAGATTTTCGCCTTGGCCCAATTGGTGGCATCCTGACACTGCCCAGATCGCCGTTTCGGGCCAAGGTTCACGCGTGCGTCCACTCGTTTCACCAGGGCGCACGATTGCTCCTGGGAAGTCGATTCCCCCCCAGCATTAAGGGAACGACCTCCCCCTCGCGCTCGAACTCGTCTAAAGCCCGGTTCTGGGATTCCCACGACTTGACAGATTTTGAACGGGACCTGGAGGAAGTTACAGAACCAGTCTTCGTGCGCACAAAAGAAGAACGCGCCGGGACTAATTTCCAAGAATCCCCTTCACAACCTCGGCGCTCACGTTGCGCCCCGAGACGATCACCACGGCGGGCTCCGTCAAATGTTCCACTCTGCCCGTGAGGCAGGCAGCCAGGGCGACCGCGGCGGTCGGCTCGATCAGGTACTGATGCTCGGCCAGCATCCAGCGGACGCCGTCGAGGATCTCGTCCTCGGTGACCAGCGCCACCTGGTCCACGCGCGGCCCCAGAACGCCGAACGCGAGCGCGCCGATGCCTCCCTCGACGCCTCCGGCCGCCGTTTCGACAGCCGGCAGCTTCGTGATCGCGTGGCCCGCGTCGAGTGAGAGCCGCAACGCCGGCGACAAGCGGTGCTGGCAGCCGACGATTTGAATCTCGCGCGAATGCAGCTTTGCCCAGAACGCGAAGCCCGCCGCGAGACCCCCGCCGCCGACCGGAAGGATGAACGCGCGAGCCTCCGGCCTCTCCTCCATCGCCTCCATGGCGAGCGTCCCGCCATTGGCCGCCATCACGGCGTAGTCGTCGAAGGGGGATAGAAACGTCAGGCCCTGCTGCGCCGCCAGTCCACGCGCCCACTCCTCGGTGTCGTCGTAACCGTCGAAATCGGAGATGCGCACGTCCGCGTCCAGCGCCACGATTCCCTGATACTTTGATCGATCCACCGAGCGCGGCACACAGACAGTCGCGCGCACGCCCTCCTGCCGCGCGGCGTAAGCCACCGCCTTCCCGTGGTTGCCGGCCGAGCAGGTGATGACGCCGTCGCGCCGCTCTTCCGCCGTGAGTCTCGAGATGCGGAACAGCGCCCCGCGAATCTTGAAGGAGCCGGTCAGTTGCAGCGATTCGAGCTTCATCCACACCGGCACTCCCAGGATCTTTGACAGGCTGGGCGAAAATTCGACTGGCGTGCGGCGGACGCGACCCTGCAGATAATCCGCGGCCTCGCTCACCAGCTCCGGACTCATGGAACTCTTTGGTAGGCGATCTTGCCGCCGACGATCGTGTAATCGACGCGCGTCGTGAGGATTTCCTCATCGGGTATGGTGAGGATGTCCTTCGACAGCACGGTGATGTCCGCAAGCATCCCGGGTTTCAGCCGGCCCTTGAGATTCTCTTCGAACGCCGCGTACGCGTTCTCGACGGTGTAGGAGCGGAGCGCTTCCATGCGCGACATGCGCTCGGCCGGGAAAAACGCCTGGCCGTTCTTCATGCGCCGCGTGACGGTCGCGTAGTAGCACGCAATGGGACTCACGTCTTCTACCGGGGCGTCGGTTCCATTGCCGACATGCGCACCGGCCTTGATCAGGCTCCGCCACACGTAGGCGCCTTCGGCGGCGCGCTTGGGACCGAGGCGCGGGATCACCATCGGGCCGTCCGAGGTCGCGTGGACGCCCTGCATCGACGCGACGACGCCGAGCCGCGCGAAGCGGGGGATATCGGCCGGATCGAGATGCTGGGCGTGCTCGATGCGCCAGCGCAAGTCTTTTTTCTCGGGATGCGCGCGGAAGATTCGCTCGTAGAGGTTCAGCGCCTCGCGATTGCCGCGATCGCCGATGGCGTGAATCGCAAGCTGGTAGTCGTTGGCGATGGCCAGGTTGGCGGCGCGCTCGGTGTCCGCCAGGTCTTCGGTGTTGAGGCCGCTGGTCGTGGGCAAGTCCGAATAAGGAGCGAGCATCCAGGCTCCCCGCGTGCCAAGCGCACCGTCGATCTGGCGCTTGATGGCCCGCACGGTAAGGTGATTGTCGCCGAAGCCGATCATGCGGTATTTCGCCGCGAGAGCAGCCACCCGATCATTGGAAGTTCGCAGCATCACCCACAGCCGGATGGGCAGCGTTCCGGCGGCAGCGCGGCGCTTGAGCCGGTCGATCACCTCCGGCGGCGAGCCCGCGTCCTCAAACGTCGTGATCCCCTGCGAGAGCGACTCCGCGATGGCGAGATCGATCGCGCGCTCGGTTCGCTCTCCCGCCGTCCGCGCCTGGTCGCGATTCATCGCCTCGCCCGCCAGCCGCTGCGCGGTCTCGTTCAGCAGGCCGGTGGGATTTCGAGCGGCGTCTTTCATGATCTCGCCGCCCGGAGGATCGGGCGAATCGCGCGTGATCCCCGCGCGAGCCAGGGCAGCCGCGTTGGCGAAGCTCGCATGGCCGCTCGCGTGAGTCAGGAGAACGGGGTTATTGGGGGAAACGCGGCTCAGCGAATCGTGCACCGGGAAGCCCTTCACGTTCGGGACGGGCCGCGAGTCCCATTTTTCCTGATGCCAGCCGCGGCCCACGATCCACTCGCCGGGTTTGGCTTCCCGCGCCGCGCCGCCCACCATCGCGACGATCTGGTCCCAGTTCCGGGCATCGGTCAGGTTCAGGCTCATCTTCGCCTGGCCGAGGCCGGTGAAGTGGCCGTGGCCTTCGATGAAGCCGGGGATGGCCAGGCGGCCACCGAGGTCGATGACCTTCGTCGAAGGCTGGATCTGCCGCGCGATTTCGGCGTCGGCTCCCTCCGCTACGATTTTTCCACCGGTGACGGCGATGGCCTGAACGATCGCCTGACCTTGGGGAGCCGAGGCGTCGAGCGTGACGATCTTTCCGTTGCGCAGGACCATCTCGGCCGCGGGCGCGGACATCACGCACGCCGACCATAGCGCTATCAACCCTGTGGACCGTGCTATCATTTTCAAAGCAGAGGTGCCTATGAACCGCCGAACCTGGCTTTTTTCTTCGTTGACCGCATCCGCCTCGGCGCTGCTTGCGCAGCAAGCGCCCGCGCCTGCCTCCACTCTCAAGTATAAAGTCGGAGACATCGCTCCTGACTTCACGCTTCCCGACACCGACAACAAACCTGTGAAGCTATCGGATTACCGCGGCAAGAAGAACGTCGCGCTTTCGTTCTTCGTGGCCGCGTTCACCGGCGGTTGAACGACCGAGCTCACGGGATACCAGTCTGGTATCAACAAATTCAACGATGCGGATACGGTGATTGTGGCGGTTAGCGGGGATTTCATAGCGACACTGAACCATTGGAAGAAGGAGCTGGGGGCGGACTTCCCGATGCTGTCCGACTATAAGCACGTCGTGGCGAGGCAATACGGCGTGTTCAATGAGCAGACTCAGCTCACCAACCGGACCACCCTGGTGATCGACACGGAGGGCAAGATTCAAGCCGTCATCGAGAATCGCGACGCGATCGATGTGACCGGTGCGCTGGTGGCTTGCAGCCGGCTGAAGAAGGGCTAAGCCTCTTCCTGAATCTCGAAGCTCGACACCATTTCCACCGTCGGCCGCAGCGTGGCGGACACGCTGCAATACTTCTCGTCGGAGAGTTTGATGGCGTCCGCCACGGCTTTCGCCGAGAGTCCGCGTCCGCGGAGAATGTGCCGGACCTCGATGCGCTTAAAGCTGCGTGGGTGCTCGGGGCGGCGATCCCCGCGCACCTCGATGCGATAATCCGTCACCTGTTCCCGCTTCTTGTGCAGGATGGAGATCACGTCGGCTCCGGTGCAGCCACCCAGGCCGATCAGCACCAATTCGAGGGGGCTCGCGGCGCTCGACCGCTGGCCGTTCACGTCGAGAGTCTGCGCATGTCCGCTCGGGGTTATGGCCACAAAGAAATCATTGCCCGCGTAGTGGACTGTGGCATTGGCATCTTTCATGCTTCACGGATAACACATACACTGGAGTGTTGATGCCGCTCACGCTTTCCGACATTCAGGGCGCCCGCCAGCGGATCGCTCCCTGCGTGCGCCGGACGCCTCTCACACCCAGTGCGACGCTGAGCGAACGCATCAAGACCAACGTGTACGTGAAGCTGGAGGTGTTTCAGAAAACCGGCTCGTTCAAAGTGCGCGGCGCCTTCAACAAGGCGCTCAGCCTGAAACCCGAGGAGCGCGGCCGCGGCATCGTGGCGGTCAGCGGCGGGAACCACGCACAGGCCGTGGCCTACGTGGCGCGCGCGCTCGATCTGCGGTCGCTGGTCCTGATGCCGGAGAACACGCCGCGCAACTACGTCGAGGCCACGCGGGGCTACGGCGCGGAGGTCAGGTTCGTCCCCGACGCCGCCACCGCGTTCGCCAGCGTGGCCAGCTATGAAAAGGAAGGCTGGGCCTTTATCCACCCGTTCGACGATGCGCTGGTGATGGCTGGCCAGGGGACCGTCGGCCTGGAGATTCTCGAAGACGTGCCGCAGGTCACCGACGTCGTGGTGAGCATCGGCGGTGGGGGGCTCATGACCGGCGTCGCGACCGCGATCAAGAGTCTGAAGCCGGCGGTGCGCATCTGGGGCGTAGAGACCGAAGGGGCCGATTGCATGGCGAAGTCGCTTGCGGCGGGTACCATCGTCACGCTCGACGCGATCACGTCGGTGGCGCGTACGCTTGGCGCGCCGGCCCCTTCCGAGCACACGCTCGCTGCCGCCAGGCAACTTCTGGAGAGCGTCACGGTGGTGCCTGACAGCGAAGCGCTGGCGGCGCTGCGGTTTCTGCTGGAGCGTTTGAAGGTTCTGACCGAGCCCGCGGCGTCCTGCACGCTGGCCGCAGCCGATCGCCTCCAAGACCGGTTCTCCGCCGAGCGCCACGTAGTACTGGTGCTGTGCGGCGGGAACATGTCGGTCGAGGATCTGTGCAGTTCGTCCTGACGCCGTTCAGCACGGATTTATCGAGGCTCAATGCTCGCGCGTTGTCAGTCCGGCGTACCCTATGCTATTAGTAGGATTAACTTCCTGCCCGAGTATCGTTATGGCTTACGTGATAGCGGAACCCTGCATCGGTGTGAAGGACGCGGCATGCATAGATGCCTGCCCCGTCGATTGCATCCACCCGAAGAAGGACTCCGAGAAGTTCGCCCCCGAGGAGATGATATACATCGATCCGGTGGAGTGCATCGATTGCGGCGCGTGCGTGCCGGTTTGTCCCGTCTCGGCCATCTTTGCGCTGGACGATCTGCCTGAGAAGTGGGCCGAGTTCGCTCAGAGGAACGCCGCCTACTTCGGACGGTAACTGGCCGACTGGATCTCCGTCTCCCACACCTTCACCTCGCGGATCCGCACGGGAACCGGCGTATTTCCGAGTCCCCGGCTCATCTCCGCATAGAAGTACTCGGCGATGTTCTCGGCCGACGGATTGAGATCGTCAAACGGCGGCACCTCGTTCAGGAACTGATGATCCAGGCGCGCGATCACGCCGCCCATCAGTTGCTTGACGTCGAGGAAATCCACCAGCAGGCCGGTAGGGTCCAGCCGCTCGCCTTCGAGAATCACCTGCACCTTGAAGTTGTGGCCGTGGACGTTCTCGCACTTGCCCTTGTAATTCCGCAAGGCGTGCCCCGCGGCGAAGGTCTGTTCCACTGAGACTTCAAACATGGCCGAAAAACCGCCCCACGTCCTCCCGCCGCGTGGTAAACGCATAGGGCGGCAGGCTGTCGAAAAAGATCTGTCCGTACCGCGATTTGGTGATGCGATGATCGAGCAACGCCAGCACTCCCCGATCCGTCCGGTTCCGGATCAAGCGTCCGAAGCCCTGCTTGAGCGCGATCGCCGCCTGCGGAACCTGGTAGCTGTGGAAAGCATCCCCACCCTCGTTACGGATCGCTTCGATGCGCGCCTCCACCACCGGATCGCTCGGGACCGCGAACGGCAGCTTATCAATGATAACGCAGCTCAACTGCTCGCCCGGCACGTCGACGCCCTGCCAGAACGAGGCCGTGGCGAACAGCACGGAGTGCGGCGTGGAGCGGAATTCCTCTAGCAGCGCGCTTCGCGGTCCGGTGCCTTGCAGCAGCGTTTCATAGGGCACGTCCAGCGACACCCGGTCGTAGATCAAGCGCATCTGCTGATAGCTGGTGAAGAGCACGAAGGCGCGCCCGCGGCTGTGCGTCAGGATTTCCACGATCTCAGCCGCCGCGGCGGCGGTGAACGCCGGGCTGCGCGGATCGGGCAGCGACTGCGGCACGTAGAGCAGTGCCTGCTTGGCGTAATCGAAGTGGCTCGGCACGATCAGCGTGCGCGCCTGGCGCAAGCCCAGCCGCGCTTTGATGAATTCGAATCCGCCGGCGACCGCCAGCGTGGCCGACGTCAGAATCACGGTGTCCACAACGTCGAACAGCTTCTGGTCGAGCAGCGAAGAGACGTCGATGGGTGTGGCTTGCAGGAACGTTCCGCGTCCGCGCCGCTCGATCCAGTAGACGCAGGAGCGGTCGCCGCTCTCCATCCAGAACTGGAGCCGCCGCGCCATCTCGCGCGCGCGGTGTACGAGAGGAATCGCCTCGTCCGGCGCCGTGCGGAGCAACTCGAGCTGCAACGCCATCAATTCGAGGGCGTGTAGAACGTCGCGGTACGATTCCTCGTTCTTAATGAGAAACGCTTCGTGGCCGCGGAACCCGGTCCGTCCTTCGGCGACGCCGAACAGCAAGAAAAAGTGCGCGGCGCGGTCGCCGAGCGTCATCAGAGTGCGATCCAGTTCCTGCGAACCGAAGTCTTTCCGGTGCGCCAGCGCCGACACGTCGCGCACCAGCTCCTCGAACTGATACGTCGACACGGAGACGCCGAAGTATTGGCCGGCTACTTCCTCCACTTCGTGGGCCTCGTCGAAGATGACCGCGCCGTAGTCGGGAATGATGCCACCCAGCTCCTCGCCTTTCACCGCCAGGTCGGCGAAAAACAGGTGGTGGTTGACGATGATGATGTCGCTCTCCTGCGCCTTCTGGTGCATGCGCGTGATGAAGCAACGCTCGAATTGGGGGCACTTCTGGCCGGTGCACAGATCGCCGCGCGCGTCGAGCTTGGCCCAGGCGGCGCTCGATTCCGGCAGAGTCTTGATCTCGGCGCGGTCGCCCGTTTCGGTGGTTTTCTCCCAGGCGCGGATGATCTGAAAGTCGGCGGTTTCTTCCAGGCCATCGAGCACAGGCTCTTTTTCGGCGTCGTAGATTTTCTGGCGGCAGGCGTAGTTGGCGCGACCCTTCATGTAACAGACCCGCAGCGGCGCGGCGAGATGTTTCTCCAGAAACGGAACGTCTTTGAAGAAGAGCTGTTCTTGCAGGTTTTTGGTGCCCGTGGAAATCACGACGCGCCTCCCCGAGAGGATGGCGGGCAGCAGATACGCGAGCGTTTTCCCCGTGCCTGTGCCGGCTTCGACGATCAGATGTTTCTTCTCGGCGAGGGAGGATTCCACCGCTTCGGCCATTTCAAGCTGGCCCTGGCGGTACTCATAGTGGGGATGCCATTCCGACAGCAGTCCTTTGCGCGCGAAGAACTGCCGGACCGTGAGGGTTTTGGCGGGAGAGGGCACCTACGGAGACGATTTTAGCAGCGCCTCCAAGCGTCCACAAGATTCTCAAGAAAGATCGGGGTATACTTGAGATAATTCGCGTCATCGGAGGACTTCGTGCCGGCGGGACTGGATAATCTGAAACATATCGTCGTTCTGATGATGGAAAACCGGTCGTTCGACCATATGCTGGGCGGATTAAGAGCCGTGGATCCTCGCATCCACGGGCTCACCGGAAAAGAGACCAACCCCGATACCACCACCGAGCCCGCGCCGGTTCGCCCGAAGGCCAAGTTTCAGGGACAGCTCGACCCCGATCCCGACCATCACTTCCCCGCCGTGCACAAGCAGTTGTTTTTCGGGTCGCCGGGTCCGCCCGCCGTCCCCACCATGCAGGGTTTCGTCCAGAGCTACTGGGTTCAGCAGCACAATGTCAATCATTCCCGCCAAATCATGTATTACTTCGCTCCCGGCGACCTGCCCGTGCTGACCACACTGGCGCAAAAATTCGCCGTATTCAACGGGTGGTTTTCGTCAATTCCCGGCCCCACCATCTGCAACCGGGCCTTTGCGCACTACGGCACGTCGTTCGGCAGCGTGGGAATGGATCCGTTTGTGATCTCCAAGCCCATCCGGAGCATGTACGACCGCATGCTGGACGCCAAACGCTCGGCCAAGCTGTACTACTACGATCAGGCCAGCTCCACGATGGAAGTCGTGAACCTGCTCAGCAACCAGCCGGAGGTGTTCGGCACGTACGCGCAATTTCTCCAGGACTGCCAGAGCGGAAACCTGCCCGATTATTGCTTCATTGAGCCCAATTACACCGATCACCCCGGCGAGGGCGGCGGCGAGCTGCTGGCAACCGATCAGCATCCCGATCACAACGTGCGGGCGGGCGAGATCTTCATCGCCTCCGTTTACAATGCGATCCACGCCAACCCCGCGCTGTGGACGAGCACGGCGCTGCTCATCGTCTACGACGAACATGGCGGAATCTACGACCACGTTCCTCCGCCCGCTTGCCCGCCGGATGGCTTTGTCGCGTCCCCCGATGCCACAGGGATTGGCGCGCCCTTTTCGTTCGACCGGCTCGGCGTGCGGGTTCCCGCGATTCTCGTTTCACCCTGGATTCCGAAGGGAACGGTCGTGACCGGTCCCGAGGACCCTGCGCAGGGGCGGATCTTCGAGCACGCATCGATTCCGGCGACCGTGACGGAATTTTTTCTGGGGGCGTACGATAAGCGGTCGCCGCGGGAGAAGCAGGCCGCGACATTTCTCGGCCCGCTGTCGGACAAGCTGCGGCCGGAGTCGGATTGTCCCGTGTTCCACGTCAAGTAGGAGGCTTGCGCGCATGCCCAAGAAAACCGCCAGAAAGCCGGCCAAGGCCGCCGTCAAGAAGAAACCGGTTCTGAACGCGAACGTCGTAGTCGTGCCCCGGCCGGCGCGGGGCTCCTACAATCCGAATCGGCCGCTGGCGAAGAACACGCTCCTGCTGAACCAGGTCCGGCATTTCCAGGAGGCCGAGAAGAAACTTCCCGTGAAGCAACGCACCGGCCACGATCCCAAAAAAATCCGCACCGAGCGGCACGCCGCCGAATACATAAAGAAAATGACCGTCCTGCTGCATCCGCAAGGTGGAGAGGCTCCCAGCGTGTTGAAGGCCGGCGGAAGGTGACCTGCCGCATGCATAGACTTCTTCTCGCGGGATTTTGCGTCGGCGGGTTAGTCGCGGCTGAAACGCGGTTTGGCGCCGAACTTCGCAAGGAGCGCGAGGCTCTCGGCGGGTGCACCGAGATCAAGAAGTTGCTCGGTTGCGGCGAGACCTTGTTCACAGGCAAGCCCTTCCACATCGCCGTGGGCAGTTTGGCGCCGGGTAACGGCTTTGGCTCGGGCCTGGCGGTGGTCGGGCACTGGACCACGGATAACTGGCGGAACAGTTGGAACGCCGACGCGGTGGCTACCCCCAACGGTTCCTGGCGCGCCGGAGCGTACTTGAAGCTGGTGTGGAGCAAGCAGCCCGGGATCAGCGTCGATAACACCGGAGCCGCGAACGCGACGGGCGCCGCCACGGCGTCGCTCCAGGAGCGGCCCGTCCTGCACTTCTATTCGGAAGCGACCTCGCTCAACCGCGTCGCCTACTTCGGGCTTGGCCCCGCGACCAGAGATACCGCGCGCTCCTTCTTCGGACTCCGCGAGATTGTTACGGGCGGGAGCGCCGTCTTTCCCTTGAAGTTCACCAGACGCCTCAACGCGGCCCTGCTAGGGGAAGCGAATTCCCGCGCCGTGGAGATTCGGGCCAGCACCGGACAGCCGAGTCCGTCGATCGAACGCCTGTACACGCCGGCCACCGCGCCGGGCCTCGCTCAGCAGCCCGCTTTCGCGCAGTTCGGAGAAGGCGTGCGGATTCGTCCGAGCGCGGGCAACCTCCGGTTCAACTACCTGGTGAACTCTCAACAGTACGTCGCGCCGGGCAACTCCGTTTACTCCTTCCAGAGGTTCACCGTCGATTTGGGAAACCAGTTTGCACTCTATAAGACTACCCGGACCCTACAGGCTCTCGCCCACAATGGACCGGACGACTGCACCGCGGACCCGGCGGATACCGATCACAAATGCCCCGAGGTGAAGTTTCCCAGAGCCGGGTCTCGAAACCTGGAAGGCAGCATCGGCGTGCGCCTCCTGATTGAGGAGTCCATCGTACCGGGAGGTCACGTAGTGCCCTTCTACTTCCAGCCGACGCTCGGGGGATCGGACATCGGGGGCAACCACATGCTCGGAAGCTATCAGGACTATCGGTTCCGCGCGCCTAACCTGCTGCTGTTTCGCGCGAATTTCGAGCACTCCGTCTGGGGGCCGTTTGGCGCGATGTTCGTCGTGGACGAAGGCAAGGTGGCGCTGAGACGCGGGGATATCGACTTCTCGCATCTGGTCCACAGCTACTCGGCGGGACTTACGCTGCGCGCGGGCGGATTCCCGATGGTCCAGTTGCTGTTCTCCTGGGGAGGACACGAGGGCATGCACACCACCGGCGCTCTCAATACTTCGCTGTTGGGTGGCGCGGCCCGGCCCGCGCTCTAATCAGCGGTACAACTCCACCTTCGCTTCGCGGAAAAAGAGGAAATTCGCCGGCGCCACCGAAATCGGCCCGTTGATGCCGAAGATCGCGATCTGGAATTTATCGCCCGGCTTGAGCGACTCGGTGAGCACCACGCGATTGGGCATGTTGAAGCCCTGGATAGTGGCCGGGCTGGGATAGCCGGCGCGGCGCGGCATCTGCCCGTTGACCCATACTTCGGCGTAATCGTCGACGTAGGCCGTCAGCACCGCCCTGGCGCCGGTCGTGTCGAAGTCCCCGACTTTCGCGGGGATGGTTAGAACCGCGCGGTACCACATGAACGACACTTTTCCGCCGCCGCGGCGGTCGCCGAGTCCTTTGGCGCCGATCACCGGCCATTCTGAATCGTTGAAGCCGCTCTCGCCGGCGTGGGGCTGGATGTCATAGGAGGTCTTGAATCCGGGCATGGCATTCGGGATCGCCGGGCCCTCGACGATTTTGGCCTCCATGCTCCTCCACTGCGCGCCGAACACCGCCGAACCTTCCGGCGTCATCAGATCGACCACTTTCGAAGGCACCAGCGAAGGCGGCATCAGAGGGGCGGGAGGTGCGGGCACCGCGGCGGCAGGAGCGGCTCCCTGGCCGGCCGCAATCCCGGTGAGCATTGCGGCGCACATCAGCAGCAGAAAGAGATGTTGGTTGCGCATCTGTTCCCTCCTCTCCAGGCAGTATACACCGAAGCCACGCGGCCTATAACGCCAGTGCCGCCCGCAGCGCGCTATCTACCGCAGCCACGTCCACAAGTTTGCCGATGACTCGGGCGATCATTGGCAGTTCGACCGTTGCGAGATTATCTGCCAGAATGACTGAGTCTAATCGCAGGCCCGATTCAACCCAACCTGGAGCGCCGCCACGGATGGTCACTCGGGCAGGGTGTTGGGCTCGTCGCATGTTGCTGCTGATCATCGCCACCAAGACCTGCGGCAGGCCGGTATCCAGATCGTTTGCCTGCACTGCCAGCACAGGCCGCAGTTTCACGGTCTTCAGGTCCGAGTGTGGAAAATAGACGAGAAGGATGCTGCCGCGCTCAGGAATTGTAGACATCCATTGCGGGGTCGTCCCAATCTTCGGCAAACGAGGCGAGGCGTGCGCGAACCGCCTGCGCGTACTCGGGTGTCCAACCGAGATCTTCGATCGTGAGTTGGAAGTCCGGCCTTGGCTCGGTGGTGACTTCGTCGGTCTGGTTGCTAGCCATAAGACTCCTTCTCCAGCTTACACCCTTGCCCGCGCGCGCAACCAAGCGCCGGTGGTGTCCTAAAAATGTGCGGCGCTCCTGGTGGCGGCCTCGCCAGAGCGGGCCGTCAATGGATCACATCTCACTCTCCACTTGCGAGAGACTGTCAGGCCGAGTAGCGACCACCACTTCCCTCTGTTGCCCTGCGATGCCTTTTTCTGTTTTGCCCACCGTGTCTCTACCGCCTTAATGAAATGGCTTTAGCAAGAAGTGGGAAAATCTGTGGGCCGCGCTGTGCCTGCACTTCGCTTGGGACAACTTCGTTCGAGTCCACCACAGCCTGCGCGTGACCCCGGCCACTGCTGTCCGGTTAAAAGTCGAACAGGCTCAACTGGTTGCCAGGATCGAGTAATTCTTCTTGGGAGTCTGACTCGTGGAGCGCCTGCAAAATGGGCGTTTTTTCAAAAAGCGTGAGGCTGAGAATCTGTAGAATCTG
>JBGPLI010000162.1:0-13080 GCA_041486445.1 Bryobacteraceae bacterium
AGACAGTCGTAGCCCATGGCTTCGACCTTGCGGGCGTAATCGGGCAGGGTCTTGAGGTCGTGGGTGAGCATGCCGATGTCGAGCTTCACTGTAGTCTCCTTGTCCTTGCTCCTGGGTGGCGGTGCCCCCGAAGCATACGCGACGCGTGGAGGGGCTTCAACCGTGGTGGAGCTGCTTGCCTCGCGGAGCTGCGTGTACACGGCGGGGGCAGGGCATCGGGGCCGCTCTCGTTTATGAAGGGTTTCGACGCGTTCGCGGGCGTCATCAAGTCGGGCGGGAAGACGCGGCGCGCGGCGAAGATGGTGATCCTCAACACCGACCATCCCGACATCGAGAAATTCGTCTGGTGCAAGGCCAAGGAGGAGAAGAAAGCCCACACGCTGATCGAGGCCGGATACGATTCTTCGCTCGATGGGGAGGCGTACGGCTCCATCTTTTTCCAGAACGCCAACAACAGCGTCCGCGCCACGGACGAGTTCATGCAGACGGTGGAGAGCGACGGCGACTGGTGGACGCGCTCGCGCATCTCGGGCCAGCCGGTGAAGCGTCTGAAAGCCCGCGAGCTGCTTCGCCAGATCGCCGAGGCCACCTATGAGTGCGGCGATCCCGGCATGCAGTTCGACACGACGGTGAACCGCTGGCACACGTCGAGGAACACGGCGCGCATCAACGCGTCGAATCCGTGCTCGGAGTACATGTTCCTGGACGATTCGGCGTGCAACCTGGCGTCGCTCAACCTGATGAAGTTTACGGGCCCGGGCGGCGAGTTCGACGTGGAAGGCTACCGCCACGCCGTGGACACGGTGATCCTGGCGCAGGAGATCATCGTCGACAACGCAGCCTATCCGACGGAGAAGATCGCGAAGAACTCGCACGATTTCCGCCCGCTGGGCCTGGGCTACGCGAACCTGGGCGCGCTGCTGATGTCGATGGGCATTCCCTACGACAGCGACCAGGGGCGCGACTGGGCCGCCGCGCTCACCGCGATCATGTGCGGACAGGCGTATCTGACGAGCGCGCGCGTGGCCGCCGATGCCACGGGGCCCTGCGCCGGCTACGCCGTGAACGAGGAGCCGTTCCTCGAAGTGATCCGCATGCATGGCGAGGCGACGTCGCGGATCGACGGCCATCGCGTGCCCGCCGCGCTTTACGAGAATGCGAAGCGGTGCTGGGAGAAGGCCTACGAATTGGGCCGCACGGCCGGCTTCCGCAACGCCCAGACCACGGTGATCGCGCCCACGGGGACGATCGGGTTCATGATGGATTGCGACACCACCGGCGTCGAGCCCGATCTGGCGCTGGTGAAATACAAGAAGCTGGTGGGCGGCGGCGTGATCAAGATCGTGAACAACACGGTGCCGGCCGCGCTCATCAAGCTGGGCTATACGCCGGACCAGGTAAACCGGATCGTCGATCATATCGATTCGACGGGCACGATCGAGGGCGCGCCGTTCCTTAAAGACGAGCACCTGCCGGTGTTCGATTGCAGCTTCCGGCCGCAGAACGGAACCCGCTCGATCCACTACATGGGGCACGTGCGCATGATGGCGGCGGTGCAGCCGTTCATCTCCGGCGCGATTTCAAAGACCATCAACATGCCGGAGGAATCGACGGCGGAAGAGATCATGGACGCGTACATGGAGAGCTGGCGGCTGGGCTTGAAGGCAGTGGCGATTTACCGCGACAATTCCAAGCGGGTGCAGCCGCTGAGCTCGGGTACGGCGAAGGGCGCGAAGGCGGCGACCGCGTCCGGGGTTCAGGTGACCGAAAAAGTAGTGGAAAAGATCGTCTACCGGCCCATCCGCCGGAAACTGTCCGACGAGCGCCAATCGATCACGCACAAGTTTTCGATCGGCGGGCACGAGGGCTACCTGACGGTGGGGTTGTACGAAGACGGGTCGCCGGGCGAGCTGTTCATCACGATGGCGAAAGAGGGCTCGACCATTTCGGGCCTGATGGACAGCTTCGCCACGGCGGTCAGCTACGCGTTGCAGTACGGGGTGCCGCTGAAGTTTTTCGTGGACAAGTTCAGCCACGTGCGCTTCGAGCCGAGCGGCTGGACGGGCAACAAAGAGGTGCCCTACGCGAAGTCGATCATGGATTACATTTTCCGGTGGCTGGGGACCAAATTCCTGGGGCCCGAGTACGCCGCCGGAGAGGCCGGCGAGGCGTCCAAGCTGCGCGCGACTGAGCCCGATCCGCAGCAGGCGCTGCCGTTCGCGCCAGGGGTGACGGATGCGCCGACGTGCTCGGAGTGCGGCGGGCTGATGACGCGGAACGGGAGTTGCTTCAAATGTGAGAATTGCGGCGGCACCAGCGGGTGTAGTTAGCGTCCTCCAGCGAGCGGACGCTGGATCTCCCGCGAGGTGCTGAATGAGCGTTTCAAGTTCTTTATCGGCGACGTTTGAGCTGAAGAATCTCCGTAGAGCTTGGCGCTGGATTTCAAATAATCCGGACAAGTTGTACAAAGAGATTTGCAAGCCGGCGTATGTGGATAACTCGTGCTGCGTCGACGATCTCCTCATTGACGTTCGTGACCGCGGACTTCGCCAACTCTTCGAGCCGTCGTCCGCTCGGAAAATTTACCTACCGAAACAGAAAGAACTCTCGCGACCCTATTCCATTTTGTCAGTTGAGGACCAAGTGGTCTACCAAGCGATGGTGAACCTGATTGCCGAGCGGCATCGTGCTCAAGCTGGACGTCATCACCTGGTGGCTTCCTTTGGACATGTCTATGCCGGCCGAACCAGCAAGACCTTCTATCGAGACTGGCGGCGATGCCGCCGTGAGTACATGAGGCGCGCAAGGGGCGCATTTGGTCAAGGACTCAAGTACACGGCAACGTTCGACCTTGCGGCCTGTTACGACACTATCAACCACGGAGTGGTCGACTACTTCCTGGAAAAACTTGGTTTCGATCACGGCTTCCGCGCTTTCTTTCGTCAGCTTCTCCGAACTTGGACGGTGGGCGACGGCGGCGGGATCAGCCTCGATGTCGGCATACCTCAGGGACCGCTGGGGTCCGGGTTGGTCGCTGAATTGGTTCTGGGCAACTCTGACATCGGATTTGAGCCGGACGTGAGAACGCTCAAGTATCTCCGCTACGTGGACGACATTCGACTCTTTGGGCTCTCCGAGGATCATCTCAGGCGGCACGTGTGGGAGTTGGAGAATACGGCTAAACGGTTGGGACTGCATCCGAACGCCGCAAAGGTAGACATCCATGAAGTAACGGACATTTTCGGCGAACTCAAGTCTATCAGCGTTCCGGAGGAAGACTTTGGATATGGGGCAAACGTCGATCAGGTCAGGCTTCGACGGCGCATCGTCCAGCTGACTCCTCGCTTTGATGTAAGGAATGAGACGCGATTCAAGTACGTCTTGCCGATGGCCAAGCCGGACGCACGATTGACTAAGAGGCTCTTGAAGGTGTTGGCACGTCGACCTGACCTTTTCGTGCCAATCACATCATACGTTAGGAAACATCGTCGGCTTCCCCGAAAGTGTGGGGAGGATCTCCTGCAGCTCATTCATGCCGACCAGCTTCGACCGTTTGTTCGTGCAACGTTGATGCAAGCGGTGAGTGGACGCTTGCCCTCTCGTCAGGAGGCAGCTCTCACAAAAAGCGCAAAGTTGCTGCTGATCAGCGAGGCACCTCCGGACCTGAAAATAGCCTGCGCGAAGCGTCTCTTGCAGCAAGGCGTCGCAGGGCCAAGGCTCGCTCACCAGATGGTGAGAAACGGGCCCTGGTGGATTCGCGCGGAACTGACCCGCTGCCTGAACAATGAAGGCCTGTCCCTCCGCCAACTCGCTGGTGTTCTCAGCCTCCAGGTGTGTGATCCGAGCCAGGAGGTGGCGATTGCTGCCGCAAATCAGTTCACCAACTTCAAGCTTTGGCCGAACGCGCGTCTCGATCGTCTGAATCCGGCCGCAGCAAGGATTCTGCGACGCACGCTTGCGTTGCCAGCCAACTGCGCGAGGTGTGGTGTCCACCAAGCTTTGTCAAATCTGCTGGAAGACAACAAAATCCCAAGGCTTAGCTGGCGGCGTTCATTTCGTAAGGACTATCGTTGGATGGAGCAGCAGTCGATAGAGTGCGAGCGGCAAGCCCGTTCGAACCCGACCGCGTTCGTCAATGCCCTAGATGTTTTTCTCGACGCATTATTAGACAAGCTGCACAAGCGTGATCGGACGCTGGGTAGCTATCAACCGGGCAACATCGGCGGAATCCTGGCGAGCACGAGACTCCGTGCTGCATATCCCCGAACCTTTTCCCTCATCCGAGACGTGCATAACCAACGGGGGCACAGCCGGTATTCCCACGCGGTAAACCGCCGGACAGGAACTAAAACGAGAAGCATCCGTTGGGAATTCGTAACCAAGGTGAAAAAGGACCTGAGGCGAGTTCTGAATGAACTCTCTGGCGTGCTGTGATCGTCGAGGCTCTTTCAATCTGCGCGCCCAGCTCCTGGAGGATGTTCGCCACGCGGACGTAGATATGCGCGTCGAGCAGCCACACAGGGGCGGTCGGCAAGCTCGGCTCCCACCTGGAGCGCTTCCTGGAGAGACTCCGCCTCCGAAGCTCTCGTTGATCTCGTCGAGGCTCATGCTGGTGGCGAGACACTCCAGAATGTGCGCAACCGAGAGCCGCGTTCAGCCAATCGCAGGCTCGCCGCATTCACAGACCCGCCGGGATGGCCGCGAATGAACGCCATCCACGCAAATGCAAGGGATGCACGCTGACTCGCGTGTGTTCCCGGCTACAATATGAGTGTGGCTGAGTACGGCTATACCACCGTCTTTGAACCGATGCCGGAGGGCGGGTTCAACGTCCTGGTGCCGGCGATTCCGGGTGCTGCGCTAAATCTGCGTTGAGGCATTGCACCCCTCCTCTTTCGGCCAGGGCTCTCCATTCCTCATTTTTTTTCTGAGGATGCGGATACACTCTCGCAGGCGACGTATGCGGCGCTGCGCCCCGTCGATCTCCCGCTCCGCGTCTGTGATTGCACGGTTCCACATATTTTGATTGGAGTGTAAATTAGTACTTGACTGTGTGTAAGTTATCATTTATACTTCCTGTATGGCGCGTGTTACGCGAGTGTTCCCAGCAATTGCCCCCGGCGGCAGCTATCGAATGGCGCTGAAGGGCGCACAGCACGAGATTACCGAACTGAAGACAAGGCTCCAAACGCTGAAGACGGAGGAGACTGAGATCGAGCGGCGTCTTCAGCAATTGCAAGAGACCGTAAACGTTCTGCGGACTTTGTGCGGAGACGATGAAGGAGGAAGCACTCCTCAACTGACGGAAGCGTGTCTGCAAGTTCTGGAGGATTCCCCCGCAACGGTTCCGCAGATTAGAAAGAAATTGGAGGATGTGGGTGTGCCGATGGCATCTTATCCGAACCCCCTCGCCATTCTTCACACGACCCTGGGTCGGATGTCCCTGAATGGTCAAGTTGAGAAAGCTGGGAAGGGTAGGCAGACCACGTACCGAAAGACTCGTTAGATTGCGGCCCCACTGGGGCTGCGCGACAAAAGTAAAACCCGGCAGGTAGTTGAAGCTACCCGCCGGGTTCAACCTCAGGCCGAAGCCGCAAGGTCGCTTGACACCTTCATTGTGGCGCGGACCTGAAGAAAGGTCAAGGTCCATGTGACCTGCCATTCGTGCAGAATCAGTTGCCGCAAGTTCGGCCGACACCGTAACGGCCTTGCTCGCTACCAGTGCCGCCAGTGCCGTAAGACGTTCACTGAGCCGCACCAGGACACGCTGGACGGCATGTACCTGCCGGTCGAGAAAGCCGAGATGGTCCTGCGGCTTCTGCTCGAAGGCAACTCCGTTTCGAGCGTCGAACGGATCACGGATGTTCACCACACCACGATTCTCAAGCTCCTGGTGCTCGCCGGTGAAAAGTGCGAGCGCATCATGGGCGACAAGATCCGCAACGTACCCGTTCGCGACGTACAGGCGGATGAACTTTGGAGTTTCGTTTTTAAGAAAGAGAAGCACTGCAAACCGGGCGATGATCCCAACTTCGGAGACAGCTACTGCTTCGTCGCAATCGAGCGGTACTCCAAACTGATTCTCAACTTCGCGCTCGGGAAGCGGAATCAGGCCACCACGGATATTTTCATCGAGGGCCTGCGGCTCGCCACGCAGGGCCAATTCCAGATCACGACGGATGGCTTCGCGCCCTACCGCACTGCGATTCCCAACACTCTGGAGGACCGCGCGGACTTCGCCCAACTCATCAAGGTCTACCGCGCGCCCGCTGAAGGCGAGGCCCGTTACAGCCCGGCGGAGGTAGCCGCTGTGGAGGTAGTCCCAGTCATGGGGCAACCCGACCCCGAACGGATTTGCACCAGCCACATCGAGCGCCAGAATCTTTCGATTCGCATGGGAACGCGCCGATTCACTCGCCTCACGAACGCCTTTAGCAAGAAGTGGGAGAACCACTGGGCCGCGCTCGCCTGCTGGTTCGCCTTCTACAACTTTTGCCGTAGGCATCAGACCTTGCGCGTGACACCTGCTATGGCCGCCGGGATAACGGACCACATCTGGAGCGTGCGCGAACTGCTGGAGGCGGCGTGACATTACTCGGTTGTTTTCCACTATGGTCAAGGCCACCACCAATCTAGACCCGCCTCTCAAAAGCTGGGGCTGATAAACTCTCCTAGTAAATGAATCGCCACAAAAAGAAACAAGGCACCAAGCAGGTACAGGCACGCGATGGACACCTTCCCCTTGGTATCGATGTTGATCCAGCCCCAGCAAGCCAACCATGCAAGCACAAGACAAACCCCTCCAACGAAGCAGGCAAGCCGAAGTCCTGGTTTCAGCAAGCCAGAGAACCAATTGGCTTGGCTACTATCGCTATCGCCGTCACTGGTGTGTTTCAACTTGTAATCATCAGCCAGCAACTTGCGACCCAAAGGGAAGATGAGCGGGCATGGGTCGGGATCAAATCTATGGGCATCACGGTTCTTCAACCGATGGAACGTCTCAAGTGCGAGGTTAGAGTCATCAACAGTGGGAAGAGTTTCGCACTCAGGCTTACTTTTCCAGGAGGAGTCCAGACAAGCCAGATAGGGTTTGAAGATGCGCTTGCGCAGTACAAGAAGAGACCTCAAGGTTCGATCTCTCACGCAGGGGCCTTGTTCCCGAACATAGACCAACCGATTCCAAGCGAGACGTCGGAAGTTCTGAGCGCCAATCAGGTTGCCGATGTAGTCTCTGGTACCCTGCACGTCTACCTGTTTGGGGAAGTCAACTACAGGGACATTTTCAAGGAACCCCACTTTACGCAGTACTGCGGGCACTACGTGCCTGCGACTCTGAGATTCGAGGACTGCGGAGAGTACGACGATGCCAACTAGCCGAGAGAGATACAATCGTTCAGAGCGATGACCCCCGATGAGAACTCGGCCCCGTATGTTGCGCCAGATATCGGCGCTACGTGCTACCACTGCCCGAACACTACCTGCGACGGACACCTGTACCTTTCCATGGCCGAACTCGGTCGGGAGTTGGCTTGTCCGAAATGCGGATTGATGGTAACCATCGGCCCCCAAAAAGTTATGGAGGTTCCACTGAAAGCGAAGTTGCCGGAGCGTCAAAACGCTCTGTCTTCCAAACTTCTGTTGCTCGCGCTGGGCATACTCATTGGGTTCGTTCTGACTTGGGCATCGATGCACTTTTAGCGCTACGTTCGGATGTGCAATGCACTCAAGGCCGAGCGAGAGGCCAAGGCAAAGCAGTAGCCGCATGGGGAAACTGAACGACTGGTACAGAGCGGGATTGCGAAGCGCCAAAATCAAGAGCCACAAGGACGCTTTCATCCGCGCCCTACAGTTCTGGTTTTCTGTGTGGCTGGCCGCTTCATTCGAGGTCGCTTGGTGGCTCAAGGTGCTGATTTTTTTGGCCGTGATGTTCGTCATTGGAGTAGTAGTGGCGTGAAATCAGAAAAAACCGATCAACGCAGAATTAGCGCACTACCCGATTCCGGAGATCTGCACCTATGGTGAGACTCTAGAAGAAGCTCGGGACATGGCCCGAGACGCGATCCGCTGCTTTCTGGAAAGCGCTCTGGAGACAGGTGAACCAATTCCCAGTGACGTTGCGGAAGTCACGACTGAACGGGTTGCGGTCACCATCCCGTAGCCGCGCGGCATGCCGCCCAAGCTGCCGGTTCTCAAACCGAAGCAGGTAATCGCCGCACTCCTTCGCGCCGGCTTGTACGTTCACCATCAAAAAGGCAGCCATGCCCGACTACTTCACGTGACTCGCCCCGACGTCCGAGTTACGGTCCCGAAGCACAACAAGGACGTTCCGCCTCCATTTCTCAGGCATCGGATACTGAAGCAAGCGGGGCTTACCGAAGAAGAATTCTGCGGCTTCTCTGACCGAGCCGGGGCGATCCAGCAGTTCTCGCCGAACGTCCTGCCAACGGATGAGCTTCACGGTCCTACTATCGATGTCCTGAAGCAGGATTTCATCTTGCGACGTGTTTTCAACCCGTCCGGTGCCGGTTCAAAACCGGCTGCAGCTTGAAAAGCCGCCCCACAAAACAGCAGATCCCTCGCATGCGCTCGGGATGACAACCGTCCGGTGGTCGTCCAGTTCGGATATTGTACTGCTCGATCTCATGCGCCCACGCGCTTGGCGGCTCCGCGCACGATGTCCGGATGCCGTCGGATGACCGCCAGCAGAATTCGCGCAGCCTTGTCAGGTTGATTTCTGCCCTGTTCCCAGTCGCGCACGGTTGCAGTCGTGAACCCGAATTCGGCAGCGAACCGGGCCTGACTCAGTTTCAGACTTCGGCGGATCGAGCGCACGTTTCCAGCGGCGAATTCCACCGTCGCCACGCGCGTGCCGTTCGCCTTCCCCTTCAGAAACTCCAAGGCCTGGTCGGCGCCCTTCACCGCGCTAGATTTCTTACCCCTACTCATGTTCGACCTTTTGCAGTTGTATACACAACAGTATATACTAGTTCTTGAGGTTTGAATGGGACCCAAGGAAGAACGCGCGCAATCTTCGGAAGCACGGCATCGCCTTTGAAGACGCGATCAAGGTCTTCGACGTCCCTCATCTGGAGCGGGCGGACGACCGGGAGTACGACGGTGAGCAACGGTGGATCGCGTCAGGAGAAGTGGCAGGGCGTGTGCTCATCGTTGTGTATACCTGGCGCGAGGACATCAGGAGGATGATCAGTGCCCGAACAGCAACAGAAGCGGAGCGGGAACAGTACTATCGTGCGATCTACTCAAGGTAAAGGCCGCAAGAGGAAGACGGATTGGAAACGGGTCGACAAGCTCACGGACTCAGACATCCGGCGCGCCATCCGATCCGATCCAGATGCCGCGCCGGAATTGGACGCCGCGTGGTTTCGCCGCGCCAAGATCGTTATTCCAGAGCCAAAGAAGGCCGTCTCGATCCGCCTCGACCGCGACGTGATGGAATGGTTCCGGAGGCGGGGAAGAGGATACCAGACCCGCATCAACGCAGTCTTACGAGCGTACGTTGAAGCGCAGCGATGACCCGTTGGATCGAGGCGAGACTCTCAGCGATCGTATTTTCAACCTGTTTTATTGCTGGTTGAAAACCGGCTGCAGCTTGAAAAGCGCCCCACAAACCGAACCGCTCTAAGACTCCCATTTCGCTCGCGCGAATTGTTCCACCAGAGCCGTTGTGGATAAGCCGCCGCTCCTATTGAATTCGATCCTTCCAATACCGTGGCCTGCGGTGCCCGTGAGCAACCACGACAATCTCAATTCCGGAAGCGCTGTGCGAAAAGCGATGAAGTACGGGAAGCGTCGCAAGACAACATGCCGCGTTCCCAACGCATCGTCTGGGAATCGGGCGGGAGCCTCCGCGATTCGATCGATGACACGGTTGATCTCGTCATGGAAACGCCGAGCAGCGCGCTCACTTCAGGGTGGATCGATACGGCCTTTCGACTCACCGTTTCAGGCGTGATTCAAGCTTCTTGCGTGCGTCCGGCCAAGGGATCAAATCGACCGCGTTACTGTCGATTTCTTGAAGGCGGCGGCGGATTTCTTCGCGCCACGCCTCTTCCGCGTTCTCGTCTACATCCGGAATCAAGGCTCTCAAAAAGGGAGTCGGCCAGCGCAGCTCGCGCTTCCTTGGGGAGGCGGATTGCCCGTGCGAGAAGTTCGGCAGCCTCATTCTCCATACCCGAAGTATACCGTGGTCTTGACGTACAGAGTATATGGCGATCCCACCCTCAAGCCAAGGACGCCGATGGAAAGTTCGTCAATATTGGCGCCAAGCAGCTCCGCTCGCTGACGCGCGCGGTTCAGTAACTGCTTTCGGACCAGCAGAGATCCTTACGAGCAGCAGACCTTCAGCCCCGGCGACTCGTTCCCGGCAACGAAGCGCTGGAAGTGAGCCAGCATTGTGCGCGCGTCCCGCGACACAAGCACTCGTCCAGCGCCGGCGGCCAAGAGCGCCGCGAAGGCAGAGGTTACCTTACGCACGGCCGGGTTTCCCATTGGCCCTCGTGACATTCTGACCGCGGGAACCGCGCTGGCGCACGGCGCCGCACTGGTTACTCACAACCCGGCCGGATTCCGGCGCGTTCGCGGCTTGAGCGTCGTGGATTGGTACTGATCCGGCTGCAGCTTGAAAAGCTGGCCCACAGGAGAGTCACGCCAGCCGGCGACGGGATTTTGTTCAGGCATTCGAATGACTTCCGTCCTGAGGGTGCGACTCCAGGGCCCGGGCGCGCGGTATGGTTGCGCTGTGAGCCGACGCCGTCCAGACCCCCGCACCGACCTGCACGAGGTCTTCCTGCGGGTGCAAGAGCAGATGCTGGCCGGGCTGGCGGCGAGCACCGTGTTCGAGCATAAAACGGCGTGCGGAACGGCGACGGAGCGGCGCTGGATCGATCTGTTCAACCGCTACCTGCCGCAGCGGTACTGCAGCACCAGCGCATTCATCATCGACGCGGACGGACGCCGGAGCCATCAGATCGACCTGGCCATTTACGACCGCTTCTATTCGCCGCTGTGGTTTCACGACGCTTCACAACCCTACATCCCAGTGGAGAGCGTCTACGCGATTTTCGAAATCAAGCAGACCCTGGGCCCGATGGCCGTGCTGGATTGCGGCCGGAAGGCGGCGTCGGTGCGGCGGCTGCGGCGGACCTCGGCACCGCTTCTTTCGGCTGGTTCGATATATCCCGCGAAGGCGCCCGCTCCGATCGTGGCGGGGGTGCTGAGTCTGGACACGACATGGGACACACCGCTGGCGGAACGGATGACTACGCTGCTGGAGCGGTTGCGCCCGGACGAGCGTCTTGACGTCGGCTGTGTTCTGAGACGGGGCTCGTTTGAGGATCTCCATTTCAGCCAGCCTGAAGAAGCCCTCATCTTTTTCATGCTGCGGTTGATGAGCCGGCTCCAACAAATGGGCGCGGCGCCGGCCATCGATTTTGCGGAGTACTCGCGGAGTGTGAAGTGAATGAGGCCGACCTATATCTCCACGCGGTCGTCAACCGGCACAGGGCTTCGGCCGACGACGGCCGCCCGAGTCAGCTTCGGCGGCAGATCGAAGGGGTGCTGCGGAATTGGACGTTCGGCGGTTACCTCGAATCGGTCACGCTGTCCGGGTCGCAAGCGAAAGCGACGGCGCTGCGGGACAGCGACGTGGATTTGTTCCTCAGCCTTTCGCCGGACACACCCGGACCTCTCACGGCGGTTCACGCCTCGCTTGCAGACCATTTTCGCGATTACATTCCGCGCCCTCGCAATGTTTCCCTCCGCATCCGATTGGACGGCTCGACCGTTGACCTGGTGCCCGGCCGGCGCCGCGCGAGCTCGACACATCACACTCTCTGGCAACTCCGCTACAATACTTGGCTTCAGACCGACATCGGCGAGCAAATCCGCCACGTGAGATGTGCCGGTCTGGGAACGGAGACGGTGGCGTTGAAACTGTGGCGGCGGCGTCACGCGCTCCGTTTCCCGTCGTTTCTGCTGGAGCTCTGTGTGATCGATACGCTCCAAACGAGGAGACGAATTTCCGAGTCCTTGTGGAAGCTTCTCGAATTCCTGGCGGCCGACTTCCCCGGCGCCCGGCTGCTCGATCCGGCCAATTCCAACAACACCGTCACCGACCTCCTCACCGTGGAAGAAAAGCTCCGCATTGCCGCTACTGCGGACGTTTCGCTGCGGGCGGGTTCCTGGGCAGAGATACTCTGATCGGCAGTATCATGATAAGGAAGCGGAGGTGAGCATGAGCACCACAACCAACGTCAGCCGGCGGAACTTCCTGCGGACCGCGGCCGGCGGTCTGGCGCTCGGGTTCGTTTTGCCGGAGCGCACCCGGCTCGCGGCGCAGGCTGTCGGAATCCCGCCTCCGAATCTGTTCGCGCCGCCGCCCACGGGCAAGCCGAACGCCTACATCCACATCGGCACGGACGAGAGCGTCACGTTCATCATCCCCAAGAGCGAGATGGGGCAGGGCCCGACCACGGCCTGCTCCCAGCTTCTGGCCGAAGAACTCGAGTGCGACTGGAGCAAGGTGCGGATGGAAGTCGCGCCGGTCGATCCCGCGTCGTTCGGCCACCAGACGACGGTGGGGAGCCAGGCCATCCGCTCGAGTTGGGATCCCATGCGAAGAGCCGGCGCCGAAGCGCGCGAAATGCTGATCCAGGCGGCGGCCCAGAAGTGGGGCGTGGATAAATCGAAGTGCCGGGCTGAAAACGGCTTCGTCATTAACACCGCGGACAACTCGCGCTTGAGCTATGGCAGCCTCGCGGGCGCCGCCGCCAAACTGCCGGTTCCGCAGAACGTCGCGCTCAAGGATCCGAAGCAGTTCCGCGTGGTCGGCAAGCCGGTGAAGCGCCTGGATACGCGCGACAAGGTAATGGGCCGCACGCAGTACGGCCTGGACGCGAAAGTTCCCGGAATGGTATACGCGACGCTGCAGCGCTGCCCCGTGTTCGGCGGCAAAGTCGCCAGCTTCGACGCCAGCAAGGCCAAGGCGGTGGCCGGCGTGAAGGACGTCGTGCAGATTTCAAGAGGCGTGGCCGTGATCGCCGACAACACCTGGGCCGCGAT
>JBGPLI010000163.1:0-12953 GCA_041486445.1 Bryobacteraceae bacterium
CGTCTACATGGGCGAGGAGGACATGCGCCGTCAGCGGTTGAACGTCTTCCGCATGCGGCTGCTGGGCGCCAAGGTGGTGAGCGTCACCAACGGCAGCCGCACTCTCAAGGACGCCATCAGCGAGGCCATGCGCGACTGGGTGACCAACGTTCATTCCACGCATTATCTGCTCGGCTCGGCGCTGGGCGCGCATCCTTACCCGATGATGGTTCGCGATTTTCATCGCGTCATTGGCGAGGAGACGCGCGCCGAAATCCTGAAGCGCGAGGGACGGCTGCCCGATTCGATTTTCGCCTGCGTCGGCGGCGGCTCGAACGCCATCGGAATTTTCCACGCCTTCCTCGGCGACCGGGACGTGAAGCTGATCGGGGTCGAGGCGGGGGGACGCAGCGGCCGGTTGGGGGAGCACGCGGCGCGCTTCTCCGGCGGCTCACCCGGCGTGCTGCACGGCGCGCACAGTTATCTCTTGCAGGACGCCGATGGCCAGGTGGCGTTGACGCATTCGATCTCGGCGGGGCTTGATTACGCGCTGGTGGGACCGGAACACTCCTGGCTGCACGATCAGCATCGCGCCGAATACACTTCGGCAAGTGACGCCGAGGCGCTCGCCGCTGCCGTGAAGCTGGCGCGCACCGAGGGGATCATCCCCGCTCTCGAATCGGCGCACGCCGTGGCCGAAGCGCTTCACCGGGCGCCCTCTTCGCCGGGGCAACTGTTCATCATCAATCTGTCCGGCCGCGGCGACAAAGATACCGACATTTATCGCGAGAATCTCCCGGAACTGGATGCCGCAGACTCGAATCCAACAACTGTTTAGCAAGACCCGCCGCGAGGGCCGCTCCGCACTCATCGCCTACCTCACCGCGGGCGATCCGTCCCCGGCGCGAACGCCCGCCCTGGTGGCCGCGCTCGAGCGCGGCGGCGCGGACCTGATCGAACTGGGTGTGCCCTTCTCCGATCCAATCGCCGACGGGCCCGTGATCCAGCGCGGGTCGGATCGCGCCCTCAAGGCGGGGACCAACGTCGCGAAAGTGCTCGAAATTGCGCGGGAAATCCGAAAACATTCGGAAATTCCGTTGTTGCTGTTCACGTATTTGAACCCGGTGCTGCGCTACGGTCTCGATCGTCTGGCGCGCGACGCCAAAACCTCCGGCATCGACGGTTGCCTGCTCACCGATGTGAGCGTGGAAGAGGCGTCGCCTTACGTGGCGGCGATGCGCTCGGTCGGCCTCGACACGGTGTTCCTGGCGGCGCCGACCTCGACGCCCGCGCGATTGAAGCTGGTGTCCGAGTACTCGACCGGATTCGTCTACCTGGTTTCGCGAACGGGCGTGACCGGCGAGCGCGCGTCGCTGTCGGAATCTCTCGCGCCGTTGATCGAGAAGATGCGCGCTTCGACAAAACTGCCCTTGGCCGCCGGATTCGGCATCTCGACGCCGGAGCAGGCCGCAGCCGCGGCCAGACTCGCGGACGGCGTGGTGGTGGGCAGCGCGATCGTGCGGCTGATCGAGCAAAACGCGGACGAGAATCAGCTAGAATCGTTTGCGCGCCAACTGAGGCAGGGAATGGACCGATGACACAAGAAGAAGCCGACCGCACGCTGGCCGAATGCCGCCAGCGCATCGACGCGATCGATCTGGAGCTGCTGCGGCTGCTGAACCAGCGCACCAGCGTCGTCGAAGAGATTGTCCGCGTGAAGAACGCGCTGGAAATGCCGATTTTCGAGCCCCGGCGCGAGGACGCCGTGTTCCTGAACGTGACCACCCACAACGGCGGGCCGCTCACCGCGGACGCCTTGCAGCGCATCTTCGCGCGAATCATGGACGAGATGCGGAGTCTGCAATATATCCGGCGGCAGCAGGCGCAGCAGGGCAAGCCGGAATAAGCCACGTGAACGTCGTCACGATCGCCGGCGTCGGACTCATCGGGGGATCGTTCGGGCTGGCGCTCAAGAGAGCGGGATTCTCCGGCAGGATCATAGGCGTCAGCTCGCCGGAGACCCTCCGACGCGCGCTCGATCATGGAGCGATTGACGAAGCGCTTCCGCTCGGGCAGGCCGCGGCGCAATCCGATCTCATTTACCTGGCGCGGCCGATTGCCGGAATCCTCGAGACGCTCGGTGCCGTCGACGCCCACGTCCGGCCGGGCACGCTGATCACCGACGCCGGCAGCACCAAGCTGGCGATTTGCGAGCGCGCGGCGGCGCACATCCGGCGCGGGCGGTTCGTGGGCGGCCACCCCATGGCGGGCAAGGAGGCCAGGGGCGTGGACGCGGCCGAAGCCAGCTTGTTTGAGGGCCGCCCGTACGTGCTGACCTCGCGCGAGCCGGAGCTCGAAGCATGGATCGAACGGATCGGCGCGCACGTGGTGATCCTCGGCGCCGAAGAGCATGACCGGCTGGTGGCTCTGACGTCGCACCTGCCGCAGTTGATCTCGACGGCGCTGGCCGCTTCCATCAGATCCCAGCCCGGAGCGGCGCGCGTGGCGGGTCCCGCGGCCCTGGATCTCACGCGCCTGGCTCTGAGTCCCTACGAAATCTGGCGAGACATTTTTGTGACAAACTCGGCTCCCATCGACGCGGCTCTGGGTGCCTTCATCCGGAAGCTCGAAGAGTTGCGCGGGATGCTGCGCACGCCGGAAATCGAGCGCGAGTTCGAGCGCGCCGCGGAAGCGGCCCGGAGCTTACGAGAGTCGCAGTCCTGATATGCTGGGGTGAAAGGAGTGACATCCATGGACGACGACGGGAAGCTATCGTTCTTTTTTCTCGGCTTGGGCTTAGGGGTGGCCGTGGGCGTGTTGTTTGCGCCGAAATCGGGCTCCGAGACCCGCGAATTCCTGCGTTCGAAAGCAGAGGAAGGCGCCGACCTCGCCAGACGGCGCGCGGTCGAGCTGCGCGACGCGGCGACTGAAACCCTGGAGAGCGGCAAGTCGGCGGTGCGGCGGCACAAGGATAACCTGAGCGCGGCGGTGGAGGCCGGCAAGCAGGCCTACCGGGAAGCGAGCAGCACGCCCTCCGACTGACGCGGCCGAATATGGACCCCAACACTCTGCTGGTCATCATGGCGGTTTTCGTGGCGGTGTCCGCGATCGCTTTGCTGATTCAGGCAGGGCTGCTGTTCGGCATCTACAAGTCCGCCCGCGGCGTGGAGGAAAGCGTGCGGCGCATTCTTCCGAAGGTCGAGGCGCTGGTCGAGACCTCCCGCGACGTGGTGGAGGACAGCCGGAAGCAGATCGCCGAGATCACCACGCGGACCACCGACATTCTGGACCTCACTCGCAAGCAGCTCGCGCGCGTGGATGAGGTTCTGGAAGACGCCGCGGCGCGGGCGCGCGTGCAGCTCGACCGCGCCGAGATGGTGATCGACGATACCATGACCCGCGCGCAGGAGACCGTGGCCATGGTGCACGGCGGCATCATGAAGCCGCTGAAGGAAATCAACGCAGTGGCCATGGGTTTGCGCGTCGCTTTGCAGTTCCTGCTGCGCGGCGGGCGTCCCAATCCCACGCAGGCGACTGCCGACGAAGAGATGTTCATTTAAGCTAGAGAGATGATCCGAACTCCACTGCCGCTGCTCCTCCTCGCCAGCCCGCTATTCGCTCAGGTGTCGTTTGAGCGCATCCTCGGCGCCAACCAGGAGCCTCACAACTGGCTCACCTATTCGGGATCCGTTTCGAGCCAGCGCCACAGTGCGCTTGCGCAGATCACGCCGGCGAACGTCAAGAACCTGGAGCTCCAGTGGATCTACCAGGCTCGCTCTCTCGAGAAGTTCGAGGCGACGCCGCTGGTGGTGGACGGCATTCTCTATACGGTTCAGGCCCCCAACGACGTGGTGGCTCTGGACGCCGTCACCGGGCGCGTCTTCTGGACGTACTCCTACACGCCTTCGACGGCCGCCCGTCCGTGCTGCGGCCGCGTGAACCGCGGGCTCGCGGTCGCCGGCGACACGCTGTTCATGGGGACCATCGACGCCCGCCTGATCGCGATCGACACCAAGAACGGAAAGCCTCTGTGGAACGTAGCCGTCGCGAGACCGGAGGCGGGCTACGCGATCACGCACGCTCCGCTGATCGTGAAAGATAAAGTCATCGTCGGCACAGCGGGCGGCGAATACGGCATCCGCGGGTTCATCGCCGCCTATGATGTCCGCACGGGGAAGGAAGCTTGGCGGTTTTACACCATCCCCGGTCCGGGCGAGCCCGGCCACGAAACCTGGGCCGGCGATTCCTGGCAGCACGGCGGCGCCTCCGTGTGGATGACGGGTTCCTACGATCCGGCGCTCAACCTGACCTACTGGGGCATCGGCAACCCGGGCCCGGATTTTATCGGCAGCGTCCGCGCCGGTGACAATCTCTACAGCGATTGCGTGGTGGCGCTGGACGCGGACACAGGCAAGCTGAAATGGTACTACCAGTTCACGCCCCATGACGAGTTCGATTACGATTCGGTGCAGGTTCCGGTGCTGGCCGATATTTCCTGGCGCGACGCCGGCGGTCAAGCCAGGCCTCGCAAAGTCATGATGTGGGCGAACCGAAACGGGTTCTTCTATGTGCTCGATCGGACCACGGGCCAGTTCCTACTGGGCAAGCCGTTCACGAAAGTCACGTGGGCCACGGGCTTCGATGAAAAGGGCCGCCCCATGAGGGCTCCCGGCATGGTCCCAACGGCGGAGGGAAATCGGATCTACCCGGGCGCTGCGGGCGGAACGAATTGGTTTTCGCCATCCTTCAGCCCCGGCACGGGATTGTTTTACGTCTCCGCGTGGGACAACTACTCAGGAGAATTCCTGAACACGCCGGAAGAGTACGTTGAGGGCAAGAGATTCGTCGGCGTGTTCCCCAGAGGGACCACGATCGGGCTCGTCGCGGACAAGATCAACATCCGGAAGGAAAGCGAGGGCTACGGCGCGGTCCGGGCCATCGATCCCCAGACCGGTGAACGGAAGTGGGAGTTCAAGATGGCCGACGTCACCGACAGCGGCATCCTGACGACGGCTTCGAACCTGTTGTTCAGCGGCGGACGCGAAGGCTATTTCTTCGCGCTCGACGCGCGCAGCGGCGAGCTTCTCTGGAAAGCGACAGTGGGTGGCGCGGTTGCCTCGGGCCCGATGACCTACTCAGTGGGCGGCAAGCAGTTTGTCGCGGTTTCCGCGGGCAACTCGCTGTTCACGTATGCGCTGAGGGAATAGAGCCCCTTCACGTTCATGGAACAAAGGTAATTGCAAACACGCCGCCAGCAGTGCCGGCGTATACCGTGCCGGGATTCTGGCGGTCGACCGCCAGGGTCGTAATTGATAGAGTCAGCCCGGAGTTCACCGCATTCCAATTTGCGCCGCCGTCCGTGCTGCTGAATACGCCGGAGCGACTCCCCGCGTATAGCGTGCGGGGATTTTGCGGATCAATCGCCAGAGCGGTGACATAATTCGGAAGCCCGGAGGTCAATTGGGTCCAACTTGCTCCTCCATTCGTGGTCTTGAATAGCCAGCCGCAGCACCCGTTTTGATAAGGAGGCCAAACAACCGCCCTCGCGTACACCGTGCTCGGGTTTTGCGGATCAATCGCCAGGATGTCCACACGGGAGTACCCAGCGAGCCCGGCGCTCCTCCAACTTCCTCCGCCGTTTGTAGTCTTGAATACCGCGCTGTTAGCCCCGAACCCGAATCCCCCAATCCCTGCGTATACTGTGCTCGAATTTTGCGGGTCAATCGCCAGAGTGGTTCCAAAGGGCCCCCCCATGGGGGAAGGACCCGGAAGCCCGGAGCTCACCGCAGTCCAGCTTGCGCCCCCATCCGTGCTCTTCAATACCCCGTCCCCACCGTTTGTGGGACAACACTGGCCAAAGCTCCCCGCCGCGTAGAGTGTGCGGGAATTTCGCGGGTCTATCGCCAGGGCGCTCGCATTTAGACGCGTCCCTCTTACCACAAGCCCACTTGGCTCCCGCGCCAGCGCGGCGGTCCAACTCGCTCCTCCGTCCGTGCTCCTGAACGTGTCCTGGCAACAGGGGTCTAATGCGTAGATGGCGCTGGCTTGCGAGTCGATCTCCAGGATGGAAATCGGCAAGTGGCCGTTGGGACCATTCGGCAGCCCGGCGTTCACTCCGGTCCAGTTCGCTCCCGCGTCGGTGGTCTTGAATACCCCAGCATCGGTCCCCGCGTAAATCGTGCCCGGGTATTGCGGGTCGGTCCTCAGGGCGATAACACTTGTTGGGGCGGTTGCCCTCAGGTCGGAGTTCACTGCGGTCCAGTTTGCTCCCGCGTCCGTGGTCTTGAATATCCCGGTATAGGTCGCAGCAGCGTATACTGCGTCCGGACTTCGCGGGTCGATCGCGAGAGCGGAAATGACCAGGGGGCCGTTTGTATCGGTTGTCAGCCGGAGTTTTACCGCCATCCAGTGTGCTCCGCCATCGGTGCTCTTGAGTACCCCGCCATAGGTCCCAACATATACTGTGTCCGGATTTCGCGGGTCAATCGCCAGGGCGGTCACTTTGGAGAAAAGCATCCCAATCCAGCTTGCGCCCGCGTCCGTGGTCCTGAACAGCCCATAGTAGTCACTTTCTACGTCGTCAAGGACATTGTGCCCAGCAGCATATACCGTGTTCGGATTTTGGGGGTCGATCGCCAGCGCGGAAATATAGTCGTAGCCGCGGGTAATAGTGATGTCCAGCCCGGAGTTCACAGCGTTCCAGCTTGCTCCGCCATCCGTGCTCTGGAACACACCGCTGGTCCGGGTACTGGCGTATATTGTCCCCGGGTTTTGCGGGTCGATCGCCAGGGCCATAACTCCGGCGTCCGGCAGCCCGGCGTTCACGGCGTTCCAGCTTGCTCCGCCATCCATGGTCTTGAATACTCCGCCGCCCGTAAGAGCACTCCCTGCATAAAGCGTCGTTGGGGTCTGCGGATCAATCGCCAGCGAAGTGATACCGTAGTTGCCCCCGTCGTCAACCGGCAGCCCGGAGTTCACCGCATTCCAATTTGCTCCACCATCCGGGCTCCTGAATATCCCGTACCCACCACTCACCGCATATATCGTAGCCGGGCCTTGCGGGTTAATCAGCACAGTCGAAAAACAGCATGGCAGCCCGGCGTTCACCGCACTCCAGCTTGCTCCTTCGTCCACGCTTTTGAAGAGACCGGCGCCGGTCGCTGCATAAACCGTGCCCTGAATCTGCGGATCAATCGCCAGCGATGTGACAGCTCCGCTTTCCGGCCCTAGCCTCGTCCATACGTTAGTTCCCGCCCGAACGCTTCCGGTTCCGAAGATGGCGAATATCACCATCCAGGCCGCCGCTTGCTTCTGTTCAAGGACCTTCATGTTGCTTCTTTCTGCTTTCTTGAGCATATCAGGCGCGCCTTGCCCCAGCTCAAAACACCACCTTCACCTGCACCCACATGCTGCGGATGCCACTGTCGGTGAAATCGCGATTGAGGAAACGACCCGCGGGTGCGCCATTCACGCTCGTTTGCGGGACCTGAACAAACTGCGGGTGATTGAAGGCGTTCAGCGCTTCCCAGCGAAGCTCCAACCGCCTCGTCTCTCCCAGCGGAATCGATTTCGACAGGTTCAGATCGAAGTTGTTCGTGCCGCCGGTCCGCAGCGTGTTGCGGCCAGCCGTGGACGCGTTGGGGAATCCCTTTCCCTCCACCCAATGCACGTCGCCGGGACTCACGCATGAACCGTTATCGGGATTCTGATAGCCGGTCGAGCAGCGAGGGGCGATGATCGCCCGGCTGTTCAATAGAGCATTCGGATTGCCGATATCGGGCCGGTCCGCGGGGATAGCATCGTTGTTGCGGTCCGTACCATTTGCGACGGTGAACGGCGTCCCGGACTGGAAGGTTGTGATGCCAGCCACCGACCATCCGCCCAAAGGATATTTCCACCAGCCTGACCGCGGACCCGGAACCGCCCACAGGTAAGCGATGGTCAGCCGCTGCGGGCGATCGAAATCGCTCACTCCGCGATCGAGCTTCAACCCTCCCTGAGATACAGGCACCGACGTACGGTTCTGCCTGTCGGGCTGTTGGAGGTTCTGATTACCGGCGCCTTCACTCGTGCTATCGAGGAACTTCGACCACGTATAGGACGCCGCAAACTGAAATCCGTGCGCAAACCGCCGATCCAGGCGACCTTGCAAAGCATGATACGAGGAGTTCCCCTCGCTGGTGCGAATGTCGGTTGGACCAAAGTTGGGATAGAGGCGGACTCCGTTGAGCAGCCGCGGGTTCCAGTCGGCTTTGGTCGTCAGCTTGTGACTTTCGGAACCAACGTACGAGACGTCCAGAACAGTGCTTTGCGGCAGTTGCCGCTGGAACCCGAAAGACCAGCGCTCGGTGTATGGGTTGCGGAAGCCTGGGTCGATTGCGATTCGGCTGTCCGTCAAACTGGGAGCCCTCGCCACTGTGGGCACTTGCTCGAGCCAGTTGGGCAGGCCCCGGCCCGTATTCGGCGCGTTCACCGGCGTGTTTATGGCATTCGGCGTCGTAGTTGCCGGACCAAGGAATATCAACTGCGTGAACAAGGTGTCGTAGCTGATCTGGTATCCTCCGCGCCAAACCGTCTTCCCGTCGCCGAAGAGGCGCGACAGTAATGGGGCGCGTAGCGACGGCGACCACGCGAAGCCGAAAGCAGGTCCGAAGTCCTTGTTGTCGGTATTCACTTCATGCCGCGCCAGGAACTGCGCCGGGTCGAATCCGGAGTAGGCCGGATACGGCATAGCGTTGGCCGGCTGGCCGAAGTTTTCATAGCGCAGCCCTAGCGTCAGGGCGAGCGTGGGCGTCACCTTCCAGTTGTCCTGGAAAAAGTAAGTCTGACGGAACTCGTCCGGGTGCAGCACTTTTGCGCCGAAAACCCTGCTGGTGGCCGCGGAGGGTCCGCTGAAGTCGTCCAGGAAGTTGGCGAAGGCGGAATAGCCCACGGCGTTTGTAAATGCAACAGCTCCCAGGTCATTGGCGCCCCGCTGCTGCGTGATCACTTGCCGCAAGTACTCCACTCCATAGCGAAACGCGTGACGGCCGCTCAGCTTGGTTTGCGTCTCCTGGAAAAGGAAGTTGTTGCCATAATGGAACTGCGTGTTTGCGGAATTCAAGCCAGGCGAAGCGACATTGGCAATGCCAATGTTCGGCAGCGTCCGCGCCAGTGGAACCGACCCCGGCCAGGTGATGGCAGCGCTAACATCCGGCCGGCCATAGGAGAAGCGAAATTCGTTGGTGTAGCTGGGACCAAAGGTGTAACTGTCGGCAAAGAGGAAATTATGGTGGCTGTACGTGTTCTCCTGAACGAAGCCCGGAAAGGGGACAGTGTTCCCTCCGGAGCTGGGCAAATTGAGCTGCGAGTCATAGCTGTAGCGCCAGGACAAGCGGTGCGCCTCGGATTGATAATGATCCACTCGGGTCAGCCACTGCGGGCCATCATTGATCGCGGGTAGCACGTACGCGGCAGTCGCGAACTGCACCGAGCCGCGGTCGATGCCGGTCTGAGGATCGATGCCCATCGCCACATTGAAGGGCGCGCCGGCGCCGCGCAGATCGCCCAGAGCGCCGAGGTACAAATTGAGCCTGGGATTCGAGGGGAACAGCGAGCGTAAGCGGGAGACAGCATCTGCCGTCGGAACCTGCATCGGAAAATTGGCGGTGGAATGGAAGTCGTTTTGCTGGAACCCGGCAAAGAAGAAGGTCTTATTCTTGCGCATCGGCCCGCCGGCGGTGAATCCGAAAATATTGTTGGCGAAAACCGACTGAGGAACACCCGTCAGCTTGTCAAGATTGGAAACCGAGTTGAAGCGCTGCGACTGGTAACGCCAAAGCAAGGTGCCGTGCAGGTTGTTCGTGCCGGATTTCGTGACGACATTGAACACGCCTCCGCCCGCGCGTCCGAACTCGACGCCAAAGTTGCCGGTCTGAACCGAAACTTCCTGAACTGCATCGGCGATAGTGAACACCTGTTCGGCGCCGCTCAACCAGACATCGTTGTTTTCGGTCCCGTCCAGCATGTAGTTATTGCCGCGCGGCCGCTGGCCGTTGATGGAGAACCCTCCGCCATTGTTTCCCCCGGTGGCCGTACCGCCGCCCCAAATCCGGCTGCCTGAAGCTTCCGTCGCGCCGGGCAACGTCCGGGCCAGAGAGAGCGGATTCAAGCCCGTGAGCGGCAGATCACGCACCTCTCGCGGCTGGAAGTTTCCGCCCCGCAGAGGGCTGTCCTTGATCAGGATTTCACTCGATTCGGCGCTGACTTCGATTCTGGTTTCGGCGGCGCCCACTTCGAGGCGCGGGTCGAGCGTGGTGACGCGATTCGCCTCCACGCCGATCCCGCTACCGAGATATGTCCGGAATCCCGCATGCGCTACATTGATCCGATAAACACCGAGATCCACGGCATCGAAGCGATACACGCCGGAGTCGTTGCTGCCGGTGGAGAGCCGGACGCCGGTCTCGACGCCCGTCAACGTAACGCTCGCGCCGGCGACCACCGAGCCGGAGGCATCCAGCACCGTGCCAGTCACCGTTCCCCGGCTGGTCTGGGCGTAGGCAGCAACCGCCAGCGTCAAAAGACCTATGACTTTCATGTTTCCTCCTATTGTTTCTCCAAAACCAACCGCTGTTCAAAGCGCCGGCCATCAACCCGCTGCCCGGTGATCTCTAAAATCAGTTCCGTGCGGACGAATCTTGTCCACTCGCCGTTCGCACACTGGCGCAGGACCTCCACGGTCCGGCTGTTCACCCGCCGCGAGGATTGCGTCCCGGCACACGCGCCGTCCTCAAAATCGCGGGCCTTGCCGTCGAAGTACAGGATGGTGCTGGAGGTCGTGGTCCGGCCGTTCCCGCCGATCCTGTCCACAGTGAACACTTCTCCCTTGGCGTGCGGCTCAAACCGCACGACGAGGTCCTTGCCGGCGCCAATCAGGGTTAGCAGCAAGAGCATCCGCATGTAGCCACAATGTCCGAGGACTTCCGGGAAAGCAAGTCGAAATGGGCTGCACAGGGGTGTTATACATTTGCATCGAGCTGAAAACAGGCGCTATGCTTGAACGCAGTGGTATCCACGCAGGCGCCGGAGGAAGCCGTCCGGAAGCAATTGAACCGCGTACTGGCGAGCCCCGGCTTTGGCCGCAACGAGCGCCTGTCCCGATTTCTCCGGTTCGTCGTGGACCGGCATCTGGAGGGCAGGGATGACGAGCTGAAGGAATCCCTGATTGCCATCGAGGTTTTCGGCCGCAAGCCGGATTACGACCCCAAGCAGGACTCGATCGTACGAAGCGAGGCCGCGCGGCTGAGGAGCCGGCTCGTCGAATACTACGCGGGCGAAGGCAGCGGCGATCCGGTGATCATCGAACTGCCCAAGGGCGGGTATGTACCGGTGCTGCGGCATAACCCCGCCCTGACGGGCGAGGCTGAAACCGGCAGTCCAGCCCCGGCCGTTAGGCCGGGGTTCGCAGTTGCGATTGCCTGCGTCGTGATTGCACTGGCCGCCCTGGGGTGGTGGCGCTTCCACCAAAACACGCTCATTTCGATTGCTGTCCTGCCGCTGGTTAACCTGAACCAGGACCCAGCCAACGACTATTTCGCCGACGGCCTCACCGGCGAGATCATCCGCAACCTGTCCATCATCGACGGGCTGGCGGTGCGCTCGGAGACCTCCTCCTTTACCTTTAAAGGCAAGCCACAGAAAGCACGTGACGCCGGAAAGCAGCTTGATGCGGACTACCTGGTGGAAGGTTCCGTCCTGCGCTCCGGGCAGCAGTTGCGGATCAACGCCCAGTTGGTTCGGGCAAGCGACGATGCTCCCTTGTGGTCCGGCAGGTACGACCGCGAGCTGACGGATGTTTTCGCCATCCAGGACGAGATTTCCCGCGGCATCGTCAACAGCTTGCGGTTGAAGCTCGGGCGCGGCCGGCGGCGGTATGAGACCAGTGCGGAAGCCTACGATCTGTACCTTCGTGCACGCGCTCTCGGCGGAGGAGGTGGGCTTGGGCAGCTTGGCTACCGCCAGAGTGTCCCTGTGTTCGAGCAGGCCATCGCTAAAGATCCATCCTTTGCTCCCGCGTATGCTGGTCTCGCCGTGGCGCACGTGGCTCTGTCGGGCAATTTCACCAACGACGTTCCAGATCAGGTAACGAAGATGCGCCCTGCCGCAGAGAAAGCGATCCAACTGGATCCCCTCTCGGCCGAATCGTACGATGCGCTGGGGGCAGCCTATGCACGCGAAGCGCAATGGGAGCAGTCGGAAAAGAGTTTCCTTCGCGCGATGGAGATCCAGCCTGGCCGCGCGGAGTCGCACGCCGATTTCGCGGCCTATTATCTTCTACCGCTGAGACGGATCGACCAGGCCATCCAGCAGTTGCGTATCGCGGAGAAAAATGATCCTCTCTCATCGTTTGTTCACTTCTGGCTGGGGGACGCGCTCGCGGACGCAGGCCGAAACGAGGAGGCTGCCGGCTCTTGCGAGAAGATACCGCCGTTAAGCCCGAACAGGCAGGGGTGCATCCTCGGCGCCCGCGTGCGCCTAGGGAGGGCCAGCGAGGTGATTCAGATCTTCGAAGCAGACCCCGCCAAACGCAGGATTGGAGCAGTGCTTGGGTGTGCCTATGCGCGCTCGGGGCGCCGCGAAGAGGCGGAGAAAGTGTTCAACGCGACCAGAGACATTTCCCGGGCCCTAATTCTTGCTTGTTTGGGCGATAAGGACCGCGTTTTCGAAGCTCTGGATCGCGACGCCGCGGTTGGGCCTATTCGAATGGGTTGGGTGCTGCTCCGTGTGGATCGTGAAAGTCCCGGACTGCTGCGCGGCGATCCGCGGCTGAAGGCGCTTCGCAAGAAGGTCGGCTTACCCGAATAGCCTCACACTGTCCGGCGCGCCCTGGCGATCTCTTCCTCGGTGTAGCGGTAGGCGCGAAAAACGTTGTTGTTCTGCATTTTCGCCGACGCCGTGGGCGGGCCGAAGTAGGGGTTGACGTACTCCCACAC
>JBGPLI010000164.1:0-12902 GCA_041486445.1 Bryobacteraceae bacterium
CACTCCACCGAAGAGCTTTGCCAGACCATCCGCCAGGCCGCCGCTGGAGAAGTGTGCCTGGAAAAAGACTACCTGGGCCCGCTGTTTCGCTCCGTCGACCGGACCCGGCAGCAAGCCCGCCCCCGGCTGACCGAGCGGGACAAAACCGTGCTCCGTTTCATCTTTCAGGGTCTTACGAACAAGGACATCAGCGCCCGCCTGCAAATCTCGGAGGGCGCGGTGAAGGCTTCTCTCCGCCAGCTTTTTGGGAAGCTCGGCGTTCGCACCCGGGCTCAGGTGGTGAAAGTCGCGCTGGAGCAATACCGCGATCAGTTGTAGCGGACGTCGCGCAGGATCGTTTGCCAGGGTGCATAGCCGCGCGCGGCGGAATACGCGTCGTCCTCGAATTGAAACGCGGCGTCGATCCGCGCGCCCGGAACAAGCTCGGCTGCCCGATCGGCGAAATTCCAGGCCTTGGCGCGGATGGTCCGGCCCTGCGATTTGAGCCGCAGAAAAACGTGTTTATCGTTGAAGATCTTCGGCGGTGCAGCGACTTCCACATCGTGCGCGGCGAACACGGGAGCCGGATTGCCGAAACCGAACGGAGCGAGGCGCAGAACGTCGGCGACGGCCTGATCGGTGATCTCGCGGAAATCGATCTCCGCGTCGATCTCGAGGGCCGGTTCGAAGTCGGCGGGCGTGAGCCGCTGCGCGGCGTGGGCGCGAAAGCGCTCGCGAAATTCTTGCACGCGCCCGGAGATTAGCGTGACGCCTGCCGCCTGCCGGTGCCCGCCGAACTTCGTGAAGAGATCGGGCATCGCCTCCAGGGCTTCGAGCAGATGAAACGCCGGGATGCTGCGGCCGGAGCCCTGGGCGATGCCGTTCTCCATGCCCAGCACGAACGCAGGGCGATGGAATCGCTCCACCACGCGACTGGCGACGATGCCGACCACTCCGCGATGCCATCCCTCGCCGGCGAATACCAGCGCCGCGTCGCGATCGGTCACCGGCTCGGCCGTGCACTGCTCGAAAATCGCGCGTGCGATTTCGGCTTCCGTCTGCTGCCGGTCCTGGTTGAGATCGTGGAGCTGGGCGGCAAGTTCTTTCGCGCGATTCTCGTCTTCGGTGAGGAACAGCTCGATTACATCGCTGGCGCTCGCCATGCGTCCCGCCGCATTGATGCGCGGGGCGACGCGGAAGGCGACTTGGCCCGCGCTCGGAGATTCTCCAGCCGCCAATCCGGAGACGTCCAGGAGCGCGCGCAGGCCGGGGTTGTTCACCTGGCGGAGTCCTTCAAGGCCCAGCTTCACGATGACCCGATTCTCACCCGTGAGCGGCACAACATCGGCCACCGTGGCGATGGCCACCAGCTTGAGGAACGATTCGATCAGGCGCCGGCGGCGAGGGTCGCCAGCCAGCATAGCGTCGATCAGCTTGAGCGCCACGCCCGCGCCACACAGGTTTTTCTCCGGATAGCGGTCGCCGGGACGGTTGGGATTCAGCACCGCAATCGCCGGTGGCAGCTCCGCTTCGGGCAGATGGTGATCCGTGACGATCACGTCGATCCCGAGACCACCGGCGTGACGCACGACTTCGTTGGCGCGGATGCCGGTGTCGACGCTGACGATCAGCGTGACGCCCGCCGCGGCGGCGGCCTCCACCACTTCGCTGCGCATGCCGTAGCCGTCCCGCAGCCGGTGCGGCACGTGGAAGGAAACCCGGCCACCGAGCAGCTCGATCCCTTTCTTGAGAAGGACGACCGCGCTAGTGCCGTCCACGTCGTAGTCGCCGTAGAGCAGCACTTGCTCGTTGCGCTCGATGGCGAGACGCAGGCGGCTGACGGCGGCATCCATCCCGGTGAGAAGAAACGGATCGTGAAGATCGTCGAGTGAAGGAGCCAGGAAGCGGCGCGCCACGGCTGCATCGCGGTTGCCGCGCGCCCACAGAACGCGCGCTGCCGGAGCGGCGATTCCCAGCGTCGAGGCAAGAGCGGCCGCGCCTGCCGGGTCAGGGTTGGGAAGAAACCATTTCAATTTTTAGAATAATATCCGCCGCCGAGGGGTTCCTCATCCTGGTCTTCGCCGCCGAAGGCGTCGTCGATGCGGTCCAGCAGATCATCCAGATCGTCGAACCACTCCGTGCGCAAGTCGAAGACGTAGACGCGCTGCCCCAGGTCGAAGGACAGCTCGATCTGGCAGGTGAAGCCGGCGTAGCCGCGCATCTCGCGCAGGCGCATCTCGATGGCGCGTTGCTCATCCCGTGGAAGATCGGATTCCTCGAGCCGCTCCAGAGCGTCGTCGATCATCTCGCCGGTGAACTCGCGGGCGTGAAGCGTCACCAGGCGCGCACCCGCCGCCTCGGCCGCGGCAAGGAACATCCGGTAATCGGGATGATGCTGGGTGTCCCAGAGTACGGGAGCGGACGGCTCTCCGGAGCGAGGATAGCCGTGGAACACGACAATGCCGCGCGATTCCAGGTACTCCTGGATCTCCGAGCGCAAGGTTTCAAGATTGAGCTTCATGGTTGGGGCAATCCCAGAATATCGCGCGCGCTACAAACCCATGCGTTCCAGTTTGCGATACAGCGTCTTGCGCTCGATGCCGAGGATTTTGGCCGCGCGGCTCTTGTTGCCGCTGGTGGCCGCCAGCACGCGCCGGATCTGATCGGCCTCGGTGTCGGCGAGCGTTTCGCTGGCGCGGTCGCGCGAGTCCATCTGATCGATCGCCGTGCGCACGGCTTCCTCGTCGATGCGGCCGCCGGGGGCCAGGATGGTCAGCCGCTCCATCATGTGCTGGAGCTGGCGGATGTTGCCCGGCCAACTGTAGTCCTCCATCGCCTTCAGGCCGGAATCGATGAGGCGCGTGTCGAGAACATAGCGCTGGTTGTAGTGTTTGAGGAAATGGTGGACCAACAGAGGGATGTCGCTCGCGCGCTCGCATAGCGGCGGTACCCCCAGCCGCACCACGTTCAGGCGATACCAGAGGTCCTCGCGAAACTTTCCTTCGTCCACCATCTTCTGCACGTCGCGGTTGGTGGCCGCGACCACGCGCACGTCCACTCGCTTGGCGCGCGAGGCTCCCAGCGGACGAATCTCGCGCTCCTGCAGGAAGCGCAGGAGCTTCAACTGGAATCCGAGGTCGATGTCGCCGATCTCGTCCAGAAACACCGTCCCGCTGTTGGCGGCCTCGAACACGCCCATGCGGTCGCGGTCGGCGCCCGTGTAGGCGCCCTTGAGCGTGCCGAACAGTTCGCTTTCGAGCAGCGACGGCGCGATGGCTCCGCAATCGACCGTCACGAACGGCTGCTGCGCGCGCTTGCTATAGCGATGAATCATGCGCGCGATCAGCTCCTTGCCGGTGCCGGTCTCGCCCTCGATGAGCACGGTCGCGTCGGTGGGCGCGACCTTGGAAATGGTGTTGTAGATTTCGATCATGCGAGCCGAGCTGCCGATCATCTCGGTGTCCGGCAGATCGTCGATGGCCGCGGCTTCGTCGTCTTCTTCGCCGGCCAGCGATTTTTCGGCGCGTTTGATGGTGTCCACCATCCGCGCCATCTCGAACGGCTTGGCGAGATACTCGAAGGCGCCGCCTTGCGTCGCGGCCATCACCGTCTCCATGCTGCCGCGGCCGGTCATCAGGATCACGGCGCACTCGGGATTCTGCTGGCGCGCTTTGTGCAGCACGTCAATTCCGGTGCGCTCATCCAAATAAATGTCGGAAATCACGATCGGATAGGACTGCGATTGCAGCCGGTCGATCGCCTCGCGCGTGGACGAGACGGCGTCCACCGCGTAGCCTTCCAGCTCCAGGCACGTCGTCATGGTAGTCCGGACCGACGGATCATCCTCGACGATCAACAGTTTCTGCATTTGAAGAAGGGGCGCCGACCTTAGCCCTCAATACCATGGTAAAGCAGGAGCCCTTTCGAAGCTCGCTGGTCACTTCCATCCGGCCGCCGTGATGCGTGACGATCTGCTCGACGATGGAGAGTCCGATTCCGGTGCCCGCTTCGCCGGAGGCTTCCGCGCGCTTGGTCCGGTAGAATTTCTTGAAAATGTTTTTCAATTCTTTTTCGTCCATGCCGATGCCCTGGTCGTGCACGGACAGGCGCAGCTCGCCCCCGCGCAAGACGGCCGTGACATGCACTTCTGTCTCAGACGAGGAATATTTCACGGCGTTTGTAAGAAGGTTGTAAAAAGCGTACTCCATCAATTCGCGATCGCCGATCAGCGTGCCGTCCACCGTGGTGTCGAGCGACAGGAGAATCTTCTTCCGGTCCGCCAGGGGTCCGGCGCGCTTGAGACACGCGTCGACCACCTGGGCGGCGGCGAACGGCTCGCGCTTCATCTCCATTTCGCCTTCGCCGAGGCGTTCGACGTCCAGGAATGTCTGGATCATGCGCGCCAGGCGCTTGGACTCGGAGTTGATGATCGCGCTCAACTCGTGTTGTTTCTGTTCGGGGAGCGAATAACGGGTCATGATTTCGCTCGAGCCCTGAATCGCCGTCAGGGGCGTGCGCATTTCGTGCGCTACCCAGTGAATCGCCTGCTGATAGCGCGATTTCTCCGATTCCGAGCGACGCAACTGCCGCCGGACAAAAAAGTGCTGGAAGCTGGCCGCCCCGGCGGTGGTCAGCCACGCCACCGCGACGGGAGCGAAAAATGGGAACACGACGCCGTTGCGGAAAAACTCGAGGGGCAGGCCGAGCGCCGCCACCAGCAGCAGCACGCCGAGCAAGTAGGCGGACCAGCCGGAGAGCAGCCTGAACGTCAGGCCCGCGGCCGCAGCGAACAGCAGGCAGAGGCTCACAACGGTCAGGTCCGAGGCCGGCGTCAGGAATCGTCCGCGCGCCAGGGTTTCGAAGGCGTGGGCGTGAACCGCCACTCCCGAGACGTCCTGTCTGTATGGATTCAACAGCCGGTCATGCGCCGCCGACAAAGCGGTCACGCCGAGGAAGATCGTCTTGCCGCGCAGCGCCGCCGCGTTCCGCTCGATTTCGAGCACGGAGACTTGAGGAGTCCCGGCCGGCAGGTAGCGGATGAACATGGAGCGGCTGCCGGCGCGGCGTGCCGCTGGAATCAGGACGTTGCCGGCCTGCAAGTCGTCGGGCGATTCGACGATCGCTTCGCCGCGCACAACGCGAAAGGCCTCGAGCGATAACGCCCAGCGCCGCTTGCCATCCGCGGTCTCCTCGATCGGAATCTCGCGGCTGACGAGATCGGAGCGATCCCGGCCTTGCTGCGCGTGCCCCAAGCCGGCCGCCAGATCCCTGAATCGCGGCAGAGGGTCTTCCCACTTGCCGCCCACGATTTCACACGGCAGGATCAAGTTTCGGGTGGCGCGCAGGGAAGCTTCGAGACGCGCGTCCTCCACGTCGTCGCCCTTGTCGGGAAGGAGCACGTCGAGCGCCACCGCCGCGGGCTTCACCGCCGCGAGTTTATCGAGCGCTTCTGAAAGAATCGTCCGGACGCGCCGCATCCCGCCGCGCTCCCTGAGCGTGGGCTCGTCGATCGCGACCACGACGGATTGCGGCGTCCCATTTTCGACGGGTTCGAGGCGCATCATGACGTCGTAGGCGTCGTGGTCGATGCGCTCGGCCAAGGGGGTCCATCCTGCCGCAATGGCGACGGCGAAACAGCCGGCCACGACGGCCACGTAGGCTGCGGATTGTCGGTTAACCTTATTTGCCAACCAGCTTCTCGATCTCCTGAGGCTCGCGCGGCAACGCGGCGCTCAGGACCTTGGCTCCGTTTTCGGTCACCAGCACCATATCCTCGATGCGTACGCCGATGGCTTCCTCCGGAATGTAGACGCCGGGCTCGATGGTGATTACCATGCCGGGCTTGAGCGGAGCGTCGACATCGCTTTCGTCGTGCACGTCCAGCCCAACGTGATGACTCAGCCCGTGGACGAAATACTTGCCGAGAGGATCGCCTCGGAGATCCTTGCCATGCGTGTTGATGTAATCGTAGGCGATTTGGTAGAGACTCCGGCCCTCGCCGCGAATCCTCACACCGGGCTTGACCGCAGCGATGGCGGCCTTCTGCGCGCCCAGCACGACTTCGTAGATCTCGCGCTGGCGCGCCGTAAATTTTCCGTTCACCGGCACCGTGCGGGTCAGGTCGGAAGCATAGCTGGAGCATTCCGCACCCACATCCATCACCACGACTTCGCCCGAGTCCATGCGCCGCCGGTTCGCGGCGTAATGCAGCACGACGCTATTGGGACCCGAGCCGACGATCGGCGCGTACGCGCTACGCTCGCATCCGAGCTCGAGATAGGTGTTGGTCATGGTGGCGGCGATCTCGTACTCGTGCAGGCCCGCCTTCATCCTCTTCCACGCGGCCAGATGCGCCGCCACGCTGGCGTTGGTCGCTTTGGAGATCAGGTCGATCTCGGCGGGAGACTTCCGCATCCGAAGATTGCCGATGATTCGCGCCGCCGACGCATCCTGATGGAACGGCGCCAGGCGCCGCAGCTTCTCCGCCTGCGCATCGCCGGGCAGCGCGTAAATCTGCCGGGAGGTTTCCATCAAGCGAAAGAACTGCGCTTCGAGAGCCGAAAGCGGCAGGACTTTGTCGAAGCCTGTCTTTTCGCGGGCGTCGCCGTCTTCGGCCGCGGCCCTGTGACCGTTGTAGATTTCGATACGCGGGTCGCGAGGCGGCAGGAAGAAGATCTCCTCTTTGGGCGCGATCATCAGGACGGCGCCGGGCTCATTCCAGCCGGTCAGGTAGAGGAAATTCGATTCCTGGTAGAAGCCTTCGTGGATATCCTCGGGTTCCTTGGGCGCGAACAGCACCAGGAGTCCGTCGAGCGTCTTGCGCAGCTCCGCGCGGCGGGCTCGGTATTCCTCGCGCGGGATGCCATCGGCGAGCAACGGACCGAGCGTCAGCAGGAGGCCGAGAATGATCCGCATGTTCATGAGTATAAGCGCTTACAGAACCGCGCACGCAGCAAAGCGGGCTCACAGCGAGAACGGATTGCGAATCTCCACGCCGCGAACGACTCTGCCGTGTTGCAGATCCTCGCTGAACAACACGCCGCATTTCGCCGCGACAGCCGAACTGACGACCAGCGCGTCGTAAAACGTCCAACCGGTTTCCTCCAGAACCGATAGGGCTTCGGAATAGAGCGGTCCATCCGGAAAAACGTCGCAGAGCGGGAGGAGCACGCGCTGCAAAAACCGCTCAGCTTCCGCCGGTAGCATGGGACGATCGAACTTGCGCAGGGCGACGTTCAGAAATTCTTGAACGACCTGGTAACTGATCACGCCGTGCCTGCTCTCGAGCGCCGAATCGACCAGCGCCCGGGCCTGTTTCTGCTTGCGCGGCGACCGGAGGTCGAACGTGTAGACGAACACGTTCGTGTCCAGGAAGAACCGGCCGTTCACCGGCTGGTCCGGGCATTCATCTCATCCCGGCTGAAGTTTCGGCCGGCGCGCACGTGGCCGAGGTGCTGCATCAGTTGGCGGTATTCGCCGGTGCGGTTGGCGCCCGCGTAGCGCTCCAGCCACTCCCGGAACGCGACGTTCAGCGTCTTTCTGTGCTGCCGCGCGCGCGTTCTGGCGCGCTCAATGAGGTCAGGGTCGGCGCTAAAGGTGATGTTTTTCATGGCCCAACTCCAGTGTACACGAGATTCGTGTACACGCCTCAATCCCGTTGCCGCGCGGACACGTCACAGCAAGATCTCGAATCCAGCCACGCGAAAATGCTGGTCGAAGGTGAACGCTTTACGGATCGAGAGATCTCGCATAATCGCGAAGCTGGCACAGTCTATCACGTTCGCTCCCGTTGCGCCCCACTTGCCGAACAGATCCCACGCTTCAGACTGGAGAGTGGGATCGACGTGAATAATCCGTATGTCCGTCGAGCTGCGCACTCCGCTCAAGAACGTCAACGCGGCCGAAAACATCCCCTCGGCTTGCAGCAACGAAGCGGTTTCGTTGACGACGAGGGAAGATGTGACCGCAGCCAGTGGTCGCGAGTGGCCAGACGGGCAAAGAAATAACTTGTGTCAATGAACACTTGCATCGCGGTAGAGAATCTCGTCAACGCGGCTCGCCACATCCGTTTCTTCCGTCTCCGCCAGGCCATCCATCCAGGCGAAAGGATCCTTTGCCTTTGAGGCATTCACCTGCGTGAGCTTCTCGCGCATGCTTTGCCGGATAAATTGGGCGAGAGGCATGCCCATGCGGGAAGCAGCGGTTTTCATCTCCGCCGCCAGGTCCTCGGGCAGGGTGATTTGGAATTTGAGGCTCACTCTATCATTATACTCCTAGACGGATCAGTATGACCTCGCCATGAGCGCGGGCGTCTCCCTCTCCCCAGTTGAAGCACCTTGCTAGACTCTGAGTAGTGGCAGAATCGAGCATTTTCTGGCTTCGCGTGGCGGCGTGCCTCTACGCCGTGGGACTGCTGCACTCGATGCTGGCCGTGGTCCGGCGGAAACACGGCCTTTACTCGGTGGCCCTCGGCGCCTTCCAGATCGGCGTGGTGCTGCATGCGGTGGCGATCGTCGAGCTCACGATGGCCTATGGACGCTTTTCGGTCGACAACGTCTATGTGACGCTGGGTTTGGGCGCGTTCCTGATCGCGCTGGTGTTTCTGATCGTCGAGTGGAAGTATCGCTTCGAGACCACCTCGGTGGCGCTGTTCCCGCTGATTTTCCTGATGACGCTAGTGGCGGCCATGCAGCGGCCCGTCGCCTCCTGGCCGAACGTCGAGGTTCGCGATGCCTGGCTGGTAGTGCACATTATTCTGGTGCTGGCCGGGTTCGCCGCGCTGTTGCTCACGGCCGTCGCGTCGGTGTTCTACCTGATTCAGGAGCGGCGGCTGAAGAGCAAGCGAATCGGCACGTTCTTCGAAAAGCTGCCGCCCTTGGCGACGCTCGATAACATGATCAGCGGGTCCATGGGCCTTGGGTTCGTTTTGTTAACGCTGGGGGTGATCTTTGCAGTCACCTGGGCGTTCGTGGAATCGGGCACGCGCTGGATCGGCGATCCGAAAATTCAGCTCTCGTTGTTCACCTGGCTGCTGTGCCTGTTGATGATCTTCTTTCGCACCTCGGCCGGCTGGAGGGGACGCCGTGCCGCGCTGATGGCGCTGACGGTACTGGGCTGCTCTGCGCTGACGTGGTTCGCGCACGTGGGATTGAGGCCCACTCTGATCCCGTGAAGCTTCTGATCACAGGACTCAACCACAAGACCGCTCCGGTGGAGGTGCGCGAGCGGCTGGCGTTCGAAGAGCAGGCGCTGCCGGAGGCTCTCGATAATCTGAAACAGCGTCCGGGCGTGCTGGAGGGCATGATTCTCTCCACCTGCAATCGCGTCGAGGTCGCCGTCACCGCCGACGACCAGGTGAACGCTTCGGAAGCGGTCGAGCACTTTCTCTCCGAGGCGCGGCGCGTCGAGCGAGCCTGGGTGACGCCGTACCTCTACCGCCACGACGGCTCGGGCGCGATCCGCCACCTGTTTCGCGTGGCGTCGAGCCTGGACTCGATGATCGTGGGCGAGCCCCAGATCCTCGGGCAATTGAAGACGGCCTACGCGCTGGCCAAGGAGCGGGGTGCGATCAGCGGGTTTCTGGACCTGCTGCTCACGCGCTCGTTCAACGTGGCCAAGCGCGTCCGCTCGGAAACCGATATCGGAGCGAGCGCCGTATCGGTGAGTTACGCCGCGGTGGAACTGGCGCGCGACATTTTCGGCTCGCTCGCCGGCACGAGGGTTCTGTTAGTCGGGGCGGGGAAGATGGCGGAGGCAGCGGCCCGCCACCTGCGCCGGGCCGGCGTCGCTGAAATTCTGGTGACCAACCGCACCGGCGAGCGCGCGCAATCCCTGGCCGAGGAGTTCCAGGGACGCGCGGTAAACTACGACAACTTCTTTTCCGTGCTGCCCGACGTCGACATTGTGCTCGCATCGAGCGGCGCGCCGCACTACATCCTGACCAGCGACCAGATGCGCGCCGTCATCGGACGCCGCCGCAACCGGCCGATGTTCCTGATCGACATTGCTGTGCCGCGCAATATCGAGCCGGAGGTCAACAACCTCGACAACGTATTCCTGTACGACATCGACGATCTGGACCGCGTGGTGCAAACCAATCTCCAGGGACGGAGCGAGGTGGCGGTGCAGGCCGAACAGATCATCACCGAAGAGGTTGAGCGGATGATGCTGCGGCTGAAGACGCGTGAGGTCGCGCCGACCATCGTCAGCTTACAGGAACAGCTCGAACAGTTGCGCTCCGGCGAAGTGCAGAGGATGCGGGCCAAGCTGGGCGCGCTGACCCCGCAGCAGGAGGAAGCGATCGAAGCGATCACGCGCGGCATCATCAACAAGATCGCGCACGGGCCGATCTCCGAGCTGCGACGCTACGCGGCCGAGCCTGAAGGCGTGCACCTGCTGTCCACGATTCGGAGGCTGTTCCGGCTGGGGGACCGGTGATCGTTATTGGGTCGCGGGGCTCGCAGCTTGCGCTGTGGCAGGCCCGGCACATCGCGGCGCGCCTGACCGAACTTGGCGCCGAAACGAGCATCAAGATCATCAAGACTACCGGCGACAAGATCACTGACGTGCCGCTGGCGCAAGTGGGCGGCAAGGGCCTTTTCACCAAGGAAATCGAGGAGGAGCTGCTCGCCGGGACCATCGATCTGGCCGTGCACAGCCTGAAGGACATGCCCACGGATTTGCCGCGGGGCCTCACGCTGGCCGCGTTTCCAGAGCGTGAGGAGCCTCGCGATGCCCTCATTGGATGCACGCTTGCCGAGCTGGGCAAGGGTTCCAGAGTCGGGACCAGCTCGCTGCGGCGCGCGGCGCAGTTGCGGGCTCTCGATCGAGGAATCGTCACATCGATGTTGCGCGGCAACGTGGACACTCGCCTTCGGAAGTTGGACGAGCGACAATTCGACACGATTGTGCTGGCCGCGGCGGGATTGCGCCGGCTGGGCTGGCAGGATCGAATCGCGGAACTCCTACCCGTCGAAGTCATGTGTCCGGCGGTCGGACAGGGAGCGCTGGCCATCGAGACGCGCGAGGATCACCGTGACGTAGTGGATCTGGTGGGCCGGCTCGACCACGGCGCGACGCGGACCGCGGTGACGGCTGAGCGCGCACTGCTGGCGACGCTGGGCGGAAATTGCCAGGTCCCGATGGGAGCGCATGCCGACGTGGCGGGTCCTGCAATCCGGCTGCGGGCGGTCGTGGTCTCGCCGGATGGCGCGCGGATCGTGCGCGGCGAGCTTTTCGGTGTCCGGCCGGAAGAGGTGGGTCAGGAACTGGGCAGGCGCCTGCTGGCGCAGGGCGCGAGAGAGATTCTCGCGGCATGAAAGTTTACCTGGTCGGCGCCGGACCCGGCGATCCGGGGCTCATCACCGTCAAGGGCCGGAAGATCCTGGAACGCGCCGACGCGATCCTCTACGACAATCTCGCGAGCCAGCGGCTGCTCGATCTGGCACCGGCGCACGCCGAGCGCGTCTACGTCGGAAAGAAGCGATCCGAGCACGAGGTCCCACAGGAAGAGATTACCCGCATGCTGATTGAGCGCGCGCGGCGCGGCTGGACCGTGGTGCGGCTCAAAGGCGGCGATCCATTCATCTTCGGGCGAGGCGGGGAAGAGATCGAGGCTCTGACGGCGGCAGGAGTTCCCTTCGAGATCGTGCCGGGCGTGACCACGCCGCTCGGCCTCGCTGCGTATACCGGCGTCCCGCTCACGCATCGCGAGCACACCTCGGCGGTGACGTTCGTGACCGGGCACAACGTAGAGGCGATCGACTGGGGCAAGGTCGGCGCGGCCGAGACCATCGTGCTGTTCATGGGGCTGGTGAATTTTCCGGCCATCGCGGGTGCTTTGATCAAGCACGGCCGGCCCCCGAAAACTCCAGCAATGGCGGTGCGCTGGGCCACGCGGCCGGATCAGCAGACCGTCGCGGGGACGCTGGAAAGTCTTCCGCGGCTCATCGAGGAGGCGAGACTGAGGCCACCCGCGACCATCGTCATCGGCGAAGTGGTTGCGCTCCGCGAGCGCTTCAACTGGTTCGAGCGGCTGCCGCTGTTCGGGCGGCGGATCGTGGTGACGCGGGACCGCGCGCAGGCGATGGATCTCGCCGAACCTCTGGAAGCCCTCGGCGCGGAGGCGATCCTGCTGCCGGCGATCGAGATTCGCGAAGCTGCCGATCCGGGACCTCTGGACCGGGCCATCGCGCGTCTCAATTCCTATGACTGGCTGATCTTCACGAGCGTCAACGGAGTGCGGTGCTTCGTCGAAAGGCTGGATCGGTCGGCGGTGGATTTGCGGGCGCTGAAGGCGAGGATCTGCGCGATCGGGCCGGCCACGCGAGCCTCGGTCGAGGCGCTGCACCTGAAGGTGGATCTCATGCCCGAGGAGTACGTCGCCGAGAGCCTGGTGGCGGCGTTCGCTTCCGAAGACCTGACAGGCCGCACGATACTGCTGCCGCGCGCCGCAGTGGCGAGGGATCTTGTGCCGGTGGAATTGACGCGCCGCGGCGCCGTCGTGGAAGTCGTCGAGGCCTATCGGACGGTGGCGCCGGAGAATCTTGAGGCAAGGGCGCGCGAGGTGCTGGCGCGCAGGCCGCACTGGATCACGTTCACCAGCTCATCGACGGTGAAGAATTTTGTCGCGGCGGCGGCGGGCAGGGAATCGCTCGATGCAGTGAAGATCGCCTCGATCGGTCCCATCACGTCAGCGACGCTGTTGGAGCACGGACTGTCCATCGATGTCGAGGCGAATCCGCATACGATCGAGGGGCTGGTGGCAGCGATTGGCCTCGTGCGCTAGCAGCCCGTGGTAATAGTCGCGAAACATGTGACCTGGCGAATGTTTTGGGCGTCTATACTGCATGGCCATGGGAACCCGCAAGAAACGGGAGCGACAGGAAGATCTGTGGGTCGTCAGGAGCGAGGTCGTGGGCACA
>JBGPLI010000165.1:0-12860 GCA_041486445.1 Bryobacteraceae bacterium
CCGAGTTGCAGACGTGTGTCAACTTAAAAGGGACCCACCGTCCGCAGCCCATCTCTGAGCGGCAGCAGAACATTCAGTCACCCAATCCCCCGCCGCCAATCAGCCAATAAAAATCCAACCACCTTCCTTTGGCCCGGCCTTCCCCGTCCTAACCGTCTGCTACCCTCGTCACCGATGCCGTGTGCCATCTCAACCAGAGGAGAAACCGGGGCGCTTCGCAAAACGCCCACAACAAAACGAACCCAAGCCGGTGGCACGCGCGTGTCCCCTCGCTACACATCCCGGTAGTTTCCTATCCCGAAAAACATATATTGGCCTTGAAAGTCGTACCCAAGTGCTGTAATATCAATCAGAAGCAACATCACTCGGGTGGTCATAGACGTGCTCTGGGAATCCGTGGGGAAAAGTGTCTAGAGGCGCATGAGGGAGCTCAAGCAACAACTCGTCAGCGCCCTGCTGGTGATTGTCACGGTGACCGCGGTGATTGCCGCGGCCATCAACCTCCAGCAGCAGACCCGGTTCCATTTGCCCGACGACGGCGCCACCTGGATGGACAGCCCTGGCCGTCAGGCCGGGGTTACCGCGGTCTATCTGACTCCGGCGAGTTCCGCGCTCAAGGCCGGAGTTCACACGGGCGACGCGCTGGTCTCGATCGACGGCGTCCGGATCGAGCATGCTGTCGAGGCGACCGAGGTCCTGGCCCGGCTGGGCGCCTGGCGCAAGGCCGAATACCGGATTCTGCGAGACGGCGTCGAGTTCACCGCCGCCGTGATCATCGGCGAGGCCGCGCGCGACTCGACCATTTTCTACCAATACGCGGTGGGCGCGGTGTACCTGGCGATAGGCCTGTTCGTGTATTTCCGCCGCGGCAACGCCCCGCGCGCGCTGCATTTCTTCCTGCTATGCCTGGCGAGCTTCGTTCTCTCGACGTTCCACTACTCGGGCAAGCTGAACAACTTCGACAAGGTCATCTACCTCGGCAACGTGGTCGCGGGATTCCTGGCCCCGACGCTGTTCCTGCACTTCTGCTTCGTCTTCCCGGAGCCGCACCAGTGGATCCGGCGCCGCGGCGCGGCGATGCTGGTGTATCTGCCGGGCGTGGCGCTGCTGGCCATCCAGTTCGGAGTGGCGTTCGGATGGCTGCGGTCGGCGGCGCCGCTGCTCGAATTACGCTGGCTGCTCGATCGCCTCTGGCTGGCGTTCCTGTGCGCGATGTACGTGGCCGGGGCCGTGGTTCTGGCGTTCCAACTCCGGCACGCGGAGGACCCGGTGGTGCGGCGCCAGCTCACCTGGCTGCGCAACGGCGCCCTGTGCGGCGTGCTGCCGTTCATGCTGATTTACGTGGTCCCCTACCTGATGGGCGTCGCGCCCAACCACGCCATGAACCTGGCGGTGCTGTCGCTGCCGCTGATCCCTCTGAGCTGGGCCTACGCGATCCTGCGCTACCGGCTGATGGACGTCGACATCATCTTCCAGGAAGGCTACGTCTACACGCTGGCGACGCTCGCCGTGCTGGGGATTTTCTACGGCCTGATCTTCTCGGTGAGCCGCGCCGGGGATCTGAACGGCACGGCGATGGTGGCGTTGATCCTGATCGCGGCGTTCGTGTTCCAGCCCATCCGCAACTGGATTCAGGAACAGCTCGACCGCTACTACTTCTACAAGGACCGCTACGATTATCGCCGCACGCTGATCGAGTTCGCGCGCGAGCTGGGCTCGCCCACCGACCTGGGCGAGATGCTGGAAAGCGTGGCCGACCGGCTGATCCGCACGCTGGGCATCCGCCACGTCGCGTTCTTCGTCTGGGATGAGGCCGAGGGCGCGTTTCACCTCGAGCTGGCGAGCAATCGCCGCGGCCGGCAGACCGAAAACGTTCCCTACGGCCTGGACCTGAGCTTTTTGAGCGCCACGCCGTCCAAGCCGTACCTGTTCTTCGAGCGCACGCGCCACACTCTGGACGTGGTCTCGCACGACTGGCCGGTGGCGGTGCGCCGCTCGATCGCCGAGCTGGAGCTCACCTACTATCTGCCGTGCTCGGCCAGGGGCCGCACCATCGCCTACCTGGGCGTGAGCCGGACCGAGACGGGCGACTTCCTCTCGAGCGACGACGTGGAGCTGCTGGTGACGCTGTCGAGCTACGTCGGCATCGCGATCGACAACGCAATGCTGTACCGGTCGCTGGCGCGCAAAGTGGAGGAGTACGAGCGGCTGAAGGAATTTTCCGAAAACATCGTGGAGTCGATCAATGTCGGGATTCTCGCGGCGGACCTGGAAGACCGCGTCGAGAGCTGGAATTCGCAGATCGAGAGACTCACGGGCATCGTGCGCGAAGACGCGGTGGGACGCAAGCTGGCCGAGGTGCTGCCGGCCGATTTGTGCGAGATCCTCGATGCGGCGCGCGGGGAGACGGGCGTCCACAATATCTACAAGTTCGTGCTGCGGCCCAAGGAGGCGACGCTCAACATCGCCGTCGCGCCCCTGATTTCGCGCGAGGGCGCGCAGATCGGACGGCTGATCATCTTCGACGACGTCACCGACCGCGCCGAGCTGGAGCGCAGGTTGGTGCAGGCGGACAAGCTCAGCTCCATCGGATTGCTGGCGGCGGGCGTGGCCCACGAGGTGAACACGCCGCTGGCGGTGATCTCGACCTACGCGCAGATGCTGGCCAAGCAGATTTCGGGCGACGCGCAGAAAGCGCCGCTGCTCGAAAAGATCGCGCGGCAGACCTTCCGCGCGAGCGAAATCGTGAACTCGCTGCTCAATTTCTCGCGCACTTCGCCGACCGAGTTCGTCGGCGTCGATTTGAACAAGGTCCTGCGCGAGACGCTCACGCTAGTGGAACATCAACTGGCCACGGCCGCCGTCGAAGTGAAGCTCGCACTCGACGAAACACTGCCGCGCATCAAGGGCAACCCGGGCAAGCTCCAGCAGGTGTTCCTGAACCTGTTGCTGAACGCGCGGGACGCGATGGAGTCGGGCGGCGTGCTGGCCCTGCGCACCGCCGCGCGAGACGGCCTGGTGCTGGTGACGGTGGCCGATTCCGGAGCGGGCATCGCGCCGGAGAACCTGTCGCGCATCTTCGATCCGTTCTTCACCACCAAGGGCGCGCGCAAGGGAACCGGCCTCGGCCTTTCGGTCAGCTACGGCATCGTGCGCGAGCACGGCGGCGATATCGAGGTCCAGAGCCAGGTGGGTGCGGGCACGCGCTTCCAGCTGTCTTTCCCCGAGGCGGTTGCGGCGAGGCGCGAAGCCGTTTCGGCGGCGCCGCTGGTCGTTGCCTCATCCGTCGCGCAGTCTGACAGGTTGATCCAGTAATGGCGGACGTATTCGCGAGCTTGCCCCCGGATATCCTGGCCGGGGAAGCAGCGCGCGGAAGCATCCTGGTGATCGACGACGAGCCGGACATCCGCGAAAGCCTGGAAGCGCTGCTCTCCGGGGAGAACTATCGAGTCACGCTGGCCGCCAACGCAGCCGAGGGGCTGAAGCGCCTGGAGCAGGCGGCGTTCGACCTGGTGCTGCTCGACCTGATGATGCCGGATAAGAGCGGCATGCAGGTGCTCGAGGAAATCCGCGCGCGCGACCGGGAAACGCCGGTTTTTCTGATCACGGCCTACGGATCGGTGGAAGTGGCGGTGGACGCCCTCAAGCGCGGCGCGAACGATTACTTCTCCAAGCCCTGGGACAACGAAAAACTCTTGATCGAGATCGACCGCATGATCTCCAAGCGCCGCCTGGAGCGCGAGAACACCGAGCTCAAGCGGGCGCTCAAACAGCGCTACAGTTTCCCGAACATTGTCGGCAAGAGCGAGCGGATGCTCAAGATCCTGGACCTGGTGGGGCAGGTGGCCGCCAGCCGCGCCACCATCCTGATCACGGGCGAGACCGGGACCGGCAAAGAACTGATCGCCAATGCCATCCACGCGCACTCGGCGCGCGCCGATCACCCGTTCGTGCCGGTGCACTCCGGGTCGGTGCCGCCGGAGCTGCTCGAATCGGCGCTGTTCGGCCACGTGAAAGGCGCCTTCACGGGCGCCGTAGCCTCGCGCAAAGGATACTTTGAGACCGCCGACCGCGGGACGATTTTCTTCGACGAGATCGGGAGCATCTCGCTCGAGACGCAAACCAAGCTGCTGCGCGTGATTCAGGAGCGCGAATTCATGCCGCTCGGCTCGACCGAGACGATCAAGGTGGACGTGCGGATCGTGGCCGCGACCAATGCGGACCTGAAGAAGCTGGTGGAGGACGGCAGATTCCGCGAGGACCTGTACTACCGCCTGAACGTCATCAACCTGGCGCTTCCACCGCTGCGCGACCGCAAGGAGGATATTCCCGCGCTGGTGGATCACTTTTTCACGAAATATTGCCGGGAAAACGAGAAATTCCTGGATGAAAACGGGCGGTCGCGACTGAAGTTCGAGCCCGAGGCGATGCAGATCCTGATGGATCACGCCTGGCCGGGCAACGTGCGGGAACTGGAAAACGTGGTGGAGCGGGCGGTTGTGCTGGCCTCGCAGCCCTCGGTGCCTGGCGACGTGCTGCCCGAGCATCTGCTCGAAGCGCGCGGCCTGCGCATCCGCCGCGACGAGAGCGGCCGGCTCGCCCCGGACGCATCGCTGTTCGAGATCGTCGCCGACTTCGAGCGCCGCAAAATCATCGAGCAACTGGAGACTTCCGACGGCAGCCAGACCGCGGCCGCCGAGGCGCTGCGGATTCCGCTCTCTACGCTGAATCAGAAAATCAAGCGGCTGAATATCGAGGTCCGGAAGAAATCGGGCGCGTGATAGAGTAGTGCCGATGGAACCAGAACAGCGATTTCAGCGGATCGAGGCGATCCTCCGCGACGTGGCGGAGCGCCAGAAGCAGGCCGACAGGCGCATGGAGGCAGCCGAGGCCCGAATAGCGAAGGCCGAGGTGCGCATGGAGAGGATGGACCAGAAATGGGACCAGCGTTTCGAGGCGACGCGGAAGCTGGTTCAGGAGGGCATCAAGTTTGTCCAGCGCCGGGACCAGCAGAGGGACGCCAAGTTCGCCGCTCTGGTACAAACCGTGGACAAACTCGCTAAGACGCAACAGGCCCTTATCAATTCGCTCCGGCTGGGGGGCAATGGGAACGGGCGGAGGCGCGGCTAGCGAGGTCCAGTCCACCGCTGCGCCAGTCGGACCAGTATTTCCTTCCATTTCGGTTGAGCTGGCCCGAGCAGGCTAAATGCCGGCGGCACGATCGACACCGGTTCTTCGCAGCAAGAGAATAGGTGCGTGATTTCCTGTAGCCTGCCGCCAGTCATCATCCGCGAAGGTTTGAGGGTCAGGACCACTTTGGCCAGCCTCCAGGTATCAGAGTCCGTCCACACCAGTGCGTTGCATCGCGTGAAAATAAATACAAGCTGAAGCCACGACGGCCGTATGGGAAGTGGGATGTTTCTATATTCGGCGCAGAAGTAATGCGAGCCTTCGTAGAGGTACGCTCCGAACTTCGCTGGCTTGCGTCTACGCAGCAAACCGAAATACGTTGACGCAAGCACCGAAGAATTCGTCGCTGTGCTGGATCGCTCGAGGAGGTTGAGGTAACCTGGGCTCCGAAAATGGGCCGTCCCCGCAGTGATCCATTCGTCGTACACCGGGCCGCTTTCCTACCACATGGTCTGAAACACGCGGAAGTTGGCCGACCGGGCGAACTGGCATTCCCAACTGATATCGTCAGCAGTAGGTTCTCCGCGGTCAGCGTTGCGGACCCAGTTGCGTTTTGCACGGTATGTATCCGCGGCTTCCGTGGCGCGGATAGTTCGCAGCGCTGCTTCGCGTACCGCCGGAGGCGGTTCCGGAGAGGGCGAGGCCGAATCCAGAGACAGGCGCAGCAGCCGCTCCCACTCGCCCCTTGCTCGATCCGATTGACGGCGTTCCATCTCAGGGTCCGGGGTCAAGGATTCCTGCAACGCATTGAAGGCCTTTTCCATATCGTCTTGAGACAGCGCTGCCTTGGCCACGATCTCCAATAGCAGCGTGCGGCACCGGCCGGTTCTCTTAGCCGCCTCGGACTCGCAGAGTTCAAAAATGACCGCGTGCTGGTGGGCGTGGGAGGCCAAAGACCAGCGGGCCACTGCCTTTAAGCCGATGTAAGCATCCTCTCCGTAAAGATTCACCGGAAGCAGCTTAGCGATCCTGACTGCTCGCTCGCGATCCAAGTCCCATCCCGTCGTCATGCAGTGGCAATCGAGATCCTGGGGGCTTAACACCCCGCCGCGATGTGGATCACAAAGAATGGAGGCTTTCGTCCAAAGCCTGCGGATCAGAAGTCGCCGCAGGATCTTGGCGGGGATCGAGAATCCCCGACGGGGCCGGCGGTGGGACGTTGCTTGCAGCCAGTCTTCCAACTTGCTGCGAACGTGATCCGGGCGCTCCAGGACGTCGATGATACGCAGCACTGGCTCGACGCTCCCCGTGGCGAGGAACTCGCACCACAGCAAGTCGAGGTCCGCTGGGGTGCTGACAGGACGCACGAGGGGTGCAATCGCGCCCGGAGACCAGTTCTGAAGAACCTCTTCAATGTCCTTCCGTATGTATGCGAATTCGATGTCTGTAGCACAGGATTCGAGAAAGGTCCTGGTCTCCTCGTCGCCCGTTTGACAGAGAATGCGCAGGAGCACGGCTCGCCCGTAAGGAATTTCCCGAAGCAGCTTTGCGTATTCGCGAACCAGAGATGGATGATCTTGCGCTATGCGCGCGAATAGGTACCACCCGACGTTTGCTGCGGGATCTTGACAAGCCGGGTTGCCGAGAAAAGCCCGAAGCGCTTCGGGCGCTCTGTGGGGTTCCGGCGATTGGTAATAACGATCGAAGAAGCTTTGCGCCCCCGGTTCGTATGCGCGGGCCTCGTCACGGTCATCGGGGCCGGCAATGTCTGTGAACTCATGCCCGCAATCGCAGCAACGGGCCGTCGGCGGATTTATCAGGCCGCAGTTGGGACAGTTCACGACGTTCTCGTCTCGAGGGGTCCCTCAAAGGTTAATGCCAACGCCTGTGTAATCACTTCCCGACCTCGACGCAAGACGGCGTCCCGCCAACGTCGGTTGTTGGGGCCGAAAACTTCTTTGAGTCTCTTCTTTGTCGGATGATTGACGGTTCCACCACCGTAATGGTGCCACCGATTCTCCGCACGAAGGGCTGCAAGCACGGTCACTGAATTATAAGTTCCGAACTCTTGCGTGACAAGGTAACATTCATTGCCCGCCATCAGGCGTGGGTACATCGTGTGCTGGTCACCTCGCACTTTGTATGCTACGCTCTGACCGGCTGTGAGCGGCTGGACCCGCTTGCCAAACGCGGCTTTGAGGGCCTGGAAAAGATGTGCAGGCTCGGCTTCGGTCAACAACCGGTCCTCGGAAAACGGCCCGAGCCCCGTGTGGACGTCGATCAGCGTGATGCGCTCCGCGTTGCACAAGCGTTCCGCCATGAGCGCCTGAAATTTTTGGGGACCCTCTTCCAGCCGTGCTCCGCCGAAAAACAAACCGCGCGGATTCACATATTGGCCGCCCGCAACCGCCTGCTTTAGAGCTTCCAATCCGTATCGCGCTATCAACCACACGGCATGAAGATAGAAGAAATCCGTCGAGGGAGGTGTCGCCGGATTCAAAAAAGGATCCAGCCTGCGATAGCCATCGGGAGCGCCTGTGTATTCCTCGTTCGGGCCCAGGAAATTGCGATTGAGGTCGACGTTATTCTCGTTGAACCTGCGGAGCCACGCCATGCCGTAGGGATTCAGCACGTGAACCAGCACGACCGCAGCGTCTTCAGGAAGCGGCGAGATCTCCTCGTCCAGCCACTGCAGTTGAATGGCGGAGCCGGCGAAAGCCTCGACGCCGTGCAAGCCGGACGTATGCACGAGCACGCGCCGCGGGTTCAAAGCGCCGAACCAGGAAATGTCGATGGCCAGATTTTCGCCGAGCGGGCCCTTCGCGGCCAGTTCCAGGGAATCGAGATGCCCGTTACGGGCTGCCACCGCTTCGCAGAATCGCTGCCGTGCGGTAGTGTAATCGGGTGAAAAATGATGCGCCGCATTGTTCATCCGTAGCCCCCAGTCCAATCGCTTTGAAGGAACCCAGAATAAACGAGATTACTCCATTGCGGGCCCTGACTTCAGAAGATCAAGCGGCTGAATATCGAGGTCCGGAAGAAATCCGGCGCGTGATACAGTGGTGTCGATGGAGCCGGACGCGAGGGCGAACCGTGAGAAACAGAGAGCAGCGCCTTCAGCAGCGACGGATGGGGCGCGGCTAGCCTCGTGGCAGAAGTCTCGCAGGGCATGGCCCTGCGCCACTTGACAATGCAATAACCCTAATCCTATCATGAGGTTTGCGGGGCTGGTTTCGTGGGTGTCAGCTTCGGGGCACGGGGAGGCGGCTTTGATTAAACTCGACATCATTAATGAAGTGGTCAACCGGACGGGTATCACCAAGACGAAGGCCGAGATGGCGGTGGAAACCGTCTTTGAGAGCATGAAGCGGTCGCTCGGCCGTGGGGAGCGCATCGAGCTGCGCGGATTCGGAATCTTCAACGTCCGCCCCCGGAAGACCGGCATCGGCCGCAACCCGCGCACCGGGGCCGAGGTCGCCATCCCCCCCGGCAAAGCCGTGCGCTTCAAGCCCGGCAAAGAACTGCAGACGCTACAGTAGGGTCCCGGATTTTGTGTCGAGCAACGGCTACCCCACGACGCCGGAGTCTTATCCAGGGGCAACGCTGGACGGGAGCCTGGTGGATGCGTTCGCCGGCCAGGAGCGCCCGCGGCATCGTTACTGGCTGCACGCGCTGCTCCTGCTGCTGACGCTGGTCACGACTACAGTGGTCGGGGCCGGGCTCGCGCACAGCTTCGCCGAGAACCGTCCGTTCGATTTCGACGCCGATCTGCTCGGATACGCGCGCATGTGGCACGATCCGGCGTACCTGCTCGACGGCCTGCCGTTTTCGCTCACGCTGCTGGCGATCCTGATGGCGCACGAGATGGGGCATTACCTGGCGGCGCGCTACTACGGCGTCGACGCGACTCTGCCGTTCTTCCTGCCGGCGCCGACGCTGATCGGAACGCTGGGCGCATTCATCCGCATCCGGTCGCCGATCCTGTCCAAGCGAATCCTGTTCGATATCGGCGTGGCCGGGCCGCTGGCGGGGTTCGCGCTGCTGGTGTGGCCCATGGCGGCAGGCATGTCGTTGTCGAAGGTCGTGCCCGGAATCGGCGCGCAGGGCGACCTGGTGTTTGGAACGCCGCTGCTGGTGCGCCTGTTCGAATGGATCTTGTTCCCCGGCGCCCCCGTCGGCGACATTTATCTCCACCCGGTGGCGCGCGCGGCCTGGGTAGGAGTGCTGGCCACGGCGCTGAACCTGCTGCCGATCGGACAGCTCGACGGCGGCCATGTCCTCTACGCGTTTCTGGGCGAGCGCACGCGCCTGCTGTCGCGGCTGTTCGTGCTAGCGCTGGTGCCGATGGGTTTCTTCTTCGCGTATAGCTGGCTGATGTGGGCGGTGATCCTGTTCTTCTTCGGGATGCGCCACCCCGCGATCTTCGATCCCAACCCGGTGGGCCGCACGCGCAACTGGCTGGGAGTGGCGGCGCTGATCGTCTTTCTGCTTTCCTTCACGCTTGCTCCCGTGCGGACCGCGGGCCCGTGAAAATCTCGGCCACCATCATCACCTACAACGAGGAGCGCAATCTGCCGCGCGCCATCGAGAGCCTGCGGTGCGCCGACGAAATCCTGGTGATGGACAGCGGCTCGAGCGATCGCACGGTGGAGCTCGCCGAGAAGCTCGGGGCGCGCGTGGTGGAGAGCGCGTGGCCCGGCTACGCCAACCAGAAGAACCTGGCCGCCGAACAGGCTGTCCACGACTGGATTCTTTCGATCGACGCCGACGAATCGCTGAGTGAGGCGCTGGAAGGCGAGATCTGGAAACTCAAGAAGAACGGTCCCCAATTCGACGCCTACACGATGCCGCGCCTGGCGCAGTATCTGGGCCGATGGATCCACCACTCCGGCTGGTATCCGGACCGCAAGGTCAGGCTCTATCATCGCGGCAAGGCGCGATGGGAAGGCGCCTTCGTTCACGAATCGGTGAAGGTGAATGGGCGGGTCGGGCACCTTCAGTCCAACCTGCTGCACTTCACGTGCAACTCGCTGTCCGAGCATTTGAAGGTGATGGATCGCTACACGACGCTCGCTGCCGAACAACTGTTGGCGACGGGCGAAAAGATCGCCTGGGGGCGGCTGATTTTCGAACCGCCCTGGACGTTCTTCCAAACCTATGTGCTGAAGCTCGGTTTCCTGGACGGCGTGGAAGGGCTGGCGATTGCGAACATGGCGGCGCTGTACAACTTCGTCAAGTACGCCAAGGCGCGCTTCATGGGCCCCGCCCGATGAAAGCGGAAGACAAATGCGGACGCTCCATATCGATACGGGACGCGAGATGCGCGGCGGGCAGTGGCAGGCTCTCTACCTGCTAGAGAGGCTGAAAGACGCGACACTGCTTGCGCCGGCGCAGTCGCCCTTGCTGAGCGAGGTGCGCAAACGGGGAGTGGAGGCGTATCCACTTTCGCTGCTTGCGCTGGCGAAGATGGCGCGACGCGCGGATCTGGTGCACGCTCATGATGCGAAGGCGCACACGCTGGCCGCGATTGCAGGAGGAGCACCCCTGGTGGTGGCGCGCAGAGTCGGGTTCGCGGTGCGGCGCTCCATCGGGTCGCGGTGGAAATACGCGCGCGCGACGCGGTACCTGGCGGTTTCGCGCTACGTGGCTGCGCGGCTGGCTGAGGCCGGTGTGGAGGAACAACGGATCCGCGTGGTCTACGACGGCGTGCCCATTCCACCACCGGGACGAGCCGAGCCGGGCCGCATCGTCGCACTCGCGCACAAGAGCGCCGCAATTCCGGGGTTCGCGATCCATTCCGCGGGCGATTTGTGGCAAGATTTGTCTACGGCCAGCGTGTTCCTGTATGTGAGCGAAATGGAGGGGCTGGGGTCAGCCGCGCTGGCGGCCATGGCGGCGGGCGTTCCGGTGATCGCGACGCGCGTGGGCGGGCTTGCGGAGATCGTCGAGCACGAACGCACGGGGCTGCTGGTGGATTGGCCGCCTGCATCCGAAGAGCTGGCAGCGGCGGTGCGACGATTGCTGGACGATCCAGCGCTGGCGGCGGAGATGGGCCGGCAGGGCAGGGAAAAAGTGAAGCGGCAGTTTTCGATTGACGCGATGGTGGAGGGCACGTTGCGCGTATATGAAGAAGTTGTCGGCTCGGGCCAACCCGGTGCAAAGCCGTGACTGTATTGAGACAATGGTAGGGATGACGATCCAAATTCCAGATGATCTTGCGCGTGGTCTGGAGGGGATTGCCGCGGCACAGAAGAAAAGCGTGGAGCAACTAGCTGTGGAGCGTTTGCGATCTCTCCTGGAAAGGCCGACTTCACCTGACGCTGTGCTGCGAACTATTCGGGCGCTACCTCATCCTAGCTGTTCCGCCGTGGATGATCTCGATGCTGCGATTGCCGCCTCGCGACTGCCGGTGCGCGACCAGGATGTGTTGGACAGGTGGCCACCGGAGTGACATATCTGCTTGATACAAATGCGATCAGTGACCTGATGAGGGCGGAGCCACGCGTCGAGAATTGGATGGCCGGGTTGGATCAGGGAGATAGTATCGTCAACAAACTCGCTCGTCACCAGCGCGGACTCGCACCGGATGAAAACGATCTCTGGGTGGCCGCCACGGCACTTGCGTTGGGTGCGACGCTGGTCAGCCGCGATCGCGATTTCGCCGGGATTGATGACTTGCCGGTTGTGACGCCCTTGTAGTTCTCAGCTGTGGGTGGAGGGCACGTTGCGCGCATATGAAGAGGTTGGGCGATGATCGAAACCGGGCTGGCGGTGCTGGTGGGCCTCCTGGTCGGGAGCTTTCTCAATGTCTGTGTTTTTCGCTTGCCGAGGGATCTCTCGGTGGTGCGCCCGCGCTCGTTTTGTCCGGCGTGCGAAAAACCGATCGCTTGGCATGACAACATTCCCGTGGTGAGCTACATTCTGCTGCGCGGGCGGTGCCGAAGCTGCCGTGAGCGCATATCGCCGCGGTACCTTTTGGTGGAACTGGCGACGGCAGCCGCGTTCGGTGTGTGCGTCGCGACCCTCGGGCCTTCGCTTCCGGCGTTCAAGTATTCCCTGTTTTCGGCGATTCTCATCACCTTGATCGCATCGGACCTCGAAGAGCGCATTTTGCCGGACGAGTTCACGCTCGGTGGAACCGTCGTGGGACTCGTGCTGGCTGTTTTCGTCCCGATGGAGGTCGGGTTCGCGCACCTTTTGCTGCCAAGGCCGCTTGGCCCCGCTTTGCTGTCGGTGGGCGAGTCGGCGCTGGGCGCGGGGGTTTCGAGTGGGGCCATTTGGGCGGTGGGCGCAATTTATCAAAAGCTGCGGCACCGGGAAGGGCTTGGGTTCGGCGACGTCAAAATGATCGCCATGATCGGCGCCTTTCTGGGATTGAACTTTGCGTTGCTGACGCTGATCGTCGCCTCGCTCGCCGGCGCCGTCGTGGGGCTGATCTACATTTTCGTGACGGGCAAGGACGCGTCAACGTACGAGCTGCCGTTCGGAAGTTTCCTCGGGCTGGCGGGGCTCGCCGCGATGTTCTGGTACTGGCACGTCTACAGCTAACCCGCATTTCTCACAAACATTCTGTGGTGATTATGTGGCGTACGCACCCTCGAAAATACATTAGACGGGTGCGGGAAGTTGTTGATCTAACAAAGCTCGCACATCCAACCCTAGCCGTCCGAACTCCTTTAGCATGCGCTTGAACTTCCGGACTAACGTGCGCTCGTTGGGCGGGGCCGAGC
>JBGPLI010000166.1:0-12841 GCA_041486445.1 Bryobacteraceae bacterium
ATGCAGGAGCCGCAATATCGCTCGGCGGGCGTGCGCGAATTGCTCGACGCGGTGGCGAAGTCGCGGGTGCCGTGCATGTCCATCATGAATATGCCGCCGCTGCCTTACATCCGGCGCATTCCTGGCCTGAACTACGACGCGCTGAAACCCGCCTACACCGATCCGACCGTCTGGGAGAATTTCGACCCCAAATGCATGACGCTCAACAGTCCGGATCCGCAGGCGATCCGCCCGCCGGACGAGCAGGTCAACGTGCTGATGGTGACGCTGCCGACCAACTTCAAAGTCGCGAAGTTCGACGACGAGAAATCCACCGCGATTCTGCGCCAGCTCGAAAAGGACATCGAGGGCGCGCGGTTCGACACGCCCGAAGGCAAGATCGAGCTGCCGGTGAAGCTGAAGGTGCACGATTCGATTTTCGTGCCGCTGGCCAAATGGGCGATGCTACTCTCCGGCAACTACCGTTGCATCACCAAAGATGGCATGCGCACCGCGCAGGAAGCGGTACACAGCGACCTCGAGACCTCGCGCTCGGTCTATAATTTCGTCAACGATCTGTGCGTGAAGCTCGGCGCCAGCCCGGACGACCTGGTGCCGTTCGAGAAATACGCGGCCGCCGCGCAATCGCTGGTCCGGCCGGCTTCGGCAGCGCGCGCGCTCCAGAACGGAGCGCCCAATATCGAGCGCGCCGACAAGCTGGTGCAGCTGATCGCCAGGCAGAAGGGCTTGAGTCACCCGGTGATCGACGCAACCGTGGCGCTGGTTGACTCGCGGCTCGAAGCCAATCGCCAGAAGACGGCAAGAGCCTAATCCACATACGCCCGCTTGACCCAGCGATCGATCTCTCTGTACACTCTGTTGTACACTTGAGTCATGCCGCGAACCCTCTCGAAAAAGCGCAGCCGGCGCGTGATTGGCCGCGGTCCCATGGCCATGGTGGAGGCACGGAAACGGCTGACCACGCTTCCCGAGGTTTTCGAGAAGCATCCCGACATCGGAGCCGTACAAGTGACCCGGCGCGGGAAGCCGGTGCTTGCGGTCATGTCCTGGGATCTCTACGAGTCGATCACCGAAACACTCGAGATCATGTCCGATCCGGAGATGATGGCAGCGTTCCGCCAAGGCGTCAAGGACATGAACGAGGGGAAGGTCTATCCCTGGGAGCAAGTCAAGAGAGAACTGGGCCTTTGACGTATCAGATCGTCATCAGCTCCGCGGCACGCCAAATGCTGGAGGACATCTCCAATCGCCGCGTGCGCGAGAAGCTTCGCGATGCGATTGATCGTCTAGTTGAGTATCCCGAGTTGCGCGGCAAGCCCCTCGGCGACGATCTCGCCGGTTACCGCAGCGTGCGTGCGGTGGGACAACGCTACCGGATTATTTACCGCGTCGAACGAGCGATCGTGACAGTTGTAGTCGTCGCCGCCGGCATCCGCAAAGAAGGAAGCCGTCGGGACATCTACGCGCTCGCCCAGCGGCTGTTCAAGTTGGGCCTTCTCTAATCCACATACACGCGCTTGACCCGCGCGCTGATGCCGCACAGCACGCCGTAGGAAATCGTCCCCGCGGCCCGGGCGATCTGCTGCGCGTCAATCGAAACGTCCCCTTCCGCGCCGAGCAGCGTCACCGCGTCGCCCACGCGCAGCTCGGGACACGCCGTCACGTCGATCGTCGTCAAATCCATCGATACCGCGCCGACGATGGGCGCGAGTTTTCCTTTCGCGATCACGCTGCCGCGATTGGACAACCGGTGCGGGATGCCGTCGGCGTAGCCGGCCGCCAGCACCGCGATCCGGATGGCGCGCCCGGCGCGATGCATGCCGCCGTAGCCCACCAGCGCGCCGGCTTCGAGGTCCTTGACGGCCAGCACCGTCGTTTTCCAGGAGAGCGCAGGTTTCACCCGCAGCGCCGCCACGGGCGGCCCTCCGCGCGCGGGGGAAACATAGCCGTAGATCGCGTGGCCGGTGCGCACCAGGTTTCCCCAGGCGTCCGTGCGGCGGTAGGCGACCGGATTGGTGCTCGACAGGTGCACGTAGCGCGGCGCGAAACCGCTTGCCCGCAGCGCCGCGAGAACCTGCTCAAACCAACGGATCTGTTCCTCCGTCTGGCGGCTTTCGTAATTCGCCGAGGAGGCGAAGTGCGTCATCAAGCCTTCGAGCGCCGCCGGCGCCGCCGCCACCGCACGGACGATCTCATCCGGGCTCGCGCGGGTGCCCAGGCGGCCCATGCCGCTGTCGATCTTCAAGTGGTAAGGAACGCTCACCGCCGCCAGATCTTCCAGCGAGTGCACCACCGGCGTCAGGCTGAAGAGGGGGAGAGCGCCGCGCTCCTCGGGCAAGAAGTCCGCCATAACCAGGATGCGCGCGGCGATGCCGGCCTGGCGCAGCGCCACGCCTTCTTCGACATTCGAGACCGCGAGCCAGCGCGCGCCCTCGGATTCGAGCACGCGCGAAATTTCGGTGGCGCCATGCCGGTAGGCGTCGGCCTTCACCACCGGCATGACCTCGACCGGGGCGCCCACCAGTCCCCTGACGGCGCGGAAATTCTCGCGGATTCGCGCGCGCGACACCTCTACCCAGCTCCTCATGTTCGGCCTTGCGCCAGCCTCGTTAATAGTGTCTCGTAAGCGCCGGTCACCGCCTCCCAACTGTAGCGCGCGCGGACGCGTTCGGCGGCGCGCTCCCTCCACATCCGGCGCTCGTACTCGGTCATGCGCAACGCCTGATCCATCACCGCGGCGAGATTGTCGCGGGTGAACGCCAGCCCTGCGCCGCCGGCGACCTCCGCGTTTTCGGGCGTATCCAGATAGAGAGTCAGCGCGCCGCGGCCCATGGCCTCGATCAGAGCCGGGTGTGTGCCGCCTACTTCAGTTGCATGGATGTAAGCGAAGCAGTGCGAGCCGAGCTCGTGGTAACCCTGCCCGTAGATCGCGCCGGGAATGACGATCCGCGGATCGCGCGTATCGCGCACCTGCTGAATGTAATCGGCCGCGTAGGGAGCGTCGCCGACCAGCGCCAGCTTGAGCGGAGTCTGGAGGCGTTCAAAAGTCTCCCGCACCAGCAGCGCGTTGTTCTCCGGCTCCATGCGGCTCACATACAGAAAGTATTTGCCAGACTCCAGGCCGAGCCGCGCCAGGACTTGCGTGGTCGCCGCCGTCCCCACCACAGCGCCGTACGGGATCATCTCCGAGGCGCGCCCGTAGCGCTCCTGGTAATACTCGGCGATGCTCTGCGCGTCGGTCACCACGGCGTTGGGCATCCACGTCGCCAGCCGCTCGGAGAAGCGATACCAGGCCTTGGCCAGGCGATTCCATTTCTTCCGATGGCGCTCGAGTCCGTCCACGTTCAGCGCCACCGGCATGCCGGCCAGGCGCGGCATCCAGGTGAAAACGGCGTTCGCGGCGTTGCAATACAGGACCGCATCCTGGCGCGTGCCGAGCAGGTGCAGCGTGGAGAGCAGCGTGTGTGCGATCGTATCCAGGTACTTGTGGCGGACGGTGGGAAGATATTTCAATCGCACGCCTCGATACGAAGGTTCGGGATGCCGCTGCCGGCAATACACCGTGACGCGGTGGCCGCGCGCGGCCAAGCGCGCCGATAGCTCTTCGGCGAACGTCTCGAATCCACCATAGCGTGCGGGAATGCCGCGCGTGCCCAGGATGGCGAACCGCACCGTGGACTGCTATCCGCGGGCGGTGCGCGCCTTGGCCAGCAGGCGCGCCGTCGGTTTCGGGGCCGGGCGGCTCACCGGCCGGTAGGAGAACCAACTGGCGATGTAGTCGTCCTTGGCACGGCGGCGCTTCATGATTTCCTCGCGCTTGGCGACCACGCGCTTCCAGTTGCGCGCCAGGTACCAGAAGGCCTGGAGCGACGAATGCTCGCGCAGCAGGCAGGCTCCGATCACCACTACGTCGCGCACCGTGATGGAGAACCAGTTGCGCCGGTACAGATCCGGCGTCATGTTTTTGATCCGCAGCAGAAACCGGTTCTTCACCGAGTGCATGTTGATCACCGGCGGCAGCGCGCGGCGGTTGCCCGGCAGCACATTGCGAACATGGTAACCGCGCGCCAGCGGCGTATAGATGCAGCGCCAGCCCATCAGTTGCGCGCGCCAGGCGACGTCGGCATCCTCGCGGTAGACGAAGAAATCGGGATCGAAGAACTCGCCCAGGACCGAAGTGTTCTCGATCATCTGGCGGCGATAGAGCGCTGCGGCAGCCGTGGCGCCGAAGACGTATTCGAAGTTCAGGTAGTGGCCGTTGTCCACTTCCTGGCTGCCCCGGTCCAGGTGACGCAGCATCGGCGTGAAGTAGATTCCGGTCGAATCGACCAGCGCTTTTTCGGGAAGATCGAAGGAGGCGCGGATGGTGAGCAGCTTGCCGCACACCGTGCCGATCTTCGGGTCGATCTGGCCGGCGTCGACCAGAGCCTGAATGAAGTTCGGCAGCAGCAGCACGTCCGGATTCAGCGTCAGCACCCACTCGGCCTGGGAAAGAGCGATCGCCTGATTCTGCGCCGCGGCGAAGCCGATGTTCTGGTCGTTATAAAAGATGCGGCAGCGGTCGGCGAAGGTCTCGAGGATATCCACAGTCCCGTCGGTGGAGGCGTTGTCGATCACGATGACATCCAGGTTCGGGTACTTCTGCTCGAGCACCGACTCCAGGCAGCGCTTGATGAACCGGCCGCTGTTGTAAGTCACCACCGTTACGGAAACTGAGTCCTTGTAGGCCATGCGAAATGAATTATGAATCTCTACTACGCCGCGCCCGCGGACCTCCCGCGAGACACCAGGCACAGGACAGCGAACCGGACAATCTTACTATATGTGACAGCAGGCGTGAGGCTCCGCTCGTGAATCATCCCCGCGACCATCCGCGGAACCGAAGTGAGCACCACCGCCGCGCAGATTCCCCTATACCCAACCGGACGGAAGTGCTTGGCTGCATACCTTAGCAGACTAGCACACCAGTAGCGTGCCCGGCATCCCGCCGGAACCTGATATACCGAATGGCCGCCGCGGTGCGCCGCCCGCGCCGCCGGAACATACTCGATCCGGTAACCGGCATCGGCCGCCCGCTTGCAGAAATCGACATCTTCAAACCACAATGGACGGAAGGTTTCGTCGAGGCCGCCCAGCCGCTCCCACACGTCGCGCCGTGCCATCAGGAACGCGCCGGCGGGTTGCTCCACCGGACCCGGCTGGTCGAGATCACGGTCCAGGTAACGATACCGGCGATTGACCGGGTTCAAAGGCCACAGGCGATTGACGCCGAGCGTCTCAAAAATGAGCGCCGCCGGCGTGGGGAAGCGCCGGATCGTAAAACCGGTCTGCGCGCGGCCCTTTGCGTCGACCAGTTTTCCGGCGGCGAGTCCATACTGGCGGCTCGCTTCGACCAGGCTGTCCACACCTGTCAGCAGCCTCGCGTCCGGATTCATCATCAGCACGAAGTCGGCCCCGGTGGACCGCACTCCCTGATTGACCGCCGCGGCGAAGCCCAAATTTTCCGTATTGGCGAGGAGCCTCACTCCGGCCCTGGCGCGCACGCGCTCGGCCGTCGCATCCACGGAAGCGTTGTCGACGACGATGAGCTCCATTGCGGGGGCCATTCTAGACAGCGCCTCGAGGCACGGCTCGATCACTTCTTCCGAGTTGTGCGTGACAATCACCGCGGCAGCAGCCAGAAGTACGCCCTCCAGTACCAGTCGAATCCAGTCTGCCGCTGGAGTTCAAGAATCGCCTCCTCGCCTGCCTCGGCCACGCTTCGCAGCTTCGGTTGAGCGTCGCGTTGCCGGTGAATCGCGCGTGCGGTGCTCATCCCCGAAATCTTGCCGAGTAGATAGGCTACTCCGCGCGCATGGCGCAACGCAAGCACTCCCCACAGCAACTGACCAACCACAATCGGAAAGCGCGGCTGACCGCGGAAGTGTTTCGCGGCCAAGAACACCTGATTGCGCGCGATCAGCCGTACTGTGTCCTTATTCCACTCGCCCATGGTGGCGCTGCCACGGTGATGGGAGACCGCGGCCGGGACGTAGACGCCGTCGCGGCCGGCCAGCGCGCAGCGGACACCGAAATCGACATCCTCCAGGTAGGATCCGAAAGACTCGTCGAGCGGGCCGATTTTATCGAACAGCTCGCGGTGGAAAATTGCGGCCGTCATCGGCGCGATGCGAATGCGGCGGGGCCGGTCCCAAAACGGCGAGTCGGGTTTGCCCGCTCCGCAGCGGCAGGCGCAGGCCCCGCGGGAGATCTCGTCGAAGCTACCGTCGAGCGTGGCGGGATCGCCGGCGCGCAGAATTTTTCCCGTTGCGAACCAGGCGCGCTCGCGCTCGGCGGCAGTCAGCAGCTCGGCGAGCCAGGCGGGCTCGAGCGTGACGTCGTTGTTCAGGATCGCGACCCAATCGGCACGCGCGGCCTCGATCCCCCGATTCACCGCCGCGGCGAATCCCAGGTTGCGGCCCAGGCGCAGCACATGGGCGCCGGCTCTCTCCGCGGCGGCGGCGGAATCGTCGGTCGAGCCGTTATCGGCGACGATAATCTCGTCAAACCCGCGGCGTTGCGCCTTGAGGCTCGCGATCAATGTCTCAAGGAGCTCGCGCCGGTTCCAGTGGGGAACGACTGCGGCTACCGTCGGCATTTCAGGAAAACCGCTTCTTCACCAGGAACCACAGGTTGTAGAAGCCGTCGCGCCACGGGTTCAGCTTGATTTCTCCGAGCCGCGACGAATATTGAATCGAGATTTCCGCGAACCGCACGTTCCGGTTCTTCAGCGCCTCGATCTTGATTTCTTCCGAGAACGCCATGCCGTCGGCGACCAGCTTCATTCCTTCGAGGATCTTCCGGCGGAAAACCCACATGCCCGACTGCGAGTCGCGCACCCAGCGGAAGTAGAGCACGGACATCGCCAGCGAGAGGATCAGATTTCCGAACTTGTGCTTGAAGCTCATCGCCTTCCGGTCCCGCACCGGGAAGCGCGACGCGCTCAGGAAATCGACCTCCAGGTGGAGGAACGCCTCGAGCAAATAGGAAATCGCGTCGGGCGGGTAGCTGTGATCGCCGTCGAGCGTTATGATGACATCGCCCGAAGCGGAGGCAAAACCGGCTTTGTAGCTTCGCCCGTAGCCGCGCACGTCCTCGCGGATCACCCGCGCGCCGAAGCTCCGGGCGACCTCCCCGGTGCGATCGGTGGAGCCGTTATCGACGACGATCACTTCGTCGACGAACTCCGGCATGCGCCGCAGCACCTGCTCGACCCCCTGTTCTTCGTTGAGGCACGGAATGATCACCGTGATCTTCTGGCTCTTGTACACGGAACTTCCCCAGAATAGCCGAGCGAGTATCATGAACGTATGAAGTGGTTCGCTCTCCTGTTCGCCGCAAGCCTGGTGCCGGCGGGCGCGTCCGGCGCCGGCCTCGGCGATGTGAAAACCGTGTACCTGTTGCCGATGCCGGGCAGCCTGGATCAATACCTGGCGATCCGGCTCACCACCGGCTCGATTCTTCAGGTGGTGACCGATCCGCAAAAGGCCGATGCGATTTTCACCGACCGCATCGGGTCCGGCCTCGAAGAGACCCTCGCGGACTTGTTCAACGACAGGCCCAAGGACAAGAGCAAGGACGAGTTCGGCTCGGGCAAGCCGAACGCGCCGCCGATCACCCGGGGCCGCGGCGCCATCTTCCTGGTGGACCGGAAGACGCGGGACGTTCTGTGGGCGGCCAACGAGCGCCCGAAGAATTCCTCGCCGGAGGAAATCGAGCACGCCGCCGACCGCATCGCGGGCAAACTCGCCCGTAGTCTGAAGGGCAAGTAAGCGCGGGCGGCGCCAACAACTCTCTCTACAGCCCCGCTACCGGAGCCACGATGATCGGCGTGGTGGTCGGCGCGGGCGATCCCGCCTCCGGCTCGAGCGTCACCGCCACCGCACCGAGCGTCGCCGCGTCCACCGGGCCGGACAGGATGTGCAGCGCCGTTCCCGCCGCCTCGGACTGGAACAGCCCGGCCGGCCGCGGCGCGCCGCCCTTGGGGATCATCCACATCTGGTAAATCCTCCCCCGTGCCGCCGGAGGCAGGTTCGAGGCGATCAGCAGCACGCCCAGCCGCGCATTGACGAACACATTGCCTCGCGGCGGCGCCGGCTGGCCCTTGCCGAAACTCACGGGAAGCGTGGCCGGATCGTCCAGGAAGCCAAGCGCCTGCTGGAGGCGGTCGCGCTGCGCGCTCACCTCGATCACGGCGCGCCGCGCGTCGGCAAGCTCAGCCGTGCGGCGCCGCTCCTCAAGGCTGACCCACACCGCCACCGCCAGCATGCACGCCGCCGCCAGCGCCGCTGCCCAACCCCAACGGCTGCGCTCCACTCCGATGCCGGCCAGAATCCGCCGCTTCAGGCGCCTGGGCGGCGCGGCCGCGGGAACCAAGGTGAGCATCGCGGCGTTCATCGCCAGCGCGCCGTTCAAATTCCTCTGGCAGGTTTCGCAATTCCGGGCCAGGTGCGCGTCGAGCTCGTCCTTTTCCTCGCCTTCGAGAACGCCGAGGCAGTACAGCTCCATCATTTCCTTCAGCTCGTCGCAGGTCATGCCGTGGCCACCTCCGTGAGCTCGTCGCGCAGCGTCTTGAGCGCGCTCCGCACCCAGGTTTTCACCGTCCCCAAGGGCTGTTTCAGCCGCGCCGCCATCTCGGTCTGCGACATGCCTTCGAAGTAGGCCAGCTCGATCACCATGCGCTGGTTGGGTGTCAGTCTTTCGAACGCGTGCTTGAGTTTTCGCGCGCGATCGAGCGACAGCGCGCTGTCGTCCAGCGCCGAAAACCGCGCCGGGTTCTCGATCCGGTCCAGCTCCAGCGACCCCGCCGACACGGAACGTGCGTGCCGCATCCGCCCGTCGACCGAGCGCACATAGTCGATCGCCCGGTTGCGCGCCACCGTCAGCACCCAGGGCCCCAGCGCGCCCTTTTGCTGGTCGAACGACGCCACGCGGTTCCACACCCGCAGGAACGTTTCCTGCACCAGGTCCTCGGCCGTGGCGGCGTCGCGCACCACCCGATAGATCAGCGAATATGCCAGCCGCCCGTAGCGGTCGTAGAGATCGGACATAGCCTGCGGCTCGCGCGCTTTGAGACGGCGCGCCAGCTCCGAGTCATCCTTGAAACGCAGAACCACCTGCAACAGAAAAAAGACCATCGACGATCTACACATGATACGCTGCAGGACCCCCTCTCGGATGGGCCATCTGGGATAATGGAACTGGTGTCCCGCGTTAAAGAACTGGAGTTGCGGCTGGAGCACACCGAGCAGCAGCTCCGCCTCCTGCAAAAAATCAGCCGCTTCATGGTGCGCGAGATGAGCCTGGCCGACGCCCTGCACGGCGTGGTCAACCTGGTGGTGGAGTTCATGGAGTGCGACTCCTGCCTCCTCTACCTGCTCCACAATCGGGAACTGGTGCTGTGCGCCTCCAATAACCCCCAGCCGGACACCCTCGGCAAGGTGCGCCTGAAGCTGGGAGAAGGTCTGACGGGCTGGGTGGCGCGCGAGCGGCGCCTGCTGTCGGTGTCGCGCGAGGCGTACCTCGACCCCCGGTTCAAGCTCTTCACCGACTTGCCCGAGGACACCTACGAGGCGTTCCTCTCGGCGCCGGTGCTGGTCCAGAACCGCGTCGCGGGCGTCATCAACGTGCAGCATCGCCAGCCCCACGCCCACACCGGAGGCGAGATGGAGCTGCTCACCACGGTCGGCGAGCAGGTGGGCTGCCTGGTCGCGCTCGCCACGGTGGACCCGGCCGCGCTCCTCCGGGCCGACGTCCTCGACCTGGTGATGGCGCCGGCACGGCGCGGATGAAATGCGCTTCTTCGTCCTGCTGCTTGCGCCAATCCTCTTTGCGCAAACATGGACCGTTCAGTATTTCTACGATGAACACCACAGCCGTCTCGAGCTGACCGATCTCGCTTTCCCCTCGATAGACCGCGGCGTCGCCATCGGCACGATCTACGACGACCGCGATGGAAGGAAGCCGAAGTACACGGCCCTGGTCACCAACGACGGCGGCGCGAAGTGGTCGCTGGTTCCTCTCAAGGAGTTCCCACGCTCGATCTTTTTCCTGAACGATTCGTTGGGCTGGATGGTCACGCCCGAGGCCATCTGGCTGACCGAAGAATCCGGCCGAAGTTGGACTAGGATCGCCGGCCAGATCAAGCCCGATAAGAAACTCGCCGATCCGCCGCCCGGCGGGCTCATTCTCCGCGTCTGGTTTCTCGATGCGAAGCACGGCTTCGCCGCAGGCTTTCAACGCTCCGTTCTCGAGACGCGCGACGGAGGACGCACCTGGACTCCGGTCGGGGAAGCCGCCAAGCCCTCGGCCAATCCGGCCTTCACCAGCTACACGCGCCTGGCCTTCGCCGACGGCCGGCGCGGCATGATCGTCGGTGGCTATTCGCCGCCCGGCCGCAGCGACCTGCCGCCGTGGATGGCGCCGGAGCGCGCCCTGCGCCGCTACCAGGTTCCGTCGCTTGCGCTGCTGCTTCAGACCCGCGACGGCGGCGCCAATTGGGACTCCTCCACGGCTCCGCTGTTCGGCTCCATCGCAAGCCTACGCCTGGCCGATGTGTTCGGGCTTGCTGTGTTCCTCTACGACGATTCCTTCGAGTGGCCGTCGGAGGTCTACCGCCTCGATCTTGCCACCGGAAAAAGTGAGAGCGCATTTCGCCAGAAAGACCGCCGCGTCACCGATACCGCTGTGTTCCCCGGTCCGCGCGCGTTTATCGCGGCAGTGGAACCTCCCGGACGCCTGCACTCCACGCCTATTCCCGGCAGGGTGAAGATGCTCACCAGCGCCAATCTGACGGACTGGGCTGAGATGCAGGTCGACTACAAGGCCGTGGCGCGATCACTCGCGCTCGCCGGCCCCGACCCCGATCATCTGTGGGCGGCCACTGACACCGGCATGATCCTGCGGCTCTCTTCCAGATAAAACAGCCTTGCCGTCCGCTGTTTTATTCACAAGCCGTCCACGGCTGTTCGAATGTAAGACGTTGATTCCAGGAGATATATTTATTGAGGAAACAGTGGCCGCGGGCTTGTTTTACCCTTGACCGGAAACAGGCTTAGGTGCATGATGTATGTGGTTCCAAGAGGTTCGAAGGACAGCGAGCTTGGCGGGAAGTAGCGGATCTGGAACGTTGATCCGTCGCGCGGTTGTAAGAGATTATTTCAACGCGGCGGGGAGCGAAGGAAGATCGGGCGACTCGCTAGGGTAAGCTTCTCCGTTTGGGATCGGGCTGGGCGCTACGAGCCGGAAGGATCGAGAGGTCCTGAAGGGGAGCGGAAGTTCGAGGACAGACGGAGAGTTTCGGGATCGGGCTGAGCAACGGGTTTCGCGTGTGGATCGCGCCCCGCGAGGCGACAGAAAGCCGGACGGGGGCGGGAGCGCGGGACCGAACGGGTGAAGCTGGGTTTCGGAATTGTCTTGAAGATGCAGGCTAGGAACGTTGACCTGGCCGCGGGGGCTTAGCGAAAGGTAAGCCGTCGCTGACGGAGAGCGAAAGGCCGCATCGAGAGGCAGGCTTCTACCGGAACAGGTAGCGGACGCGCACCGGAGCACTGATCCGCAGCCGGGCAAAACCGGCGGCGGGGAGCGAAGGGCTCACGTCACGCCGGTTCTGGATGCCATGTTCTGGCCGTGCATGCCGGCCGGAGGACGAGTTGACTGACGGGTCACTTGGAACCATTTTTCTTTCTTCCCCCCTCACCTGAGACAATTGACGAATGCTCTACGAACTCCGTGTCTACGAAATCACGCCCGGCAAGATGCCCGCCTTCCATGCGCGCTTCGAGAATCATGTCCTGAAGTATTTCGACAAGCACGGCATCAAGGTGATCGGGCTGTGGAACACCCTGGTGGGCGAATCCAATAACGAGGTCTCCTACATTCTCGCGTTTGAGAATATGGCCGACCGCGAAAAGCGCTACGCCGCGTTCTCCACTGACCCCGAATGGCTGGCGGCCCGCCGCGAAAGCGAAAAGGACGGAGTTCCGCTGGTGACGCGCATCCGCAACCAGTTCCTTGCGCCCGCGTCGTATTCACCCCTTAAATGACACCGAACCACGAGCGCCGAGCGAGTGGGTGGCGATGAGATGGCTTGCTGGACCCGCTCGCTCACTCGCTCGCGGTTCAGAGGCGATCGTTGGTATAATCGGTCGCTTCAGGAGGCTTGAGCATGAGTCCTCACACAACAGACAGACGGTCGTTCCTCATCGCGGCGGGCGCCTTCACCTCTCGTGCGCTGGCTGCTCCTGCCAAGAGCGGCTTGGCCGGCCCCACCGTCGAGACCACCGCCGGCAAGGTCCGGGGCAGCGTCCAAAGCAAGGTCAACATCTTTAAAGGAATCCCCTACGGCGCTTCGACCGCGGGTGCGGGGCGGTTCATGCCCCCCTCCAAGCCGCAACCCTGGACCGGCGTTCGCGACGCGCTCGAGCTCGGCCTCCGCGCTCCCCAGATTCGCGCGCAGCCCCTGGTCGCCGAATATGCGGTCATGGATCGCGAGGGACCGATGGGAGAGGATTGCCTGGTCCTGAACGTCTGGTCGCAGGGCCTCAAGGACGGGCACAAGCGGCCTGTCATGGTATATCTCCACGGCGGCGGATACGGGAACGGATCGGCGGGCGTCATGGTGTACGATGGCGCGAACCTCGCCGCCAAGGACGACGTGGTGGTGGTCTCGACCAACCATCGCCTCAATCTCTTCGGGTACCTGCATCTCGGCGAGATCGGCGGCGATAGGTTCGCCCACGCGAGCAATGCCGGAATGTTGGATATCGTGCAGTCGCTCGAATGGGTGCGCGACAACATCGCC
>JBGPLI010000167.1:0-12777 GCA_041486445.1 Bryobacteraceae bacterium
GCGCTCGGCAGCAAGATCCAGTTGGTGGGTGACGATGTGTTCGTGACCAATACCGAGCGGCTGGCCGAAGGCATCGAACGCGGCGTCGCCAATTCGATTCTGATCAAGGTGAATCAGATCGGCACGCTCACCGAGACGCTCGAAGCCATGCGTATGGCCGCCGACGCAGGCTACACGTCCGTGATCTCGCACCGCTCCGGCGAGACCGAGGACGCCTTCATCGCCGACCTGGCCGTCGCCACCGGCGCGGGTCAGATCAAGACCGGCTCGGCCAGCCGCACCGACCGCATCGCCAAGTACAATCAGCTCCTGCGCATCGAGGAGGAGTTGGACAGCGCGGCGCGATTCCCCGGGCGGAAGGCGTTCCGGCAGTGATGGCGGGAAGGCCTCTGGTCCTGACCATCCTCGACGGATGGGGCTACTCGCCGGCCCTCGAAGGCAACGCCATCGCCGCCGCGCGCAAACCCACTTACGACAAACTGCTGCGCGAATATCCGAACACGCTCGTGAATACCTCCGGTCCGTACGTGGGGTTGCCGGAGGGCCAGATGGGCAACAGCGAGGTCGGACACCTGAACATCGGAGCCGGCCGCGTCATTCACATGGACGTGACGCGGATCGACCTGATGATCGCATCCGGCGAGTTCTCTTCAAATCCGGTGTTGCTGGCCGCGATGCATCATGCACGTACGCGCCGGCTGCACCTGATGGGCCTGCTCAGTGACGGCGGCGTGCATTCGATGAACACGCATCTCTACGCGCTGCTCGAGATGGCGAAACGCGAGCACGTGGCCGACGTCGCGGTGCACTGCTTCATGGACGGCCGCGACACGCCACCCGAGAGTGGCGCCCGCTTCATCGAAGCTCTTGAGCGTGAGATGCGCCGGATTGGTGTAGGCCGTATCGCTACAGTCTCCGGACGCTATTACGCCATGGATCGCGATAAGCGCTGGGACCGGATCGAGCGCGCCAGGGCGGCGATGGTCGAAGGCGCGGGTGAAAAGAACAGCGATCCCGTCGCGGCGGTGAAGCGATCCTATGAACGCGGCGTCACCGACGAGTTCATCGAGCCCGTGACCATCGTCGACGCGAGGCAGGAGCCTGTCGGGCGCATTCGGGAAGAGGACGCCTGCCTGTTCTTCAACTATCGCGCCGACCGCGGCCGCGAAATGACTCGGGTGTTAACCGAATCGCCGCTGAAACTGCACTTCACGACCATGACCCAGTACGACAAGTCCCTCTCGGTGCCTTTCGTGCTGCCGAGGGAGCACCCTCACAACATCCTGGCGAACGTGATGGCCGAGCATCAGTGGAAGAATCTGCGCGTCGCCGAGACGGAAAAGTACGCCCACGTAACGTACTTTTTCAATGGCGGCAATGAAAAGCTGTATCCGGGGGAAGAGCGCGAGCTGGTTCCGTCTCCCAAAGTCGCCACCTACGACCTCAAACCGGAGATGAGCGCCGAAGGTGTGACCGATGTCGTGGTCAACGCGATCGACCGGCGCGGTTTCGACGTGATCGTGATGAACTTCGCCAACGCCGACATGGTGGGTCACTCCGGCAAGATGGAGCCGACCGTGCGCGCCGTCGAGTCGGTCGACGCCGGCCTCACCCGGATCTACGACGCCCTCAGGCGCGCCGGCGGGCGCTGGATCATCACCGCCGATCACGGCAACGCGGAGACGATCATCGACCCTGTGACCAAAGGCCCGCATACCTATCACACGACCAACCCGGTGCCGTTCATCGTCGTGGATGAGGAGCGGCGGCCGCTGCGCCCCGGCGGCGCGCTCCAGGATATCGCGCCAACGGTGCTGGGTCTGATGGGCGTCCCGCAACCGAAGGAGATGACCGGGAGGGATCTGCGGGTTGGTTAACCGCAGAGGAACTGGACGTTCACACCGCGTTCGTCCAGCGGTTCTACGAACTCCCGCCACTTGGTATCCACTGCTTGCAGGATCGGCGGATGGTCAGGATGAGATACGGCGACGGCAACGAACTTCCGATCGGCGGGATCGAACCCGGCCAGTCGCTCCTCAGCCGGGAACTCTTCGAAGGAATTGTCGCGCGGCGTGATCGGGACCAGATCGCAGCGCTCCGGATTCCAGTAGTGGTCGAACACCCACTTGAAGAATGCATCACCCACCCTGATCTGACCGTGCCAACGAGCGTATGGAAGATACTCCTCGAAGATCAGGTCGCCGCGATCGAGAGCGATCCGCCCGGCAGTCATGATCTCGCGGTGGCTTTGTATGCAGGCCGCGACGCACTGAATCGACGCTTGAGGCGATTCGCGACCGTTGGCCACGATCACGACATTCGTATCAACCACGAATGTCATCCGGTTCGGCTGCGGCGGTGCTTGATGCCGGCTTCGGCGATGGCGGCAACTTCGCCCATCTCATCGCCGAAGAAATCGTTCGGCCAATTCTTGATGAAACCGTCGTCACCGACTTGCAGCTCGGTGGCCCTCGACGCGCCATTCTGCATCTCGCAGAAGTAAAGTGCGGCATCGGTCGCCGGGAACTTCCCCTCAGCGATCCGGCGCTGTAAGCGTCGCAGAAGGTGCTCGCTGTGGCTCTCCACAATGATCTGTAGCTTTCGATTCTTGACGACATTGATCAGAACGTCGGCCAGCTCGGATTGCGCCGAAGGATGCAGATGGATCTCGGGCTGTTCAAGGATGACCGTCGTACCCTCCGGGACGTAGTAGCAAAGCACGAGAACCGGGAGAACTTGGGAGACGCCGAAACCGACGTCGGTGAGAGACACCTCCGTGCTCGTTTGCGTCACTTTCGCAAGCACCTCATATTCGCCGGTCCTGCCGATGGGGCGAAGGCGGAAGGAGTCGATGAGCCCCATAGCTTTCATCTGCTCAGCAACCCGAGACTCAACGCTCGAATTGGAGGAGCTAACAACCTTGGCAGCCACGAGTGACTGGATCGTTTGCTCACCGTCCCAGCCCACGTCAAGCGGTGGACTCCCCGCCCATCCGTAATTTCGCCGGGCGCGCTGCCGCAGAGGCCCGAGGTATACAAGGCGTTCAAAACACCGCTCGAACTCCAGAGCGAGCGCGGGCAAATAGTCAGGGTTCTGGTAGGGTCGCACTGCTTCCGGAGGAAATCCGTAGCACTTGATTGGAGCCGGGAGGCCTTCGCATACGGTAACGCCAGGAATATTTAGCTCACCTCTAACCTCGAGACGGTATCCGTCGGCTCTTGTTTTTCCGGCGACCATGCCAAACCGATATTCGTCGAACGCGTATGCGAACCGGCTAACGGAGGTGACACTGTCTGCCTCAGTTACCGACGCACTGAATGTAAACTGTTTCGCTCCGTCCCAGGAGAAAGAAAGGTCAAGGGACCCACCTTTGTGCCCGTGCATTAACCCGTTAAACGTCCCCAGGTCGACCAGCGACTTGTCGTCCCCGAGGTGAAGCACCCGGTTGCGGTCGGACGATTCCGCCGTCTGCTTGAGCATCAGCAGAATCTGCAAAATGCTGGATTTCCCAGAGCTGTTCGTCCGAACAGCCCGGTCAGCGGCGCCAGGCGCAACTCGCCCGTATCTTTCCAGGACTTGAAGTTTTCCGCCCGCAGCCGCGTGATCATCTCAACCGTCAGGTTATCACTGGCGACCGTCAGTGCGTCATCGAATAGATGATGTAGTTGATCCCGAACCGGTAGGCGAGCGCAGTCATGTTCTCCGGATAATACGGAACGTCGGCGAACTCCCACGCATCGGCCACGTCGGTATTGAAATTGACCGCGACCACCATGCGGTTCTTGTCGTCATACATCGCGCGCCAGGCCGGGCTGGTCCCGTAAGGCTGCACGATCTGAACTTTTCCGCCCGGGCCCATCCGCAGATGGCGCGAACCGGGGATGAAGGTGCGGTCCTTGTCCTGGATGTCGTAGAGGACGTGCATGATCGAATCGGACTCCGCGATGTCGAGGATCGGCTTGCCCGGAAACACGCGCTCCATGCTTTCGCGAAACAGTTCCCAATCCTGGGCGCCCCAAAAATCGTCGACCACCAGGAATCCGCCGCGCAGCAGGTATTCGCGCAGTTGCGAGGTTTCCGCGTTGCTCAGGCCCCACCAGGCCGTCTGCGTCGCGTAAATCCAGGGATAGTCGAACAGGTGCGGATCGGTCAGCCGCAAATGACGCGGGTCTCCCACGTCTACCCGTGTGAGCCGCTGGATGCCGGCGGTGAAGTGATTGTCGGCAGCGGGCCAATCCACCAGCCACCAGCCCGTTCCCATTCCATCGCGCGACGAGTATCCCCACCCGCGGTGGAACTCAGGCGCATCGGTGTACTGCACGCGGATGAAATGGAAGTCGGCCTCGACGGCGGGTGCGATTCTGTCCTCGTCGTCGGGCATCCGAAAACGCCCTCTTTGCGAGAGGCCGGCGGCCGCCAGCGCCAGCAGCGCCGTCACAACTACGCCAACACGCATATCGCTGCCTTCATCATAACCCGGATTATGAAGCTTCCAGACTGACGGTTCGCACGATTGTGACACCAAAGCAGGAACGTTAGTTTAGTGCTTTACTGTGAGCAATACTCCGGCTTGCGTGCCGAACCCATCGTAATTTGCGGTCACGGCGTTGTCGCCATCAGGCGTTGTTGGCGGAACGACGATGTTGAACTGGTACACCCCCGGGCTGATCACTCCCGCGAACTCCACCGTCGCCGATGCGGTTCCGATGTGGACTACGGGTAGGACCGGCAACACGCCGGATTGGGTCGCAGATCCGTCGACCAACGCCGTTGTCGGCAATCCGAACCCGATGGCATAACAAATGACCGTCTCGCCGGGTTGTGCCGGCGTAAACGAAAAACCAGGAACCGACATCGATGCAGGCCCCAACAACGATCCGTCTGCGTGCGTAGCAACGACGTACTTGCTGGCTCCGAAGAGAAGAAACGAGGGCGCCACAGCGCGCAGAGTCTTGGTAAATGGCGCGCTGGAGCTCGTTCCGTTCGTCGCCACGATCGTTACTGGGCCTTGGGTGGCATCGAGAGGTGTGAGGACGTTGATCTGGGTCTCACTGATGTAGTACACGGCGGCGGGCTTCCCGTTGACCTTCACGCTGATGTTGCCGAGCTGGATAGGCATCTTCCCGTCAGCGAATTCGCGCGCGCCGTCCCACGTCATTCCGTTCGGTCCGGCGTCCGAAGGCGCGAATAGGCCCTTGATCTCGATCCAACCGTTCTGTGCGATATCAGGAAAGCCCCCGGCGGTATTCACCGAAGTGATCGTCGGGGCGAAGATGATGTCCAGCACGGGGTGCAGTTCGATCCCATTCGGTGCCACCCCAGTCTGACCGTGCAGAAAATCGAAGAACCCAACACCCTTGACCTGTACCGGAACATTGGCGGTCTTAAAGCTGGTGGTTGGCTTGAAGCGCGCATCGAATTCCGAGCGGGCGTTGGCAATGCCCGCGGTGAACGGACTGCCCGAGCCCACGCAATTGGGTGAGGGGATTTCGACGATCATGGTCTTTCCGGCCGGATCCGAAAGCACGAGGTGGTAGTCGGAATCGTCCTCCAGCTTGAACTCGGTCAGAGTGGCGTTCAAGACGAACAGCGTCGTTTCTGTCGGCTGCACGCGGTTGTTGTTCGGTTTGTTCGAAGGCGCGGGCAATGCCGCAAGGTTCGCGATCGTGGTGGGGGTGACACTGTTCAGGCTCACCAGTTTGGAATCGGCATCGGTTCCGGTCTTCACAGGCCAGCGCTCAACCCCGCACTGCCCGAGACTATTGATTGAAAGAGCCGCGAGTACCGTTGCAACGTGCAGCACACTTTTCATAGCCACGGTTCCTTTTGAGCGTTTACTGGCGTTCCAGCCGCCGAATCGCTTCCGCCACCACGGTGCCGACAATCTCCAGGCTCTGCGCGCTCAGCTTGTCCATCGTATCGTCGTCGGTGTGCCAGGCCGGGTAATCGAAATCGATCACGTCGATGGCCGGCACGCCCTGCTTCACGAAAGGCATGTGATCGTCGTCGATCGGCTGCACCTCATCCAGAAAGTAGGCGTGATAGCCGAGCTCGGCCGCCGCGCTCCAGACGAACTTTCGCAAAGAGGGGTTTGAATTGGCCTCCTGCTTGATGTCGAGGCTTCTGTCGCCGATCATATCGACGTTGATCAGCGCCTTGATGCGCCGCAGCGTTCCGTCTTTGCGCCACAGCTCGGCCAGGTGGCGGCTGCCGTAGAGACTGTCGTTTTCGGCCCACTCGCCGAACGCCTCTTCGCCGTCGAACCACACCAGATACACGTCGTCGGAGCGGGGTTGGCGCGCCAGTACGTGCGCCAGCTCGAGCAGCAATCCGGTCGAGGAACCGCCGTCGTTGGCGCCGACGAACTTTCTGCCGGGAAACGGCTTAGTGTCGAAATGCCCTGTGATCACGATCGCGCGCCCGCTCTTGCCGGGAAATTTCGCGATGATGTTCTTCATCGCGACCTCGCCGTTGGCCGGCGTCTTGGCGTTGAACGCATCCTCAGTCACCTGGCAGCCGTCGTTCTTGAGCTCGCCGAGGATGTAGGCCTGCAATTTGCGATTGGCCTCCGAGCCGGCCGGGCGCGGCCCCAGAGCGACGGCGTCTCTGGTGAATTTCAAGGCCGAGGCGCCGGAGAAATCAGCCGCGGACGCAATCGCCGCCACAGCCATCGTCAGGAAGGTTTTCGCGCGGAACATATATACCCTAGTGTAAAATTACGCCGCCGGTCCAGAGGTTCCAGTAGGGGCAGCAGCAGCGCCGGCGGAACGAAAAAAATCGCGGCCACGGGCATCCACACTCCTGGAAAGAACTGTAGCGCGTTGAACAGCCGCCGCGAAAGCAGACGGAAAAAACCGCCCACCGGACGAATGGACGCTTCGCCCAGGCCGGCGTTGCCGAGCAGATGCTCGAGTCCGTAGCGAGTGTAGCGATAGTAGTCGTGCGGCGACTGGTGCTCCTCCCACTCCTGCGGAGCGATCAACAGAAGGCGGCCGCCGGGAGCGAGCGTGCGGGCCAGCTCCGCCACTACGCGCGCCGGCTCGCGCACATGCTCGAGCGTCACCACATTGAGGCACGCGTCGAAGGTGCGATCGCGAAACGGGAGCTTCGACAAATCGCCGATCACATCCAGTCGCGAATAATCCCAGTCGCCGGACCCCACCCCCAGATCGAGGCCGCAATACCGCTGGGCGGCGAAATGATGCTTGTAATTCCCTTCCCCAGCGCCCGCATCGAGCAACCGCGCGCCGGGTGCCAGCTTCGCGGCCAGATCGGTCACCGCATCCTCGATCGCCGCTTCGAAATGCATCACGTAGCGTCGCGCCCAGGAAGGCAGCAGACCGCGGGCGCGATCGTAGATCACGATTTCTTTCTAGCCTCCACCATGGCGGTGGAACCGGCGCGGCAGGCGGCTTCCAGCAGCGTGAACGGCAGCGAAGCGCCCACCAGCGCGAGGTAGACCAGATCGTTCCACAAGCGCCGGCGCGGGGTTTCCTCAACATGCCTCATCCGCCGGGCCATCGGATCGAGCCCCGGCGCCAAGCTGCTCGCCAGACCGGCCGGATTGTCGCGCAAAGAAAAATGCTTGTGGCGCAGCACCTCGAAGCCGCACGCGTCGAGCAGCGCGTCCAGGTCGCGCAGCCGGAAATCGACCAGGTGGCGCGGAACGTCGATTCCGTTCCAGCGCTCGCCCAGCAGCAGGAACTGCCAGCAGGCGGCGTTGGGCACCTGCACGATCAGCCGCCCGTCGGGACGCAGAAGCTCGCGTGCGGCGTCCAGGTAACTGGACGGATTGTAGAGATGCTCAAGCACGTGAAACATCGTGACGGCGGCGCAGCTTCCCGCGGCGAACGGCGGACGCGAGAGCGTGGCGCAAACCGCCGGAACGCCCGCCCGCCTCCAGGCGACGTTGGCGGCGTCAAGCGAAAAATCCAGGCCGATCACGTTGGCTCGGCCGCGCTCGGCCAACATTTGAAGAAACAGGCCGCCGCCGCAGCCGACGTCGACCACCAGGCCTTGCTCTTCCGACTCTCGCAGCGCCCGCTCGACGAAGTGCAGATGATCGCGCAGCACAAAGCGGCGGTACCACTGCTCCAGGCGATCCGCGGCGGTCGCCTCGGGCACAAACCAATAGTCGCGCGGGTAGTAATCGTGCAGCTCCAGCGGAGAGGGCTGAGGAAAAAGCCGGATCAGCCGGCACTTGCGGCACTCGACGATCAGGAACGTTTTCTCGGTGGTGGCGTAGAGGCGGTCCGTCGCCGGGAACAACGTGCGCGTCTCGATTTCGCCGCAGGCCGGGCAGGCATCGCGCGATTCGCGCTTCAGATCGCCTGTTCGGAGATCTCCCGCAGCGGAATCCGGTGGCGCAGCAGCAGCCGGCGAATCTGCCGGGCTGTCAGACGCCGCTTGGGCCGGAACGCGCGCCGCTTGCGGAGCATGGAGGGAATCATCGGCACCGCCGAAACGGTTCCCCACAACAGCGCCATTGCCGCCTGCAGCTTTCCCATCGGACCCCGGTAGCGGCGAAGCTCCCCCCGGTTGCGGAGCGCCGCCCACGTTCCCGCCGCGATCCTTGCCAGAAAATATGCTCCGTTTGTCCAAAGCAGATTCCACGGAAACAGCTTCACCGCCAGCAGCACGCGATTGCGCTCAATCAGCGTCAGCCGGCGCGCCGAGCCCAGGCCCAGCGTCGCTCCCCGGTGATGGCGAACCACCGCGCCGGGAGTGTACAGGCAAGTCCACCCCGCCATCCGCCCGCGTAAACCGAGCTCGGCGTCATCGGCGTAGGCGAAAAAATCTTCGTCAAAACCACCGACTTCATCTAGCATCGCACGCCGGTACATGGCCGCGCATCCGTCCGGCCACAGCACCTCCTCCACGCGGTCGAACTGGCCCTGATCCAGTTGCCCGGAGCCGCGGCCCCGATTCTGGCCGTCCGGATACATCAGGTGGCCCGCCTTGTCGATGCGCCGCGGATCTTCCCACACCAGGATCTTCGACGCCGCCATGCCCACCTCGGCCGAAGTGCGTATCGCCGCCTCCAGCGCCGCCAGCCAGCCGGGCTCGGCTTCCGCGTCGTTGTTAAGCAGCGCCACTAACTCCGAATCTGACGCTGCAAATCCTTGATTGTTCGCCCGGCAGAAGCCATAGTTCATGGGATTGTTGATCAGCCGGAGAGGCGCCGGATACGCGCCCGCCATCTCCCCCACCAGCTCCGAGGAACCGTCGCTCGAGCCGTTGTCGACCACGATCACCTCGAAGTCAGGATGGGTTTGACGCGCCAGCGAATCCAGGCACGCCCGCAGCAGGTCCCGGCGGTTCCAGTTGACCACGACGACACTGACAGTCCGGGAGGGGGGCACCAACTTTTGTATTACTGTTGTATCATAGTACGTCCAGCCGCCGAGCTTGGAAATATGGTAAGGTTGTTTGCCTATGACCTCCGTTGGTGAAGTTCTTCGACGGGAGCGCGAGACCCAGGGACGAGGGATGCCAGAGATCGCGGAGGAGCTCTGCATCACCCAGCGTTACCTGCGCGCCATCGAAGAAGACGACTTGAAAAGTCTTCCTGGAACTTTTTTCTACAAGAGCTTCGTAAAGCAGTACGCTGCCATTTTAGGAATCGACGAGAAGAAGCTGCAACCCGGAGTGGACGAGCTGACCGCAACGGTTGAGCCGCTACCGTTACCGGGCGCGGACGCCCGTTACGCCGCAAACGGGCAGGAACGCCGCATCGACTCGGGCCAGTTCCCGGTCCGCCAGCTCGACCCGATCGTTCAGGCAGCCAATCGCCGGTATTTTTCTGACCGGCGCATCGGCGTGTCGCTGGTTGGACTGGCGGCGGTGCTGCTGGCGTGCTCGGGGTTCTACGCTTGGTGGAACAAAGCTCCGCAATCGCCCACACCCGTTCGGGTTACGGTGCAGCAACCGGCAGCAGCCGGTGCTGTGCAGGTGAAGGCGCCCGATCCCGCCAGCGCGCCCTCCGCGCCGACAGTGGATGTGACCACCACCACCGACGGCCTCAACCACGTGGTGCTGAACCTTTCGGCCACCGAGAAGACCTGGCTCTCCATCACCACGACCGACGGCAAACGCATCTTCTCTGGCATCCTCGAGCCGAGCCAGACCAAGACCCTGACTGCCCCTGAGGAAGCCAAGATGAAGGTCGGCAACGCGGGCGGGCTGGAAGTGCTCTGGAATGGCAAGCCCATCGGGCCGATCGGACCGAGGGGACAGGTGCGAGTGGTTCTGTTTACGCAGGAGAATTTCCAGATCCTCGGGCCGAGCGAGACGCTGTAGCCCTCTAGTCCTCGACCGTAATGGTCGGCCCCGCGGTCTGCGCCGCCTGGCACCTCTCCTCCACGCGCCGCGCTAGCTCAAAAAACGGAGCCGCGTGGGGATCGCCGGCCGGACCCGCAGTCACCGGCTGTCCTGTGTCGCCGCCGATGCGCACCGCCGGATCGAGCGCCAGCTCTCCCAGAAACGGAACGTTCATCTGCTCGGCGGTCCGCTTGCCGCCGCCATGACCGAAGACGTCGATCCGCTCGCCCGAGCCCGGCACCACCAGAAAACTCATGTTCTCGACCAGCCCCAGGATCGGCACGCGCACCTGGCCGAACATGTTCACCGCCTTGCGCGCGTCTTCGAGCGAAACGTCGGACGGCGTGGTGACGACCACGGCTCCGGAAAGCGGAGCGCTCTGGATCAGCGACAGCGCCACGTCGCCGGTGCCGGGCGGCAGGTCGATGATCAGGTAGTCCAGCTCGCCCCAGTCGACGTTGCGCAGGAACTGCTGGATCACGCCGTGCAGCATCGGGCCGCGCCAGACCAGTGGCTTATCGCCGGGGTTGAGGAAACCCATGGACATCAGCTTCACCCCGAATTTTTCGAGCGGCTGAATGCGCTCGCCGACGGCGCGCGGCGGTTCGTTCGTGCCCATCATCAGCGGAACGTTCGGACCATAGACATCGGCATCCATCAGGCCCACCTTGCGCCCAAGGCTCGCGAGCCCGATGGCCAGGTTCACCGCAACGGTGGTCTTCCCAACCCCGCCTTTCCCCGAACCGACGGCGACCAGGTGGCGCACGCCCGGAATCGGCGTCTTGGGGGGGGCGTGCTGCTGGGGATGCATGAACCTTGATGGTAACAGGGCATGTGGGGCAGGCGATCGCTTTTTGTCGCCTGCCTCGCGGCGCACATGAACGGTTGTCGGTCAGTTTCCGCCAGGGTGTTTTCGCTCATCTTCGGCTCCATCCAGTCTGTTCTGTTTATGAAGGCTACCGGATGTTCTCGGGCACCCTGCCGGAGTGTGGAACCATGTACGAATCGTGTACGCCGATGTCTGCAGCAAAAGCCTCCATTAGAGATCTGTAGACCCGTCGGATTTCGCGAGGATCGGTCGGGGCGACGCTAAAATAGCTGTCCCACTCGTCGTGCCAGTCCGCCGACCGCGCCTCTTTGCGCCGCTGGAACTGCGTCCGGAGCCGAGCGTCTTGTCCCCAACCTGTGTATGGCTCGAAGCATAATGCCTGGAACTCCATGGACAGCTGGAAAACAGACTTGCTGAATAACGGCGCAGCCAGATGCACTTTCTTGTCGACCACGCGCTTCAGTGATACCACTTTCGGCGGGTCGAGTTCCTTCCAGAAGCCAACACAGGTAAAGTAGCAAAGCAGATCGTTCAATAACGGCGAAAGTTCGTCATAGACGGCCAGTCGTTTCTCAATGAGTTTCTGGCTGCGCCACTGGAGATGTTCAAAGCGCTTGGTTACACGATGGATGTAAATACCAAGGAATGCGAGTACCGCGGGTGTAAGGAGTCCAGTTAACAGCTTAGCGACTTCGAGTGAGTTCCAAGGTCCTGAATTCCTGAATTCATGCTCTTCTCCAATCCACTCATGGTATGCCTTCTCACCTCCGTCCTTTCCAACGCCCTCCCTTGCCGGCGCAGGATGGCGGCTTGTGACGGCCGCTGATAAGATTGAGGCATGTCGACGCTATTGGAGAAGGCGTTGGAAAAAGTCGTCGCCCTGCCTCCGGACGAGCAGGATGCGATTGCATCCCAGATTCTGGCGTCGCTGGCCGACGGAGACGCCTGGAAAAAGCGCTTTGCCGAGAAACGCGACGTGATCCGCCGCATGGCCCGGGAAGCCCTTGAGGAAGACGAAAGAGGCGAGACGCTGCTGTTGGACGATCTGCTTTGATGCAGTCCCGGACCACCCGGCGGTTCTGGCGTTTGTTTTCTGATCTGCCCCTCGACGCACAACGGGATGCCAAGCGCGCCTATCGCCTTTTCGTGAGCAATCCGGCCCACCCCGGCTTGCAATTCAAGAAACTGGAAGGCGAGGACGAGATCTATTCGGCGCGCATTGGTCTCGACTACCGCGCCCTGGCAGTCATGAAGAAAGACCGCATCATCTGGTACTGGATCGGCAGTCACTCCGAATACGATCGCCTGGTCTGACCGTTAATGAGCGGATCACATTTCGCGGAGCCGCGCCTGCCCTTCGCCAGGCTCGCAAAACCCGCCGACACTCCCCCGATGACAGCCTCATCGACATCTCTTTCTCCAAGCCCTCCGCCAACTTACCACCTCCGCCCGCCCCGCTCCGCGCTCCGTTGCCCCACCCTTGAAATCGGAAGGAGTTCAGCGCGCTCTCTCATCGGAGGGCCGAACCGACCAGGAGCGGTTTTCTAGATAAACTGTTGCGGGTCTGCGTGCGATGGGTGTCCGCCGGTACAAGACCGGTGCCTCTCCGTTGCGGCTTAAGAAACGGA
>JBGPLI010000168.1:0-12668 GCA_041486445.1 Bryobacteraceae bacterium
TCCGCTCCACTTCTCGGGCGGGGATGCTCTGCTGGGATTCCATCCCCCAGAGTCCCCCGCCCGGCTAGAGCGGACAGATCACGTGTTAATTCGAGCGGACAGATCATGTGCTACCGACAGTGTCAATGTTGAACCTTGCCGTAGGCTAGGTTCCATGATAAACTCTTGAGAACCTTGTCATGTGAGGGTGTGCCAATAGGGGCCGCGGGAGTGCTTCGCTGAGGGGGCCGCGCGCGTCACGCCCGGGCAACACGATCACACGGTTGGAGGGAAGATTTGATGATACGTTCTTGCGTACTGCTATTCGGCGGCGTACTTGCCGGGTCGATTCCGTCGTTCGCCCTTTCGGTCGGGGTTACGCCGGACAAAGCCTCGCCGCAAACGGTCGGTACGACGATCAATTTGACCGCCTTTGCCAGCGGCGGCTCAGGTTCGTATGATTATCAGTTCGCGATAAGCCGGACGGACACGCCCCAAGTTGTCCAAGACTTCAACGTCGCAAACACACTGGCTTGGGTGCCAAGCGTGAAGGAAGGTACCTACACGATCATTGTCACGGCAAGGGATCTCGCGAATACCTCCCAGCGTGCTTCGACGGCGATCTCATACACCATCTTTCCCGCCCTGAACCAGGGAGCACAGGCGCTACACACAACAAACAATCCAATGGTGGCGCTCTTTAGCGCACCTCCATGTCCTACGGGCCTAATGATGCGGGTGGTCTTCTATCAGGCTGTGCCCAACTCGCGCTTTTTTGCGACCAACAACCTGAATTGCGATGGCGTCACCAGCATGAACTTCTTGATCGCGGGCATGTACGCGAACTCGACTTACAACATGTTTTGGCAGACACTGAACGGAACGACCTCCGTGCTGGTCGGAGCGCTCATGCAGTTCACGACGGGTCCTCTGCCGCCGGGCGTAGCGTTCCCATCCACCGTCGGTCCAGCGCCCAACTCGCCGTCGCCTACGCCCCCAATCGAGCCTTTCCCTTTGGTCATGGAAGGCTTCCTGCCTGGTCAAACGCCCTATACCATGGCGGCGGTCGATTTGCTTGGCAAACCAGTGTGGGTGCTCCCTTACGTCGGCATTCTACTCACTCGCACCGACCTGGGCGGCAAAATCTTGTTTCTTCAAACTCCGTTGGTTCAGACCAACCCCGTTACGCCGAATCCCTGGGCACAGCAGCTTCGCGAAGTGGACCTGGCTGGCAATCAACTGCTTCAAACCAACGCTTCCATCGTGAGCGAGCAGTTGGTTGCCATGGGCAAACATCCCATCACGGCCTTCCACCATGAGTTAATTCCACTGCCGGGCGGAAAGTTACTCACGCTCGGCGCCGCGGAGCTGATGGTGCAGAACGCAAATCAGTGTGGTACTACCAACAACGTGCCGAATACCTGCGATGTAATCGGGGACGTGGTTATAGTTTTGGATTCGAACCTGCAGCTGCTGTGGGCCTACGATCCCTTCCTGCAAGGCACTTATTCGACCCCGGGCGGAAGCGCGAATCTGCTGAACAACGTAGCGGTTTTGGGCGAGACTTGCGTTCTCAATGGTCCCGGATGCCCGCCGATTTTCAAGGCTTCCGTCGCAAACGATTGGATGCATACCAACGCGCTTCAGTACACCGCTGATGGAAATATCATAATGGGCGTACGGCATTTGGATTGGATACTCAAAATCAACTACGGCAATGGCCTGGGTGATGGACACATTATGTGGAGGCTTGGCCGCGGCGGGGACTTTGCGCTTACTACCAATAGTACGGTTGGCTCTGGGTCCGACCCCGATTTCGCGAGCTTCCCGTGGTTTTCCCACCCGCATGGTACCAAGTTTGCGTTTAATGACGCGCTTATTGGTGGCGTTCAAATACTCATTTGTTTTGATAACGGCAACACACGTATCGCCCAGCAAGACCCGAATGGCCACAGTCGCGCCCAGGTTTACGCCGTGAACGAGCCGGCCAGGCAGGTGAATCTAAACACCGATATCGACCTCGGAGCCTACTCCTTCGCGCTGGGGAGCATACAGTTCACTCCCAACGGAAATCTTTGGTCCGATCTTGGGGCTATCGGTCCCAAGCCTGGGCCGTGGTCAGGCCAGAACGTCGAAGCGAGTAACGGCACGGGGAATATCCTGTACATTTTGCAACTCGCTAACGGGACCTCTAGCAGCTTTTTGACGTATCGCAGTTGGCGGCTGCCAAGCATGTACTCTCCGAGTCCCTAGGTCGTCTTGAGGCGTGAAAGCCGGACCCCACCTTTTGCTCGCCAGCTTCTGTTGCTGGTATTGTGCCGGCCAGAGCGTTCTGCTGGTTCCCGGAAGCACGATCCCGCGTGTGCAGCTCACGGGCGAACGCTTTCAGATCTTTTCGCAGGGAAAATACTTCACGGCTCTCACGGCCGGGAGGAGCCTGAGTCAATATGGCATCATCGGCGCCGACCTTGGTTTCCCAGTCGTGCTTTCCGACAAGATCGTATTCCTGTTCGGGGACAACCTGGCAGCCTATACCCTGACGAGCGGCGGCGCCTATCTTCTCGCATCCGGATCCGGGGCAGATGACAGTATCGGCTACATCCCCAATGTGGACCTTAGTCAGTGTCATTACATCGCCGATGTGGATCAACAACTTTCCCTGGGTAATGCCAGTCCGAGCGTCGGGTTCGGAGGGTGTCCGGCGATGCGATTTTACAAGAATCCTCATCCCCGCCCGACCGATCATTTATTTAACACGACTGCCATTTCCGGATTGCTGCCGGGCGAGGGCATGGGACCTTTTCAGATTCCGGTGGGGGCGTTCGTCCATCGCGACCGGCTGTATATGTTCTATGACGTCAGGTATCAAACCGGGCAGCCGTACTTCGCGCTCGAGTCCGTTATGGCTCGCTCGGACCAGTCGCCCTCGACATGGAGCGACGCCTCGCCGCCGACGTTTACACGTCTGTATACCGTGTCTTCGCATCCGCCGATCGCCGATCCTTCGCATCTTCCTCCCCAGGCGGGTGACTTCGGGAAGTTCATCTTTACGCCGCCGGTGGTGATGGACGCCGCCGTGCTGTCGGGCGGCGGTTTCGCAAGCGGCCTGCCCCCGGCCTTGCAGGGCGCATCGAAGGTCGTGTTTGTGTTCGGCAGTTCCTGGGCGTACGCGCGCAGCAATCTCTATTTGGCCGCGTTCTCGATCGATGACGTGGAGGCCGGAACCTCGAAATGGTTCTATTATGCAGGGCAAAAGGGGGGCTCGAACGTATGGTCGAATGATGAGCGGGCAGCCGCTCCCTTACTACCGGACCCGATCGGAATTGGAAACCACTCCGTCATTTGGAACCCCGCGCTCGGCCGCTTTATCCTGATGTACCGCAACGTTCTGGTCAGATTCTCGGCAACCCCATGGGGCCCGTGGACGGATCCTGTCAGCGTCTTCGATTTCCAGAGCGCTTGGGGGAAGAAACTGATTCACCACCCCGGTGTCGACCAGATTACCCGGAGCGTGGATCCCATTTACAACACGTCAGGGTCGTCCCCGGTGGACTTGGGTAACGTCGCGGGCGTACCGTACGGGCCCAACCTGATCGACCAGTTCACGCAGAACCCCGATGGCTCGGTGACGGTGTATTTCGGAATGTCGACCTGGAACCCCTATGAAGTGTTTCTGATGAGCAGCACATTCCAGTTCGGGCCGCAACCGGGCTCGGTCAAATCCGCCGCCAGCTACGACGCCTCGGCGATTTCACCGGATTCCATCGCGACCCTCTTTGGAGCGGCGCTCTCCGATGCCGTTTACGCGGCGCCGACGGACGCCTCGCTGCCTACCAGCCTCGGAGGAACCAGCGTCATGGTCATCGATAGCGCCGGAGTGAGCCGCGCCGCATTGTTGTCCTATGTTTCTCCGGGTCAAATCAATTTTGTCGTGCCATCCGGCTCGGCGGCCGGCCCAGCCACCGTGAAGGTGCTCCACGGCTCTTCCCTCGTGGGTTCGGCCACGACCATTGTTACCTCCGTCGCGCCCGGGCTCTTCACCGCGAATGCGACCGGGACGGGTGCCCCTTACGCATTGTTCTTGTCGATCGGGACCGGCTCGACTCAGCTTACGTACTCGTGCGACGCAGCGCCGGGTTCCTGCGTCCCGCAGCCTTTCGATCTCAGCACGTCGCCCGCCGGCGCTTACCTCGAACTGTACGGCACGGGGATTCGCAACAACTCCGGACTTGATTCCGTCACGGTCACGATCGGAGGAATCCCGGCCACCGTCACTTACGCGGGTCCGCAAGGGCAATACCCAGGCTTGGATCAAGTGAACGTGCTGTTGCCCTCCGGACTTCAAGGTAAGGGAGAGGTGGAGGTTCAACTCCTGGTGGATGGCGGTCCGGCGAATACCGTGCGGGTCGCTTTCCAGTAGCCGCGCACGCCCCGGATCGCAGGGATTCCCGCTTCAGCCAGAACCCTTCGCGGAACCCGCTAAATTTCCGGTGAATCCCCGCGCGCTCATCAAATCGCGGACATCCTCGAGCCACTGATCCAGGAGCGCAAGTTCTGACTCCGGGAAAACGGACATACGCACGAGTTCCTCATAGCACGCCCGCATGTTTTCGGAGATGGCATCTTCCCCGCGCCGCAGGAAGAGCTTTTCAAGCGCATCTATGATTTCTGGATTTCGAAGATATCCCACAACTTCATCTTCAAAGTCCCGCAGAAGATTGTGGCCGTTTCGCTCCTGCACCACGCGCGGAGCGTGGAAAACGATTCCAAATCCCAGCTCCCACAGGCACCGTTGCGCCACAAAGCTGCGGAACACATCGGTCATGCGGAAGGGGCAGTGGCTGGGGAGGTACAACAGCGGATACGCCACCGGCCACCACCAGGTGGTTTGGCTGTTGAAGGGGCACCAGGTTCCCGGCGGAAGCCAGACACTGGGCTGGCCGGGCGGAAACGCGAACGGCCGGCCGAGAGTCATCCGCCAAATCGCGTCCACGTCGGGGGACCCGTCGACCAGCCCCTGTTGAATGGGAGCGTCCTTGTCTTCCACCGCGCACTCGCCCGCCTGGTGGAAGGTGGTCTCGTCGGCGATCAACTGCAGAGGAAACCCGCGGGGCCAGATGTTTTCGCCGCAAAACATTCGATAGACGTTGGCCCATTTGCGCGGCGCCATCACACGTGCCGTAGTCCGGAGCGAACGCAGCGCCCAGAGTTCCTCCGGAGCGTTGTCGTCGTCGGTCTCATAAATGCAATCCGCGCCTTCCGAGATGGCCAGAAGATACCCTACGTTCTTGCGCGCATAGCAACCAGTCGGCAATGCTGTTGCCGTGCGAAAAGGAAGGGACAATTGGTCGTTCATCGAAAAAAAATGAACGTTCGGAATCCGATAGTCCTGTGGGCCCGCTGCATCGCCGACCACGACCAGCGTGGCGCCCGCGTTATTCAGTTTCTCCACCAACTTCAACACGCTCGGCGTGGGAGGCTGGATCGTAGTCAGGACCGCGAAATAGCGTTGTGGAGTTTGCCGCGTGTTCATCATGTAACCTGTCCGGGCCCCGCGTGAGCAGGAGAACCTTAAGAGCGAGTCTTATGTAACCAAAGTTTCTTAAAAAGGAGTTCACGCTTCGGCCCTCTCTTCGGCCGATCCAGACCGTCGGCACCTCGGCGACGCGATAGCCGCGCTGGAGCGGCTTGATGGTGGTCTCGATGTAAATCTCGTGGAAGGCGGATTCCCAGTCGATGGAGTCTATTACTTCCTTCTTCAGAATCTTGAAGCCATACGTGAGATCGCTGATGTGGGTGCGATACAGGACGCGGAACAGGCGCTGGAAGATCCAATTCAGCACCCGCTTCACTGGAGAGTAGTTTACGAATCCGCCGCCCTTGGCCCACCGCGAGCCGACGACCACGTCCGCCCCCGTTTCCTTCATCTTCCGGTACATGCGCTCCACGGCTTCTGGTTCGGTCTCCAGGTCGGCTGACATGATCGCGACGCACTGCTCCGTCGCCAGGCGCATGCCCTCCCGGAGCGCCCAGCCCACACCCGGTGTCTTTTGCTGGACGTGCATGCGCACCATGGCATGCGTCTGGACCAGACTCCTGCACATGCTCATGCATTCTTCCGAGGAATGCGGCGAGACGACCAGGATAATCTCGCGAAGGCCCCCGCGATCGTTCTGGAGCAACCGCTCAACCGTCTCGAGAAGAGAGGCGCACTCCGAATAGACGGTCACCACGACTGACAAGAACGGCGGACCACCATCCCGCTTCGCCCCAGCCTCCCCCGATCTATTCCGATGGCCTGTCAGCAAAATCTAGTATACCTGAAAACCCTGCGGGTGTTGTGCGCCGCCCGGTCTCCCGCTCAGTGCTCCTCCGGTTTCCGCCTCTTGAAGATCTTGTACGGCTCATCGTAGATGCCCCAGGTCCGATACGGATCGTGGGTCTGGTCATATTTCAAATCATAGGAATTCCAAAGGAGCTCGGTCATCTCTTCATACGTCGTAGGCTCGTTCTCTTTCAGCCAAGGCTGCCAGAATTCAGAGTAGAAGGTCTCCATCACAATGTAGTCAGGAGCCCGGGGACTGGTCGTGCCGAGCCGGGCGTTGTCCACGACCTGGCCGTCGAACCCCAACGAAAACGCCATCTCACCGCTGGCGACGATCAAATCTCCGGGAGAGACGTTTCGCCGCAAATAATCGACAGCGGGCAAAAAGCGATTCCGATAGGTATCGTGATACACACGAGCTCCCAGCACGCCCAGGTTGAGACCCACGACGACGAATAAGTACAGACACACAATCCATTTGGCTGGCAGGGAACGTCGCCACAGCCAGTTCATGAAAAGTGCCAGAAGTGCGGTCAGCGGCGGGAGGATGAAGACCAGGTAGTACCAGCCCTTCTGCTGGCCGGTCAGAAATATGTTAACCCCAGCCGCCAGTCCTAACAGGGGAACCGCACCCGGTAGCTGCCTCAGGCGGGCCGCGAAGAGGATCGCGAAAAACGAAACGACATAAGAATAGAACACGATCCGAAGCAGAAACAAGGGAGACCCGGAGTCAAGCCCATAGGTGGCCACGTACCGGTTCACTTCTTGAAGAAGGTCCTTGACAAGATCGACACTCAGACCGAGGCGATGTGGAAGCTGCGCCTGACCCTGCATCTGACTGACAAACGAGTGTGGATCCCTCAATATATATAGTCCCCATAAGGATGCCAGAATCACAGTAGGCGCGGCGCCGCGCAAAACCAACATCCCGCTCAACCGGTGGCGATCGAACAGGAGCGCAAAAAATGCCACGGTACCGAGGCCGATGATCCCGTTGGGGTGGGTAAAGATCGCCAGGGCGGCCAGGCTGCTGGCGGCCAGAACCGCGCGCGTCATGTTTGCGTGCAAGTACAGGTACGCAGCCCCGCTCGCCAGGCTCAGGGCCGCGCACATCATATCCATCCGGGCAGTCGCTGCCGAGAGGACAAAGTGTTCCTCGGTGGCGAGCAGAAACACGGCGAGAAGCGCCAGATTCCGGTTCTCGGTCAGCCGGTCGACGATAATAAACCACGCACCCAGAGCCACGGCCGCCCAGCCCAGGGAGATCGCCCGCATGGAGAATAAACTGAAGCCGGCGATCTTGTAGCAGGCAACCTGGAAGAATATGTAGCCGGGCATAATCCAATAGGTGAATTTGTCTAGACCCTCCACCACCGGGGCAAATACAAACCCGTGGGGATCCAGGATGGTGGTTCCCATGAACCCGTGCCGGAGCAGGTTGTACGCAGGACTGGCGAACCACGCCTCATCGCACCAAGGGCGCATCGTCAGGGCCACGCCGACTGACAGCGCCAGCGAGAGGGCGACGGTTGCGAACAATAACAGACTCCAATGCCGCCGGGCGGCAAAGGATAAGCCCAGGACGGGCAGCGAGCGCCAAGATCGAGCCCTGCTGTCAGGCGCCGGGGAGTGTAGCAGAGTCGAAGGTCTCAACAGAACACTCCGATTGTAACAATCGGGAACCCGATCCGGATCCAGCTCCCGTCCGGTCCGGCGGATCGGGTGCACTGTGCGCAACTCCCTGAATGTTTAAAATGGAGCAATCGTGAGAGTCTTGATCACTGGCATGACAGGAATGATTGGAACGCACTGCGCGGCCGCCATGCGAACGGTGGGGTGGGAGACCTTTGGCATCGCCCGCCACAGCGCAGCCAGCCGGCTGGCGGCCACAGAGGAGCCTCCTGGACTCTTTCGCTGCGACATCCTGGACTACGCCGCGCTGGAGGAGGTGTTTGCATCCGTCCGGCCCGATATCGTCGTCCATTTGGCGGCCCAGGCGTTCAATGGAGAATCGTGGAAGCTGGAGTGGTCTACCCACCAGGCGAATTATCTCGGGACGGCAAACGTCCTGCGATGCTGCCGTTCCTTCTCGCCCCGTGCGAAAGTGATGATCGCGTGCAGCAGCGCCGAATACGGCGACATCAGGCCCGAGGATTGTCCTTTGAAGGAGGATCGTCCTTTGCGGCCCATCAGTCCGTACGGGGTCAGCAAAGTTGCGACCGAAGCTTTGGGGTACCAGTATTTTCACAACTACGGACTGCAGGTATTCTTGCCCCGGCTATTCATTCACGTCGGAACCGGCCACCCCCCGGCGACAGCCGTCCAGAATTTTGCGCGTCAACTGGCGGCGATCGCAAACGGGCGGGCCGAGCCGCTGGTCCGAGTAGGAGATCTGGGAACCGCCAGGGATTTTATTGACGTGCGGGACGGTGTGGCGGGATTGATGCTTCTCCTCCAGAAGGGCCGTGCGGGCGAGGCCGTGAATATCTGCACCGGAGAAGCCGTGACAATCCGTCAAGTACTGGACATGCTGGTCGAGATCTCGGGCCTGGAGATCGAGATCATGGAGGACCCGCTTCTCCGCCGCCCCTCGGACGAGCCTGTACTTGTCGGAGACAACTCGAAACTCCGGCGCCTCGGCTGGGAGCGCCGGTATACGATGGCGCAGACCCTCGAAGCCGTTTATGAGGATTGGCTCTCTCGCACCATGGCGTTTGCCGGTCCGGAGCCCGCAGCGCGCTTATGAAGGGATGATGGCGGCTGGGAGACAAGTGACGCCTGCTCCGGCGCAGGTGACAGGCCCAGCGTCTCGCCGGGTTGCGCGCGGCCTGGCGCTCATTGCGTTACTCACGGCGGTCGTGTTTCAGCCCGGAACCATGGGAAGTGTGGACGTCGAGCAACGGCTCCAGGTTGCGAGATCGTGGTGGACGTCCGAACCGGAAGTTGACTCGCTGAGATACCGCGGCTTCGGTTTCGGGATTCCGGGACGGGACGGAAAACTGCATGCCTGGTGGGGGATGGGTCAAAGCGTAGTGATGTTCCCGCTCGACGTCGCCGCTTCCGCAGTCCTCAGGCTGTCGCCATGGCTCGGCAGCGTGGACCGGCAGCTCGACGGAAACGTTCGAAGAGTTCTCGTCGCCTATCTCTATCAATCCGGCATCACGGTGGCTTGCGTACTGGTTGCCTGGCGGCTGCTGCTCGCTCTAGGCTTCACTTCACCCCAGGCGATTGCGGGAGTTCTGTCCTTGTTGTTTGGCACCACCGTTTTGCATTACGTTCAGAACGGTCAGGAGACGACCCTGAATCTGGTGCTAACGATGACCGGCCTGTGGGGCGGTCTTCAGTGGATTCAGTCGGGCTCCCGGCGGCATTTGCTGGCCGCGTCCGCCGCGCTGGGCTTCGACATCCTGGTTCGCCTGACCACGATATTCGACGTTGTGGCCGTGATCTTCCTGTTGATATTTCTGATCTTCCACGAAGACAACGCCGCCCTTTCAAGCCGAGAGCGGCTGCGGGAATTTGCGTCGGTTGCGGGTCCGGTCCTATTGGCTTGCGTCGTGGTGGAGCGCGCCTACCAGTACCTGCGGTTTGGCAATTTCCTGGGAACCTATCTACGGACGCGGGGAATGAATTCCTCCCTGCCGGCGTCGTTCCCATTCAACGGCCGGTTTGCCGACGGATTTCTCGGCGCGCTCTTCTCACCCGAAGCATCCATCTTCCTGTTCGATCCGTTATTGGTGGTCAGCGTTGTCTGTGGCGTGCTGTGCTGGCCCGCGCTCGGCAAACGGGTGCGAGCCTACTTCGTATGCGGTCTGGCTCTGTTGCTGGCCCAGATCACGTTGGTTGCGAAACATTACGACTGGTCTGGGGCAGTGTCCTGGGGAGATCGCTACACAGCGGCGCCGGTGCAGCTCCTGGCGCTGTTGGGGATTCCGCTCCTCATCCGGACACCCGGTCCTGAACGAATCGCGCGGGCCTTGCTGGCGGTGCTTGCAGTCGCGGCCTTCGCGGTACAATTGGCCTCGACGTTTTTCCCCATGCTGCTGGAGTCCGGCCAGCAGGATCGGGGAATGGACGCCCATTCTAGAATCGACCGGCGGGTGCGCAACATCGCCGCCTATGTGGAGGGAGGTCGCGCGGCCTGGCCGCTTACGGTAGTGCCGGAGGCATGGGCCTCGCCCAACTACGCACCCTTCATGATTCGCCAGCGGCTTCCGCGGCTGTACCCGGCGGCTCTCGGCATCTGGCTGGTTCTGATCCTTGCGCTGGTGATCCGCGTGTTTCGATTCCTTCATCACAGCGTGTGGCGGCGCGCGACGTGATTTGTCGCGCGACCGCAGGTATTGCCCGTGCTGTTAGGGCTGATGTAACCTTTTATTTGCCGCCGCCAGGTGTTGCAGGTTTTTCCGCGTGCTAGCCTCCCAACCAGTGCCGGTGAAGCGAGCCTCAGGCTTCGAACAGGGAATCCGGTGGCTGGTCCGGAATGCATTGGTGGTCGCTCTGATCGTCCAGGCTCTCCTGTTGTTTTCCAAACTGGATCTGCTGCCATACTGGGCGGACGAGTCGTTCACGTTGCGGGTCGCGCCGCAGCCACTCACCCGCATACCGGCGATTCTCGACCGGGATATTCACCCGCCTCTTTACTACGTCCTCCTGCATTTCTGGATGAAACTTCCCTTGCTTGGAACGCCCATCGCTCGCGCTCGAGCGATGTCCGCGCTGTGCCTGCTTCTTGCTACCGTCGCCGTTGACCGTCTGTGGCTGAGGAGCGCCGATCCGTGGTTCCGGGGATGTTTTCTGGCTCTCTGGACCTTCTCGCCTTGCCTTCTGCTGTACGGACGCATGGCGCGGTCGTATTCTATGCAGCTCCTGGTGGGAATCCCGGCAGTGTACGCAGCCTGTCGCCTGTTTGACGATCCCAAAGACCGCCGCTGGATCGTGCTTTTCGCTGCGGCGGGCACCCTCTTGCTATACACGCATTACGTGCCGGGAATCGCCATCCCCGCGGCTCTCGGCTTGGCCGTTGTTTTCGAAACCCGCCGGATTCGGCGTGCAGGTTTGATGCGGGCGACCCTCGCGGCGTTTGCACTCATGGTCATCGGCTATTCGCCCTGGCTGTTCAGCCTGGTCAAAGCTGTCCTGCGCTGGGAGAACAAGTCTGCGTTGTATGCGGCCCCGGGCGGCGTTCTGCTCGAGCAGCCGCTCAAACTTGCTCAATGGGCGATCAGTTTTTGCTTTGGAGAGACTTTTCCAGGGTGGGGACTGTCCTTCGCGCTGTTGCTCGCGCCGCTGCTGCTGGTCGCCGGGTGGGGAGCCTGGAAGCCGGCGGAGACCTGGGTCCAGATCACGGCCTTCACCGGCGCCATCGCTTATGTGGGCGTGAGCCGTTGGGTGTCTTTCCCGTTTGTCCCCTCGCGGCTTCTCTTTCTTTACCCGTTTTTTCTTCTGCTGCTGACCAGAGCTTTGTTTGGCTCCCGGAAGCCGGCGATCCTTTGGCGGCGCTGCGTCCTGGCGGCGCTTTTTGTTCTGTGGACCGGCGGGATTTGGGCCTACTTCCACCGTGAGGACTTCTTAAACAAAGGCTTCAATCTTCCCATAGAGCAAATGGCTGCCGTTATCAATCAGGCAGGCATCACTTCAGATGAATTGATTATTATGGACACCTGTAACAGCGATTCGTCTTCTTTTGCGGGCCTGCTTCGAAATCACGCAGCGATTATGTACATGGGCAATCCGGGATCGGTCGAGCCGATACGGCAGGCGGCCCAGCGCAGCCGGACCATATGGTATTGGCGCAATACACACGACCTCTGCCCCGGATCTCTGAACCTTGAAATGGAAGCCGAACTGAAAACCGGCTTTGAGACCAAGCGGTACCTGTTTCTCCCCTATGGTTGGCCCGAGCGGCTCTTCATAAGGCTGATGCGCTGGCCGGAACAGCCCACCCATTTCTACCAGTTGCTGGAGATGCGTCGAAAGAACTGATCTTTCCGCGGGCAGCGGCGGCGATTGCGTCGCCCGCCATCGCATCGGCCAGAAAGTACGCAGTCGGCAGGCGATTCGTGGCTCCAAGAGAGTCAACTGGGCGCAGCACTGCCGCGTTCGCCGACTTGCGCGTGATCCAAGAGGCCACTAACTACTTTCCGTCGCAAAATAGGCGTTTCTGAGCAGCCTCCGCGGTTTCCCAGAGCTTTGGTAGCGATGCGCCGGTGGTGCTTTCGGGCTGTCGCTCCCGCAGGGGCGAGGCCCGGCACCCCGGATCTATGTACGGGCCGCCAGGACATTTCCCATGCTGATCAGCGTATCCGCCATCACTCCCAACCCCACCCAACGTTTCATCCCTTCCGCTCCGCGATAGCGGCAA
>JBGPLI010000169.1:0-12577 GCA_041486445.1 Bryobacteraceae bacterium
GAACAGGCCTCGGATTTAACATTGCCCGGCAGGAGCCAGCTGTAACTTCTTGACGGGCGGTGACGTTACTTAATCAACTCTTGCGCGTTTGCAACAGGCCTCGTTCCGAAAAACTCACTTTTTACCACGGGCTGCTAGGAGGACACGCATTCGATGAGTTGTTGACCAGCAAGTTCGAGGAAGTTTTCCGCTTGCTCTCTGCTCACGGAGGGCGCACCTTCCAGGAATTCGTCAATCGTATCGCCGTGCTTGAGGTGATCCAGAAGCATCTGCACAGGAACACGAGTGCCGAAGAAGCAGGGAGCGCCGCTCATCCTGTCGGGATCGATCCACACCACCCGCCCCAGCTTTGCGCGTTGCTCCTCGGTCATATCTCAAAGGTAGGGCATCCTGTCGTCGAAGCGCAACGGCAAGGCCACTCTGTACACTGAAAAGGAACCCGTAGGGTTCTAGGGCTCGCCTTCGAGCTTCCGCAGCCGCACCTCGACTCCGGGCGTGCTCTTCAGCGCGTCCGCGAATTCCTGGGTGTTCTGCCCGCGGTAATGATACGGGTAGGCGATTTTCGGCCGGAACGCTTGCGCGCACACGGCTGCCTCGGCCGGAGGCATGGTCCGGGGAGGATTCATCGCCAGGAATGCCACGGAAATGTTTTTGAGCGCCTTCATCTCGGGAATGCATTCGGTGTCGCCCGAAAAATAGATCCGCGTGTCGCCGAAGCTCAAAATGTAACCGTTGCCGATGCCTTTGTGGTGATACGGCTTGCCGGGCCCCGAGCCGAACACCAGGTTGTACATCGGCACCGCTTCGATGTCGATCCCCAAGAACGTCTTCTTTTCGCCGTTGCTCATGATCTCGACTTCGCCGGCGACGCCGTTGAGCGTATCGTGGATCGCAGGTGAAGTCACCACGATGGTGGAATCTTTTCGCAGCGTCTTGATCAGCGGCGGGTCCATATGATCGGCATGCGCGTGCGAGATCAGGATCAGGTCCGCTTGAGGGAGCCGCGAATAATCCGCCTGGCTCCACGGATCGACGTGAATAATCTTTCCGCCGAACTCGAGCATCACGCTTCCGTGATAGATGGGCGTAAGCTTGACAGGACCCTTGGACGTCTGCACGACGTCGGCTTGCTGGTTGGGAGCGATGGCGCCGAAGGCGACCGGAAGCGCGGACAGGAACAACATGTATGCGAGTCTCATCGAAAACCTCCCTACTTCAGCTTGTCGGCGACCTTCGCCAGACCGGCCTTGGCGCACGCCTCGTCCATGTCCCACCCCGGGGCTCCGCTCACCGCGATGGCGCCGATCACGTCGCCGCCCACCACGATGGGGATGCCGCCGCCCATATCGATCGTGCCTTCGATCGGCGGATTGGGCATGGTGCCTTCCTGAAGCGGTACGGGTTCGGCGGTCTTCTTGGACCACCCCTCCACCACTTCCTTGGACGGGCGGCGGTAGACCAGCGCGGTGTAGGCTTTCTTGTGGGCCACGTCGAACCGGTGCAGATTCGCTCCGTCGTCCTGAAGCGCGACGATGGTCCGTCCGGTGGCGTCGATCACCGTGATGGCGCACTTATAGTTCATCGACCGGCATTTGTCGAGCGAGCCGTGGGCCATGCTCATCGCCATGTCGAGCGAAATCGCCTTGTGGACGATGAGTCCTTGTTCGGCGCGCGCCGTGAATGCGCCAGCCGTGAACAACGCTATCGCCGCCAAGAATGTCTTTGACATATGGTCTTCTCCTTCCAAGACTCCTCCGCTTGCTAACGCGCGCGGTTCGGAAACTGCTAGCGCATCTCCCCCATCAGGCCGTCCAGTCCGCGATCCAGGTGCAACTGCTGCCAGTGGAACTCGGTCTGCAACATCTTGGCCACTTCGTCCCGCGACTTCTTCTGGACCACCATTTCGTGGACGCGGTTGCGCAGCGTAACGGTGCTGTCGCGGAACTTGCGCATTTCCTGTTTGTTCGTCACCACGCCGTGGCCGGGTACCACCGTGTCGAAATCCAGTTCGAGCGCCGAATCGAGCGTCTTGCTCCACTCTTTGCCGCTGCCGCCGCCGGAATAATCGATCAGCTGGGGAGTGGCGTCGCCGAAAGTGAACATGTCGCCCGCGGCCAGCACGCGGTCGGCCGGAAAGTAGACCACCGCGTCGCCGTTGGTGTGCGCCCGCCCGAAATGATACAGCTCGACGCTCTTCCCGCCCAGGTAGACATGCGCGTGGTGCTCGAACACGATGGCGGGCAGGCCGGGAAGTTTGCCGTCCACCATGTTTTCGCGGGCCTGCTCGGAGGAGACGATCAGGACGTTCATCTGGAGCATTTTCGGATTTCCGCCGGTGTGGTCCCCGTGATGGTGCGTGTTGATGATGTACTTGATCGGCTGGCTGGTCACCTTCTTCAACTCGGACATGATGCCGTTGTGATCGACGTCGAACTTGTCGTCCACCAGCACCACGCCCTCGTTGGTGATGAGGGCCGTGGAATTGCCGGGAGCCGCCTCGTTGTGGATCACATACAGGTCGTCCCTTACTTTGACGGTGTCCAGCGTCGCCGGCTTGGGACCCTGCGTGTAGGCCACCCATAGGCCGGAGAAAAGTAGGGTCGCAGCGAATGAACGGACGATGGAACTCTTGCGCATGGCCGGAAGTATATCAGACTTCACTCGGCCGAGAAAGCGAGCAGTACGTTGCCTGGAATGATCCCGCTGTGATGCGAATAGCCAGCGTTGGTGAAAACCATTCCGCCCGCAATCGCCGGGCCGCCGTTGTTGATCGAGCCGCCCTTGGCTTTCACTCCGTTGACGGTAGTGAACTCCCGAACGGTGTCGTATTCCCAGAGGATCTTGCCATCCTTGGTGGAATAAGCGCGCAGGCGTCCGTCGTTCGACCCGGAAAATACGACCCCAGGAGACGCGCTGATCGCGGCGGGCTGGGTGGGGCTGCACGGTTTCCTGTACGCGCAGGAGGGATGCGGAGTGGACCACAGACGATCGCCGCCGCTCAAATCGAGCGCCGTGAGCGCGCCCCCGGAGTTGGGATCGATGTCGCGGCCGTTGGCGGCCCGCACCACATCGGTGGTCGCGGCGTAGATGGCCTGCCCGTCGGTGGCCGGACCCCACAGGATTCCGCCGGAGGTCCCTCCTCTGCCGACTTTCTGTTGCCAGACGATCTGGCCATCGCGGTCGGGATCGAGCGCGTAGACCATTGCCGATTTATTCCCCGCCAGCAGGATTCGCTTGCCGTCCCTGCGCGCGACCAGAATCGGCGACGCGCCGAAATCGTAATCCGGTGCGTCTTCCGAACATACCGCCGGATCGGCTCCTCGGCAGCCGCCGTTCCACACATCCAGGCCGGTCATCTGGCGGACCCAGCGGATCTTGCCGGTGTTCATGTCCATCGCGACAATCGCATCGGTAGTCTTGACCGGAGGAAACGAATAGGAGTTGCCGGTTCCAACGTAGACAGCGTTCTGTTTCGGATCGACCGCGGGCGAATTCCAGATGCCGGCTCCGGCGGGTCCCCAGAGCTGCGTCCCGGCGCGACTCTTCTGGGTCGGCTGCGGCTCCTGCTCGATCGCATACGTCTTCCAGATCCGCTTGCCGGTCGAGGCATCGAGCGCCACGACGTTGCCGCGAAACTTGCAGCACACGAAGGCGGGATCGGCCACCTGGGACTCTTCGCGCGCCGAGAGCGGAATGTACAGCCGGCCCTGGTAGAGCGAGGGCGATCCGGTCACGCGCGCCAGCGGATAGTCGTCGACCTTCACCCTCCAGAGCAGCTTGCCGGTTGCGGCGTCCACCGCGTAGACGTTCGCCGCCAGATCGCCAAAATACGCGGTGTAGCCCGCGCCGCCTGCCGCTCTGCCAATCGTGACCGCGCTGCGCACGCCGGCTTCGGTCTCCATCGTCCATCGGATGCAGCCGGTTTTGGCGTCGAGCGAATACAGATCGCCCTCCCAGCTGCCCGCGTACACGCGGCCCGCGAACACAACCGGCTGCGCGCTGGCGGAAGTCGCGCCGGGGAAGCCAAACGCCCATTTCAGTTTGAGGCGCGGGACGTCGCCGGGCGCGAGGCGCGCGGCGGCCGCCGGCTGGAACCGCGTATTCTGCGGCGTTACGCCCCAGCCATTCCAAGATGGACCAGCGGCCTCTCTCGAAAACGCGTCGGGACTCTGGCAAAACGCCGATTTAGGGATCGGATTTACCATCTCGCCGAGCGGCTTGCCGGATAGATACTCGGCCAGCGTGCGCCGCTCCGCGCGGCTTCGCTCGGCGCCCTGTGTAGTCATCGCGCCTTTTTCGAGGGCGGTGATGATCTGCTCGGGCGACAATTTTGTGAGGACTTCCCGGCTTGGCGCGCGCTCTCCGCCCTCATGGCATGCCGAACAATAGGTGCGGAAAAGTCTCGCGCCGTCCTGCGCCCAGGTGGGCAGGCAGGCTGCGATCGAAAGCCAGATCCACAATTTCATCGGCAACTGTTAGTCTACATCGTGTCTATGCCGAGCGCGCGTCTCCGGCTCCGCTAACCTCAGGAGAACCGCGCCGGACGCCATCAAGACCACATCGGTGAGCTCCGGAGTGCGACCGGGTAGAAATCGCTGCGCGGATTCTCCGGCCGCCAGCACCGCCACCGGAAGCCCGAGGGCCCAGAGCCAACGAGCTCCGCGGCATCGCATCGCCCAGACAACAGCGGTATAGATGAACAGCTTGCCGGAGATCACCGGATAGTACAGCTCCGTGCGGATGGAGAACAGAGTTTCGAACGGGAACCACAAGAAGGGCTGCGGGGATCCCCACCGAAACGGCCACAGCTCCTCCCACGCAAGCCAAACCAGAAAGGCAACGCTCGGGAGGCGCAGCCGCAACGCACCGAGCGCGCGCCCGGCCAAAATAGCCGTCCCCGCCGCGAACAATCTGGCCAGCAAAAGCGGCGGGTACGCGGCCAGCACAGGGACGGGAAGCAATGCCAGAAGGATGGTGGTCTTCGTACGCGATTCGAGCGCCAGGCTCATCGCCAGGAAGCCGAAGAACACATTGACGGAGTCGGTCCAAAAGGTTGCGGACTCGACCGCGGCCCGGGGCAACCCGACATGCTTCACGACGGGCAGGAGCAAGAGTCCATGCCACAAGACCCAGAGTGCGGCGAACACGGCACCCTCCGGCGAAAAACTCCGCGCGAACAGGTCGTGGAGCCGCGACTTTCGCAAGCTCTTCCAGGTAAACGCCATCGCCGCGCCCAGCGCCGCCCCGAGGCTGTTCGCGATCAGGTCGTCGTAAGTTGCCATGCGCGACGGAATGTAGCGCTGCGTCCACTCCACCCCGAACGAGAGGGCGCCGCCGGTCAGCGTCGCGAAAAGCACGCATGCCACTCCGCCATCCAGCGTGAAGAACAGAGCGGCGCCCAGGGGAACGTAGAAGCTTACGTTCAGAAGGCCATCCAGGAGCGTGCCGCGGGAGTAGAGCGGGAGCCAAACCAGATCCCGGGGCTGCCCGAGAAATTGCCACGGATAGAGAGAAAGATAAAGCAACGCGCAGACATAGAACCAGAAAAAGGAAATCGCGCGGGTCGGGAGATTCATCGAAGCTCAGGCTATGACCGGGTAGCCGCGTAGTCCCGGCCTGGGAATGCCGGCGCCGGGCCCTCGCCCGCGCCTGAACGATCATACCAATTCGTCAGAACGATGGTCCACGCGTCTGGCCTGAGCCGCGGACATCGCTCACACCGGCACCGGCGGAATCCGGAAACGGGCCAGGACGCCCTCCCATCGCTCGCGCTTCCCGGTCAGGAACACGTCTCCCCAGATTTGCAGGTTCAGAAGCCGCCATAAGCGATCGGTCGCGTCGATCAGGCCGGAGCGATGCCGCTCGATCAGGGCGCGCAATTCCCGCTCGCGCACGTACTCCGCGAGCAGGCCGTCGCGCGCCGGCAGAGCGTCGAGCAGCGGCGCGGCTCGCTGGTCCATCAGCCACCGGCGCAAGGGCGTCGGGAACCCCATCTTTTCCCGCCGCAGGACCTGCGGCGGAACCAAATCCTCCACGGCCCGCTTCAGCACGCACTTCTGTTCCGCGCCTCGAATCTTGAGCCCGTCCGGGATACTCATGGCAAACTCGGCCAGGTGGTGATCCAGGAACGGCACCCGGCTTTCGATCGAGCACGCCATGCTCATCTGGTCCTGCTTCATGAGCAGCTCCACGAGGTAGGTTTTCTGATCCATGTACAGCATGCGGGGCAAGGCGCGCTCCCGCGGCCGCGAGTTCCAGCGGGACATATGATTGTCGTAGACGTGGCCGCCGCCGTGCGCGAGCAGCCGGGCCTGCTCGTCTTCCGGGAAAGCGCAGTAGAAATTGTCGAGATACAGCGACTCCAGCCGGTTCTCCCGGCCCAGGAAAGTGTGCCCCAGCTTGCGGCGCAGCGGCGCGCGCAGCAGGGGGCTGGCCGCGATCGCATGCCGGACCCAGTGGCGCAGACCCTCCGGCAGAATCCCGTACATCCGCGCGTACTTGTAATTCATCAGGTTCCAGCGGTAGCGCTCGTAGCCGCCGAACAATTCGTCGCTGCCTTCGCCCGTGAGCACAACCTTCACGTGCCCGGCAGCCAGCCTGGAAACAAAATACAACGAAACGCTGGAGGGCCAGGCGATCGGCTCGTCTTCGTGCCAGATCAGCCGCGGCAGCGCCTCGAAGAAATCGTCCATGCCCACGACCACCTCGTGGTGGTCGGTTCCGATGGCCAGCGCAGTCGCGGCAGCGTAGCTCAGCTCGCTGAATTGCGCTTCCCGGTATCCCACCGAAAACGTCTTTACGGGCCCGTCCGTCATGCGCCTGATCAGCGCCGCGATGGCGCTCGAATCCACTCCCCCACTCAGAAACATCCCCAGCGGAACGTCGCTCATGAGCCGGGTGCGGACGGCCTCTTCCAGGCGCCGCCGGGTTTCGCTCACCCAATCCTGCTCCGAGCGGCAGGCAACGTTCTGGCGATTCTCGCCCTGTACCGGAACTTCCCAATAAGGCTCGATCCTGAGCTCCGGCCGCGCACCGCCCAGATTCAGGCGCAGATGATGGGCCGGCATCAATTTGCGAACGCCGCGGAAAAAGGTCCGGTCGTCGCCAATGTAGCCGAATCCCAGGTACTCGCCTAGAATGTTTTCATCGAATCCGGCGGAGATCGCGGGATGCTCCAGCAGCGCCTTGATTTCCGAGGCGAACGCGAACAGCCGGCCGTCCCAGTAGTAGTAAAAGGGCTTGATTCCGAGCCGGTCCCGCGCGCAGAACAAGGTCTGCTTCGGCGCGTCCCACAGGGCGAATGCGAACATCCCCCGGAAGCGCGAGACACACTCTTCGCCGTACTCCTCGTAGGCGTGAACGATCGTTTCGGTATCGCTGCGCGTGAGATAGCGATGGCCGGCTCTCTCGAGATCCGGACGGAGCACGGCGTGATTGAAGATCTCGCCGTTGTAAATGATCCAGACGGAGCCCGATTCATTGGACATCGGCTGGTGACCGCCGGCAAGGTCGACAATGCTGAGCCGGCGGTGGCCGAGGAAGGCGTGGCGATCCGAATGGAGGCCGGAATCGTCGGGTCCGCGATGCTGGATTCGATCCATCATGCGGCGGAGCACCGCTTCCGAGCCGGTTCCAGGAGCGGCCGTCACAAACCCGGCAATGCCGCACATAGGGTCAGTGTATCCTATCGCGCCGTAAACGACGCAGGACCGGCGCTAGCAGGGGGTTCGAAACGTAGTGATCAGATTACTCCTGACGTCTCTGAAGGCGGAATGTTCCAAAAGTACAGAAGCTCGATGATGCAGAACGGAGTGAGCGCCGTGATCGCGCTGGTCGACACACATCGAATTTCCTGAATAATGAATCCAGCCGAGCGGACCACGGCTCTTGGCGATGATCGGGGCCCACCCCATGCCGGTCCCCACCTCCAGCATCTTCAACTCCGGACCGATGTTCTTAAACGGCTGCGTCGTGGCTTCGAGCAGATCGCGGAAAACTAAGTGACATGATATCCTGCGCGCCGGGCCCAGAGGGCACCCTCAAATCGGCGCACCAGGCGGGTTCTTGATCACGACCCATCACCAAAAGTTGACTATCATTGACAGTGGCAAGGAGGAACGTGATGATCAGCGCCGCCGTTTTCAGTTTGCTCGCGGTGTCCATGGCGAAGGCCGCGGTGTACGCCAGTGCGGGGCCGGAACTTACCCAGTACGACGTGGATCTCGACAACGCCACGCTGACCAAGCGAGGTTCGGTGACGCTGCCAGCCAACGTCCAGTACGCATGGCCTCATCCTTCGCGGAAGTACCTGTACGTCGCCTGGAGCAACGGCGGCGCGAGCTATGCCGGAGCGGGCGCGGGCGCGGCGCCGAAGGGGAGCCAGCACGGCTTGACCGCGTTCCGCATCGATCCGGTCTCGGGAGCCCTCACGCCGCACGGCCAGTCTGCAGCGCTGCAGTCCCGGCCGATTCACGTATCGATTGACATCGCCGGCGCGCACGCGCTGGTCGCCTTCAACGACCCGAGCAGCGTAGCCGTGTACGCGATCGGCCCGGACGGAACGATCCTTTCGCAGGTGAAACAGCCGGCGAAGCTCGACACGGGAATCTACGCGCATCAGGTCCGCGTAGAGCCTTCCGACCAGACCGTGATTCTGGTGACGCGGGGCAACGGCCCTACGCGCGACAAGCCCGAAGACCCGGGCGCGCTGAAGATCCTCGGCTACAAGGACGGCGTGCTGACCAGCCGCGCGTCGATCGCTCCCGGAGGCGGGTACGATTTTCAATCCCGGCATCTCGATTTTCATCCGTCGCGGCCGTGGGTGTTCGTTTCACTGGAGCGCCAGAACAAGCTTCACGTCTACAGGAGACTGGACGACGGAGCGCTCAGCCCCGCGCCTCTGTTCATCAAGGACAGCCTGGATCCCGCCCACGCCGGGCCCCAGCAGGCGGCCGGGACCCTTCACGTGCATCCCAACGGCAGGTTCCTGTATCAGGCCAACCGGGCCAGCGGCACCGTGGATTTCGAGGGTAGGCCGGTCTTCGCCGGCGGAGAGAACAGTATCGCAGTCTACGCGATTAATCAGGATACCGGCGAGCCGTCACGGATTCAGAACATCGATACGCACGGGTTCACGCCGCGCACATTCGCGCTGGATCCGAGCGGGCGGATCCTGGTGGCGGCCAATCAGAACCCGCTGCAAGTGCGCGAGGGAAGCACTGTGAAAACGGTGGCGGCGGGGTTGTCGGTCTACCGGGTCCGCGGCGACGGGAAGCTCGATTTCGTCCGCAAGTACGACGTCGATGCGAGCGGCAGCCGGAGCCTGTTCTGGATGGGGATCGTCGGGCGGCCGTAGCGTACAATCGAATTAGTGGCCACTCCCGCCGAAACCACGTCGAAGGCAGTGCTTTTTTCCGGAGTTCTGCTGGCGCTCGCCTGCCTGCGGTGCGACGCGCAGACAGAGAACAAGGTCACTCAGGAAAAGGTCGAGCAGACGAGCAAGCGCCGCGTGACTCTGGCGATCCCCGGAAGAGCGCCGAATCAGAAGGCGTCTCTGCGAGTGGAGTGCCTGCACACGGAGGAAACCGTCCAGTTTGTGGTGGAGGAGACGGACCAATTCACGGTGGTTCTCGACGCAGGCCAGGCGGACGCTCCCGCAAGCGGTGTGGTCAGCCGCCGGGTGCGGATCGACGACAGTGCGCCGGCGATCCACGAGTGGACGGAGTTGCCCGATCACAAGGGCTACGCTTACAGCCGCTATCCTGGCTCGGAGTCCAATCGCAGTCCCGGCCTGTCGCCCGAATCGCGCAAGCTTCTGGAGGACGCCCGCATCCAGAACGACACTGTGAAGTTTCTCGGAGAGCTGCTGGCGGCGAAGACGGTGCGGGTCGAACTTTCGGGTGGCGGAGAGGCCCAGTTCAACCTTGCCGGCCTGCGCGCGGAATTCGACAACAGCCCCGAGTGCAAGGCTTACTATCGAATTTCCAAGTAGGGCGCCGCGCAGTCGCGCCGCCGGCGCGATCCACTCCCTGACGGTCGTGGTTCAGGCCTTCTTGTTCGCGTTGTTTCGCGGACCCATCACCTGCACCCGGATGCCGTCCGGGTCCCGGAAATCGGGTGCGCCGTTGACCTCGGGATTTTCAAGCTTGATGCCCGCCTGCTGGATCTTCTTCATCACGGCATCGTATTCGAAGGCCGCCGCGGACACGCAGAAATGATCGACGCCCGGGCGCCGTCCGCCGGTGGCCGCCAGCAGCCCGATGCGCGACTTGCCGACCTGGAACCAGGTCCGATTGTTGTTGCGCTGCGTCACCGGGCCGAAGATTTTTTCGTAAAAAGCGGCCGATTTCTCGGGATCGGTAACGTTGAGCAGGATGTGATCCAGGCCGGTGGCACGAAAGAGCGGTTCGCCGTCGATCGGGTGCGACTCCGGCAGAGCCGTGCGCGCGGTGTCGCTCCAGGAGTCGTATTTCCAAAGCTGAACCGGGAGCCCGTCGGGATCGGTGACAAAGGGCCCGAGATTGGAATCCCTGAAGACAAGGCCGCGCTGCTGTAAAGAGGCTTTTACGGCAGCCCCGTCATAGCTCTCGACGCCGGGGCAGATGTGATCCACGATATGGTTCGGTTGCCCCTGCCCGGGGGGCGCGATCGCGACGTAACCGGGTCCCAACTTCACGTACCGCCGGACGGTTTCCCGATTCCGCAGCACGTTGTTCCCGAACAGCCGTGTGTAAAAGGCGACGGATTTCTCCACGTCGGAGACGGCAATCGCGACGTGATCGACCGCCGTGAAGCGGACGACGGCGTCGGCCGCGGCCGCCGTTCGGGCCGCCAGCGCGCCCGCGCCGAGCATGGTCAGCAGCTCCCGCCGGTTGACGGAAATGGATGAGTGGGACATGGCCTTCCTCCTCGACTTGGGATTATACACCTTTGCGACAGGCGCCGGGTAGAATTGGCAGGTGCCACGCCACAAGCGTTCCGATTACCTGCACTGGGCCAAGACCGCCCGGCGGAGCCGCTACAACCTCGCGACCAGCGGCGTCGCCGCATTTCCTCTGCGGGAGCTGCCGATCGATCTTGCGAGCCTTGAAATCAACGGCGAGAACAGTTACGGCTACCGGCCGCTCCAGTGCGCCATTGCGGCCCGTTACGGCGTCGATCCGGATTGCGTGGTGGAGGCTGGCGGCGCTTCCGCGGCAAACTTCCTGGCGATGGCCACGCTCATCGAGCCCGGCGACGAGGTGTTGATCGAACATCCGGCATATGGCCCCCTGCTCGACGCCGCACAGTACCTCCAGGCCGAAGTGAAGCGCTTCGCGCGCAGGGAAGAAACCAGGTTCGCCGTCGATCCGGAGGAAATACGGCGATCGATCACCCACAGAACCCGTCTGATCGTAATCACTAACCTGCACAATCCTTCAAGCGCGTTCACGCCGGATTCGATTCTGCGCGGGATAGGAGCGCTGGCGCGGGAGGCCGGAGCGCATGTGCTGGTGGATGAAGCGTACGTGGATCTGGTTTATGAAAACACGCCGCGCCCAGCGGTCCATCTGGGTCCCGAGTTCCTGGTGACCAGCAGTCTCACGAAAGCCTACGGTCTGAGCGGGCTGCGCTGCGGATGGATCCTCGCCGCGCCGGAACTGGCCTGGAGGATGCGGCATCTCAGCAACGTCTTTGCGCCCACGGGTTCCTACCCGGCGGAATTGCTGAGCGCGGCCGCCTTCGAACATCTGGATGCGATCCGCGAGCGGGCGCGCGGGATCGTGACCGCCGATCGCGCGCTACTAAAGGAATTTCTGGAGCGCCATCGGCGGGCGCTTTCAGCCGCGCCCTCCGAATGGGGGAGCATTTCTTTTCTCCGATTGCGCGAGGGCGATGCCGATTCCTTCCTGGAGCGGTTGCGGGTGGAACACGACACGGTGGCCGTACCGGGCCGGTTCTTCGAGATGCCCGGGCATTTTCGCGCCGGCATGGGAGTGGATCATCAGGCGTTCGCGGAGGGGCTTCAAAGAATCAGCCGCGCGCTCGGTTGACACCCATCTCTCTTTGTGCTCGAATCTTGACAGTCCGGGGATTGTTGCGGTTGCGTTCGTTCAGTAGTCGAGGGGCCCCAGACCGGCAGAACAGAATGGGGGAAATCCATGGGTAAAAACAGGTTTCGTGTAGTGATGTTCACCAGTTTCGCGCTGGCTGCGATGTACTCTCTTCGCGCACAAACGGTGAGCGGAACCATCCTGGGACTCATCCAGGATCAGCAAGGAGCCGTGGTTGCCAAGACCGAGGTGACGGCGCGGAACCTGGAGACCGGAGCGGTCCGTAAAACGAATGCCGATGACAACGGCACGTATCGAATCTTCAGCGTCCCGGCTGGGCCGTACGAAGTGAGCGCCTCGGCCGCCGGCTTCAAGACCGAAGTGCGGACCGGCATCGCGGTTACCGTCGGTTCCGACGTCTCGGTGAACTTCTCCCTGACGGTCGGAGCGATCAGCGAGCAGGTCCAAGTCACGGGCGAGGCGCCCCAAGTGGATGCGTCCAGCTCCACTCTGGGCGGCTTCGTGAATTCGACCACCATCCGCGA
>JBGPLI010000170.1:0-12529 GCA_041486445.1 Bryobacteraceae bacterium
ATGACGTCGGTGATGCGCTCGGCAATCTTGCGTTTCTGCTCGGTGGTGCGGCCCTTTAAGAGCGTGATTTGAACCAGAGGCATGGCAGCCCTCAGCTTTCAGCTATCAGCTCTCAGCCAGGCCGGTTTAGCCGAGCTGACAGCCGAACGCCGAAAGCCCTCTAGTGCACTAATTGGTATCCCGCAAAGAAGTACGACAATTCGAAGCGGGCGGTGTCGTCGGCGTCGGAGCCGTGGGTGGCGTTACGCTCAATGCTGGATCCCCACTTCTTGCGGATGGTGCCTTCCGACGCGTTCGCCGGATTGGTGGGGCCCATCAGGTCGCGCCACGCCTTAATCGCGTCGTCCTTCTCGAGTGCGAGCACCACGATCTGCCCGCTCGACATAAAAGTGGTGAGCGAATCAAAGAACGGCTTGTCGGCGTGCACGGCGTAGAAACCTTCCGCTTCCTGTTTCGAGATGTGCAGCATCTTCATCCCGAGAACGCGGAAACCTTTGGATTCGATGGTGGCAAGAATATCGCCGGTGGCGTTCTTGGCGACCGCGTCCGGCTTAACGATGGCAAGAGTACGTTGCAGTGTCTTCATTTTTTCCAGTAGTTAGGGGTTAGTAGTTAGCCAGTCAGGCCGCGAACGGTGTCGGCGCATCACTCCGCTCTGCGTGACTCGGTACTCGGTACTCGGTACTCGCAACTATGCCTTTGCCGCCGCCCCGATGACCGACAGCACGGTATCGCCGATGTCGGCCGGTGATTTGGCCACCTTGATGCCCGCCGCTTCGAGCGCGCGAATCTTTTCCGCCGCCGTGCCGTGTCCGCCGGAGATGATGGCGCCGGCGTGGCCCATGCGGCGTCCCGGAGGCGCGGTCTGCCCGGCGATGAACGACACTACCGGCTTTTTGACGTGCGCCTTGATGTACTCCGCGGCAGTTTCCTCGGCATTGCCGCCGATTTCGCCGATCATGACGATGGCCTCGGTCTGCGGGTCGCGGTTGAACAGCTCAAGGCAATCCACGAAATTCGTGCCGATGATCGGGTCGCCGCCGATGCCGATCGCCGTGCTTTGCCCCACGCCGCGCTGCGTAAGCTGGTACACCGCCTCGTAGGTCAGCGTCCCAGAGCGCGACACGATGCCGACCGGCCCTTCGCGGTGGATGTGCCCGGGCATGATGCCGATCTTGCATTTGCCGGGCGAAATGATGCCGGGGCAGTTCGGCCCGATCAGCCGCGTCGCGGGATGGTCCTTCAAGTACGCCCACGCGCGTACCATGTCGGCGGCCGGGATTCCCTCGGTGATGCAAACCACCAGCGCGAGCCCGGCATCGGCCGCTTCCATGATCGCGTCAGCCGCGAACGGCGGCGGCACGAAGATCACCGATGCGTTGGCTCCTGTGGCCTTCACGCCTTGGGCCACGGTGTCGAACACCGGCAGGTCCAGATGCCTCTGCCCGCCCTTGCCGGGCGTCACGCCGCCGACGACCTGGGTGCCGTAAGCGATCGCCTGCTGAGCGTGGAACGTCGCCTCTTTGCCGGTGAAGCCTTGCACCAGTACGCGCGTATGCTCATTCACCAGGACGCTCATCCGGCCAGCCTCACGACTTTTTCCGCGGCGTCGCGCATGCCGTCGGCCACAGTGAAGTTGAGTCCGGAATCGGTGAGCACCTTCCGCCCCAGCTCGACGTTGGTCCCTTCCATCCGGACCACGATGGGCACCTTCACCGCCAGCTCCCGCGCGGCGGCCACGACGCCCGTCGCCAGCGTGTCGCAGCGCAGGATGCCGCCGAAAATATTGATCAGCACCGCCTTCACGGCCTTGTCGGAGAGCAGAATGCGGAACGCGTTCCGGATCTGCTCGGCGTTGGCGCCGCCTCCGACGTCGAGAAAGTTCGCAGGATTGCCGCCGGCGTACTTGATGATGTCCATCGTCGCCATCGCCAGGCCCGCTCCGTTGACCATGCACGCCACGGTGCCGTCGAGCTTGATGTAGTTCAATCCAAACTTGGAAGCCTCCACTTCGAGCGGATCCTCTTCGTTCAGGTCGCGCAGCTCGGCCAGATCCTTATGGCGAAACAGCGCGTTGTCGTCGAGGTTGATCTTGGCGTCGAGCGCGTACACCTTGCCGTCGCGCGTGAGGATGAACGGGTTGATCTCGGCGAGCGATGCGTCGAGCGCCTCATTGGCGCGCCCCAGCGCCATCATCGCCGAGGCCGCGAGGCTTGCCGTCGCGCCGGGGATGCCGATGCCGAAGGCGAGCTTGCGCGCCTGGAACGGCGTCAAGCCCAGTCCGGGCTCGATGGCCTCCTTCAAGATGCGCTCGGGAGTCTTCGCGGCCACTTCTTCGATCTCGACGCCGCCGTCGGCCGACGCCATGAACACGTTCTTTCCGAGCGCGCGGTCGAGCACGATGCCGAGGTACAGCTCGCGCTCGATGGGCAGCGTTTCCTCGACCAGCAGGCGCTCGACCACGCGGCCTTCGGAGCCGGTCTGGTGCGTCACCAGCGTCATGCCAAGGATCTTTTCGGCGATCGCGCGCGCTTCGCCGGCGTCTTTGGCGATCTTGACTCCGCCGCCCTTGCCGCGGCCTCCGGCGTGGATCTGAGCTTTCACGACCACGCTGCCGCCGATCTTTTTCGCCGCCGCTTCGGCCTCCGCGGCCGAGCGGGCCAGCTCGCCTCTGGGCACAGGAACTCCGTGCCGGGCCAAGAGGGCCTTGGCCTGATACTCGTGGATCTTCATGCTATAAGTTGGAGAACCTCCACTATAACATTCCAATGTCGCTGCTGCCCTTCCTCCATCGTGTCGCTGCCGGCCAAAATCTCTCTTCAGAGGAAGCCCACGAAGCCATGAGCGTGCTGCTCGAAGGCCGCGCGAGCGAGGCTCACATCGCTGGGTTCATGGTGGCGCTGAAGATGAAGGGGGAGACCGGCGCGGAGCCCGCTCACGGTCAGCAGCTCCCCGGATGGACCTAGCTCGTGCCGGTGATCACGCCGTGGCTCGTCCCCTGGTCGGCCAGCTTCAGCGGCCTTCCCACGGCGTCACACCTGGCGTCAAGTCGACGCCGTGCTCGGCGGGTCTAGCCTTCGGATAGCTTGAACGATCGGAGAATCTGCTCATATACCTTTTTGTCGTCCGCATAACGTTGCTCGGTCGTTTCGAGTGTCACGCTGTAGATGACTCCAAGCATCTGGTTTGCAGGTGTCTGTCGGATTGCTATCACGCCGTCAAGTACTGTATGACTGCTATTCCCTCCTCCCTGTATACAAGTGATCTTGATGTGCAAAGCCGGCAACGATCCGAGTGTTGTCGGGTCAGATTCCGCTCGCCAACTCCCGCCACAACGCTTAACAAACCACTCCGTGTCGCCCACGGATGCCTCGCGGACTGACCTGTATTCCAGAGTGTTGTAACTGGCGTCCACTTCGATTCTGGAGTCACTCTCAGCTGCCAATCTAATGAGGATTCCGTGCACCGGCGCTGGGGGCGCGGGTTTGTATCCTTTGAGGCCGTCAGGAATGATCACGGCGTAGGCATAGGCTTTGTTTTCGTACCGCCCCGCAACCTCCGCAAAGGCTTCGTCGCCCATCAGCATTCGGGAAACGAAGCAGGCAATTGCCAGAAACAATGCTATGGAACCCGATGAGCGCACCGTGTGTCCTACCCAGCAGCTATCTTGGCCTCATATTCGTCAATCTTCATGCTATAAGTTGGAGAACCTCCACTATAACACTGCTCATGTCGCTGTTACCTTTCCTTCATCGTGTGGCTGCCGGCGAGGATCTCTCCGCCGATGAGGCGCATCAAGCCATGAGCGTGCTTCTTGAAGGAGGCGCGAGCGAGGCTCACATCGCGGGGTTCCTGGTGGCGCTGAAGATGAAGGGGGAGACCGGCGCGGAGCTGGCCGGGTTCGCGCGGGCCATGCGCGAGCGCGTGATTTTCGTCGACGCCGGAGAGAGCCTCATCGACACGGCCGGCACCGGAGGCGACGCCGCGGGCACGTTCAATATTTCGACGGTGGCGGCGCTGGTGATGGCGGGGGCCGGGGCGCGAGTGGCCAAGCACGGCAATCGCGCGTTTTCAAGCCAGACCGGCAGCGCGGACGTGCTCGAAGCGTTAGGCGTCCGCATCGCGATGACGCCTGAGGAAGCGGCCCGTGCGATCCGCGAGATCGGCATCGGATTTCTGTTCGCTCCCGCGCTGCATCCGGCGATGAAGCACGCCCATCCGGCGCGCCGGGAGCTGAAGATGCGGACCGTGTTTAACCTGCTGGGTCCTCTGGCGAATCCGGCGCGAGCGCGGGCGCAACTGATCGGCGCGCCATCGCCGCAGGTGGCCGGACTGATGGCGGAAGCGCTGGCCGAGCTCGGCACAGGCCACTCCTTCGTGGTCCACGGGCGCGACGGGCTCGACGAAATTTCGACCACCGGTCCCACCGACGTGTACGAAGTGTGGACCGGGCGTGTAGAGAGGCACGTCTGGTCGCCCGAGGATTTCGGCGTGCCGCGCGCGGTCCTCAGCCAGCTTGCGGGCGGCGATCCCGCCCGCAACGCCGCGATCGCGATGGAGATCCTGAGCGGGACTCCGGGACCGGCGCGGGACATCGTGTTGGTGAACGCCGCGGCAGGATTGGTGGCCGGCGGCCTCGCGCCAGACCTTCGCGACGCCATGGCGGCGGCGGCGCGATCCATCGATTCTGGCGCGGCAGCGGAGCGTCTGGCCGGTCTCCAAAAAAACTTCCCAGTCACTTGAGCCCGTTTTCGCTCCGATTGCGCGGTAACCAATGTCGGAGGAAACAGGCGTAGGTCGCCTGTAAAAGGGCCGGCCGGGTAGGGGAGCTGCCCGGCCGGTCTCGGAGGATAGTTTACTCGGCGGGGAGCAGCGCGCGGGCATGCTGGTACGCATCGGCGGCCTCATTGGAGCGGCCGGCTGACTGCAAAGCGGCGCCCACGGCGCGATAGACGGCGGCCAGCGAATTCCGCGTCGCGGCATCCCCGCCGTGGGCCGCGAGAACTGCCGGCACCGAACCACGAGCGCCAGCGAGTGGGTCACGACTCGTAGCAACAAACCGCCATCTGGTCACCCTGGCCTATAACGACGTAGCGAATCGCGTTTGAAACCCGCTCCCGGGTCCAGAGATACCGGGTACTTCCGTGACGCGCCCAACGGCGGCGACCGCTTGCGTCGAGTGCGGCGAGGTTCAAAGCACGGCTCGCGTAGGCCTTCAACGCGCTCATCACTTTCTCCGGACTCGAGTCGGCTTGGACCACCGCGTGGACATGATTCGTCCGAACGTGGGCCGCGAGCAAGCTCCAGTTTCGACGTTGGCAAGCCGCCTTCAGTCCTTCAAGGACCGTGGCCCGGCGTTGCGCATCCAAGAGATAAGCGGGATGTCTCATCAGGGCTTCGCTCTGCGCGAGAAGGACGCAGTCGGCTGGAAGCGTGCGGCTGGCTGGCAGATTGTGGTTTCGATCGATTGCGCCCTCTTCGCCGGGGAGACGCGTTCCATAACACACGAAGGTGATGAGGTAACTTGCGCGACCCGCTCGCTGCCGGTCGCGGTTCGGGGCCGCCGGTTGTGGACTCATCGAAAGGCTAGTGTAGACCCGACGGGTTCTCTCTCACAGGACACGCGAGCTGCGAATGGTGCAGCGCATGTATTGACCTGCCAGTTTCCACCTGTTGACAGGTGGTGTGGTCATCAGGGACGAGTGGCCGGCCTCAAGGTCGGCTCCCGACCCGCCAAGGTTCGAACGCCCTGCCGCTCCTGCGAAACCGGCCGAATCGCCGCCGTCTACACTACTGTGAGCGAATTCACTCCAGCTAATGGTCCGGCGCAGACTCGGCGGGGAGCAGCGCGCGGGCGTGCTGATACGAATCGGCGGCCTCATTGGACCGGTCGGCTGACTGCAACGCGCCGCCTAGAGCGCGATAGACAGCGGCCAGCGAATTCCGCGTCGCGGCATCCCCGCCGTGGGCCGCGAGCAGCTCCTCATAGATCGCCTGAGCTTTGCGCAGCTTCACTAATCCTTCCTGCGCAGCGCCGTTGTGCGCCAGCACGTACCCAACGTGAAAATTTCCAGAGGCCACCGCCCGCCGGTTCTCCTCGCTTGGCTCGCTCGCGTACAACTTCTCGGCGATTTCAAGCGTGCGGCTGTAGATCGCCAGCGCCTCCGTATAAAGCCCGAGAGCTTTGCCCCGATCCGTTGCAGCCACCAGGTCGGCCAGGTTCGCCGCAGCGCGGGCCACATCGCGCTGTGCCTCGGCCTGTTGCGGATCGCGGACGTAGATTGCCTTCGCGATCTCGTAGGCTTTTGCTGGATTTGCGCCACTCTGAAGATACGCCGCCAGGAGGTCTCGCTGCGCCGACTCGAGGTTTCGCTCCACCTGGTCGCGCTGCTGCGCGGTGATCCGGGCGTAATGGACCGCTCCGATCGCGCTCGCGATCAATGCCACGCTGACGGCCGCAGCTGCCGCCGTTCCCACCACATTCCGCCGGATGAATCTCGCGGTCCGATAGCCGGGCGTATCGCTGCGGGCGCTCACGGGCCGGCTGTCCAGATACCGGCGGATGTCCTCGGAGAACTGCTCGGCCGAGACGTAGCGGTGAAGCGGGTCCTTCGCCAGCGCCTTCAGGACGATCGCATCGAGGTCGCCGGAAAGTTTCTTCTTCAGCCGCCGGCGCGCCTTGTCGAGTGGTTCCGCCACCGCCTCCAGTTTTTGCGTGGCCTGCGGAATCGCGTCCGTGAAATCGCTCAGGATCACCGCGCTCAGCCGCCGCGGCTCCACTTCCAAAATGGCGTGGCGAAAAGTTGACGGGTTGCTGCTTTCGACCCCATACGGCGTCTTGCCGGTGAGCAGTTTGTAGAGCAGCACGCCCAGCGAATACACGTCGGTGGCGGTGGTGATCGGATCGCCGCGCACCTGCTCCGGGCTTGCGTAGTCGAGCGTCATGGGGCGCAGATCGGGCCGCGTCTGCGCCAGCATTTCCTGCGTGGAAAGATCGGTGCGGAGCAGCTTGGCGATTCCGAAGTCGAGCAGCTTAGGCGCCCCCGCCGCGGTCACCAGGATGTTGCCGGCCTTGATGTCGCGATGCACCACCAGGTTTTGATGGGCGTACTGGACCGCCGCGCACACCGCGCGGAACAGCTTCAGCCGTTCCGAGATGGAGATCTTGCGGCTCTCGCAGAACCGGTCGATGGGCGTGCCTTCGACGTACTCCATCACCAGGTACGGCAGGCCGTCCGGCGTGGAGCCGCCGTCGATCAGGCGCGCGATGTTGGGGTGGTCGAGGCCGGCGAGCAACTGCCGCTCCGTCCGGAAACGCCGCAGAATCTCTTGCGAATCCATGCCGCGGCGCACTAGCTTCACCGCGACTTTCTTCTCGTATTCATGATCGGCGCGCGCCGCCACCCACACCGAGCCCATGCCGCCCCGTCCGATGCGGCGCTCGAGCTGGTAGGGGCCGACGCGATAACCGGGCGGATACTCGCCCGCGCCGTCGTCGGAGGAGAGCAGCGCCTGGTTGAGATTCACCGCTGGCGTCGACAGGAAGCTCTCCGATTGATGGTGACTCTGGAGCAGGCTTTCGACCTCGCGGCGCAACTCGTCGTCGCCCGCGCACACTCCGCCGAGGTAGCCTCCGCGATCGCCGGGCGGCCGATCGAGGGCGTCTTCAAAAGTCCGGCGAATCTGCGCCCACCGCTCGGGCGTCACTGGACCCTCCCGTCATCTCCCGATGCAGAAACGCCCGCGCCGAGCTCCAGCTCCGCTTCACCGTCGCTGGCGACACGTGCATTACTTCGGCGGTTTCCTCCACCGAGAGCCCTCCGAAGAACCGCAGCTCGACGAGCTGGGCCTGGCCGGCGTCGAGGCCCGCCAGCTTGTCGAGCGCCGAGTTCAGCGCGATCATATCCACCGGTTGCTCGTCGCAGACGGCCATGGTGTCCTCGAGCAGAACCTTCTGACCGGCGCCGCCGCGGCGCGCGGCCCGATGCTTGCGCGCGTAATCGAGCAGGATGCGCCGCATCTGCGTGGCCGCCACCGCCAGAAAATGGCCGCGATTCTCGATGGGCGCGTGCTGGTCCACCAGGCGGAGGTAGGCCTCGTGCACCAGAGCCGTGGGCTGGAGCGTGTGCTCGCCGCGCTCGCGCCGGAAGTAGGCGCGCGCCAGCCGGTGCAGCTCATCGTAGACCAGAGGCAGAAGCTGATTCATCGCCTCCTTCTGCCCGCGGCCAAAGTCCCCCAGCAGCCGGGTTACTTCCCCGGTATCGCTCATACTGCCGGATTATAGCGCGGCGGGCGATATCGCCGGCGGTATCCTAGCCCGGCCCCCGGCCCCGCACAGGCATTCTTGCCTGTGTTCGAATAAAGAATGCCTCCCATCCGCGAATGGTTGCAGGATGCCTCATCCGTTGCCGTCCTCACCGGCGCCGGCATCTCCGCCGAGAGCGGCATCCCCACTTTCCGCGGACCTGACGGCCTCTGGCGCCGCTACCGGCCCGAAGACCTTGCCACACCGGAAGCCTTCGCGCGCGACCCGAAGCTCGTTTGGGAATGGTACGACTGGCGGCGCGGCTTGATATCGCAGGCCGAGCCCAACGCCGCCCACCGCGCCCTCGCCGGATTCGAGCAGCGCGCGCCGAATTTCACCGTGATCACGCAGAATGTCGACGGCCTGCATGACCGCGCCGGCAGCCGCCGCCTGCTGAAGGTCCACGGCGACATCTGGACCCTGCGCTGCACCTCCTGCGGCGCCGAGCGCCAGGACCTGCGACCGTCTATCCCCGATCTGCCCCCGCTCTGCTCCTGTGGTGCGATGGAGCGCCCCGGCGTCGTCTGGTTCGGCGAATCCCTGCCTTCTGACGTCTGGCGTCAGTCCGAGCAGGCCGCGCGCGACGCCCAGGTCTTTTTCGTGATCGGAACCGCCGCAGTCGTCTATCCGGCCGCCGGACTCGTCGCCCTCGCGAAGTCCGCCGGTGCGAAGATCGTCGAAATTAACGTCACCGAAACGCCCGTCTCGAACTTCGTCGACGCCTCGCTGCGCGGACCCGCCGCCCAGCTCCTTCCGGAGCTCCTCGCGTGAAAATCTGCTATCTGGACGCGTTCTCTGGGATCAGCGGCGATATGACCGTCGGTGCTCTGCTCGATGCCGGCGCCCCCGCAGAACCCGTTCTCGATGCGCTCCGTCGCCTGGAAACCGGCGCGCGCTTCGAAGTCGAAAAGACCAGGCGCGGCGGCATCGCGGCCTCCAAGTTTCGCGTCCTCACCGACGGGGCGCCACACACCCATCGCGATCTCCGCCACATCCTCGAACTGATCGCGCGCGCGCCGCTTGCCCAACCCGCCCGCGACAACGCCTCGGCCGTCTTCCGCCGCCTGGGCGAGGCCGAAGCGCAAGTCCACGGCAAAGCGATCGAACAGGTTCACTTCCACGAAGTCGGCGCGGCCGATTCCATCGCCGATATCGTCGGAGCCTGCGTGGCCCTCGATCTGCTCGGCATCGAAGAGATTCACGCGTCGGCGATCAACCTCGGCAGCGGCACTGTGAACACGGACCACGGCGTTCTCCCCGTGCCCGCCCCCGCCACCGCGGCGCTCCTCCAAGGAAAGCCGGTCTACGCCCGCGGACCCGCCGTCGAGCTCACCACTCCCACTGGCGCGGCCTTGGCCGCCACCCTCGCCACGACTTTTGGTCCTCTGCCCGCCATGCGCATCACCTCCATCGGCCACGGCGCCGGTGACCGCGATTTCACCGAACACCCCAACGTGCTCCGCGTCCTCATCGGCGAACGCACCGGCGCGCCCGAAGCCACTCTGGTCGCCGTCCTTGAAGCGAACATCGACGATTCCAGCCCGCAAGTCCTCGGACATGCACTCGAGCGCCTGATCGACGCTGGAGCCCTGGACGCATCACTGTCTCCTCTTCAAATGAAAAAGAACCGCCCGGGCTCGCTTCTCCGCGTGATCGCCCGCCCCGAGGACCAGGAGCGCCTTGCGCAAATAGTCTTCGCCGAAACCTCGACCCTCGGCCTGCGCATCTATCCCGCCGAGCGCCGCATCGAGGATCGCCGCATCGTCGAAGTGGAAACGTCCTTCGGCAAAATCCGCGTCAAGGTATCGAGCCACGGCGCGTTCACGCCCGAATACGAATATTGCCGCGCCATCGGCGAGCGCACCGGCACGCCTCTGCCCCAAGTGCTGGCCGCGGCCCAAGCGGCATACTTAAAGAATTCATGAAATACTACCTCACCACGCCGATCTACTACGTCAACGCAGCGCCTCACATCGGCCACGCTTACACGACGATTGCCGCCGACACCATCCGCCGCTTGAAGCGGATGCAAGGCTACGACGTCGTCCTCACAACCGGAACCGACGAGCATGGCCAGAAAATCCAGCGCGCCGCCAAGGACGCCGGCAAGACCGAGCAGGAGTTCACCGACATCATCTCCGAGGAGTTCCGCCGCCAGTGGAACTCACTCGGCCTCGGCATCGACCGCTTCGAGCGCACCACCAGCGACCGCCACGCCCGTGTGGTCCAGGATCTCTTCCATCGTTGCCTCGAGCGCGGCCACGTCTACAAAGGCAACTACACCGGCCAATACTGCGTCTTCGATGAGCTCTACGTCAACGATGCCAAGCCCGGCGATCCCTGCCCCGATTGCGGCCGCCCCACCGAAACCGTCACCGAAGAAAATTACTACTTCCGCCTGTCCAGTTTTCAAAAGCCTCTGCTCGATCTCTACGAATCCCAGCCGGATTTCGTCCTCCCGGAAACTCGCCGCAACGAAGTGATCGCCTTCGTCAAACAGGGCCTCCAGGATCTCTCCATCAGCCGCACCTCCATCAAGTGGGGCATTCCTGTCCCCGCCGAAGAGAAACACGTTTTCTACGTCTGGTTCGACGCGCTCACCACTTACATGAGCGCAGTGCAAGGCGAAGGACTCTGGCCCGCCGACCTGCACCTGATGGGCAAGGAAATCGTGCGATTCCACGCCATCTACTGGCCGGCGTTTCTCATGGCCGCCGATCTCCCTCTGCCCAAACGCATCTTCGCCCACGGCTGGCTGCTGTTTGAGCAGGACAAGATGAGCAAGTCGCGCGGCAACATCGTCCGTGCCACGCCGATTCAAAAAGTGTTGGGCGCCGACGCTCTGCGATACTTCCTGCTTCGTGAAGTCGTCTTCGGCCAGGATGGCAGCTTCAGTTACGACGCTCTGGTCGGCCGCTACAACTCGGACCTCGCCAACGGTCTCGGCAATCTGGCCAGCCGCACCCTGACCATGATTCACAAGTATCGCGACGGGCAAGTACCGGACGGTCCCGGCGAACCGCAGATCGCGCAGGCCGCCACCGAAACCACGGCAATCGCGCTCGAGGCCTTCGACCGTTTCGAATTCTCCAAGGCCCTCGAAGCCGTCTGGGGCCTGATCGGTGCGCTCGACAAGCTGATCGTCGAGCGCGCGCCTTGGCGCCAGCCCGCCACGCCCGAAGATCGCGCGCTCCTGGACAGCACGTTCTACACTTTGGCCGAAGCGCTGCGGATCATCACCGCGCTCCTGTCGCCTGTCCTGCCCGAATCCGCGGCCAAAATCTGGTCGCAGCTCGGCTTCACGCAGCCTCTCGACGACGTCCGCACCGCCGGCCTGCATTGGGGACAGTTGCGCGGCGGACAAATGCTCGGCTCCGTCTCTGGTGTGTTCCCTCGCGCCGATATGAAAGCCTCCATCGACAGGATGAGGCAGCTTGAAACCGAGGAGCTCGCTCGCCAGCAGGCTTTGCTCGGCAAGACCGCGCCTGCCGCGCCCGCACCCGCCACCGGCGGCACGCCGCAAATCACCATCGACGATTTCGCCAAGGTCGACCTTCGCGTCGGCATCGTCAAGGATGCCGGTCCCGTAAAGGGAGCCGACAAACTTCTGCACCTCCACGTCGATATCGGAGAGCCCCAGCCGCGCAGCATCGTTGCCGGCATCGCCGGAGCCTACAAGCCGGAGGAATTGGTCGGCCGCAAAGTGGTCATCGTCGCCAATCTCCAGCCCCGCAAACTCCGCGGTCTCGAATCGCAAGGCATGATTGTCGCCGCCACGGCCGAAGGCGATAAGCCCATACTCGTCGGCTTCCTCGAAGACGCGCCCATCGGAGCCCGCCTCAGGTGAGCTTCGTCGACTCGCACTGCCACCTCGACAGCGAGCAGTTCGATCCCGATCGCGACGCCGTCATCGAACGCGCGCTTGCGGCCGGCGTTGAGCAGATGGTCGCGATTGGCACCGGCAACGGCCCTCCCGACCTCGAAGCCGGCATCCGTCTCGCCGATCGATACCCCGCCTTGCTCGCCACCGTTGGCGTGCATCCCCACGACGCCGCCAAAGCCACCGGGGAAACCTGGTTGCGGCTATCAGGTCTTCTCGCGCATCCAAAGATCGTCGCTGTCGGAGAGATGGGACTCGACTATCACTACGATTTCTCTCCCCGCGACGTGCAACGCGCTGTGTTCGTCGAGCAGATGCGCATCGCCCGCGATGCAGGGAAACCC
>JBGPLI010000171.1:0-12520 GCA_041486445.1 Bryobacteraceae bacterium
ACCGCATGAGCGAGAAGAGCTGGGCGAGCCTGGCGCCGCTGCTCGACAACCGGCGCTACGTGGAGTCGATCGTGGCCGGAATCAAGATCAAGGCCCACCCTCTGTTCCGGATGGTGGCGACGATGAACGACGACGCCAGCACCTTCGATCTGCCCGAATACATCCACTCCCGCCTGCAACCGCAAATTCTCATCGATTTTCCCGAGCGCCACGAGGAATTCGCCATTTTACGAGAAAATCTTCCGTTCGGCGACGAATATATCCTGAATTACGTGACTGATTTCCTCCAGCACGCGCACTCGGCCGACGAGCGCTACACCGTCCGCGACGGCATCAACATCGCCCGCTTTGCGATGAAGCTGGGAAAGCAGGAATCCGCTGCCGTGGGAGGGGAGACGCTGCGCACGGCGATCGTCCAAACCCTCGGCGAAGAGGCCCTGCGCTATGTCCCTCGAAGCTGAGATCAAGGCCGGCAATCTCGACCGGGGGCGATTCCGCTACTTTCCCGTGGTCCCGGGACGGCTGGAATTCGCGGTCGAATTGCGCCGGTTCCTGTTGGCCGAAAAACCGCCGATTGTCGCGGTGGAGTTGCCCGGATTTCTGACTGACGCCTGCCGCCGCGCGCTGGCGCGCCTGCCGCAAATGTCGGTGATTCTCTACACCGACGAATCGGGCGACGAAGAGCGAGCCGTCTACGTGCCCATCGAGCCGGCCGATCCGTTCGTCGAGGCCCTTCGCACGGCGGATGATATCGGGGCCGAGGTGATTTTTCTGGAGCCCGATGCGGCCGAGCGTCCCCACCTTCCCGATACCTATCCGGACACGTATTCGATTCGCCGCATCGGGATGGATCGGTACATCGAAGCCTATCGGGTCTGGCCCCAGACGCGCACCGAGGAGGTGACCGCCCACGCGTCGGCCATGGCCTGGAAGCTGCAAGGCGCGGACCCTGAGGCGCGCGTCGCGGTGGTGGTTTCGCTCAACCTCCTCGATCCGCTGCTCGATGCCATGGAGACGCCGCAACCGGCTCCGGGCCGCTCGAAGAAGTTCGACGTGCGCTTGCTGAATCCGCACCCCGATTGCCTGGCGGAGATCACCGTCGAGTATCCGTACTTGCAGGAGCGCTACGAATTCTTCCGGCTGGAGATGAAGGACGAAGCACGGCTCGATCGTCCCCGTGTGCAACTGGAGCTTCTGCGGGAAGCCGAAGCAAAGTACGGCGAATCGACCGGCGAAAAGCTCGTGCACTGGCAGCGCCGGATGATCGCGCGCTATACGCGCAACCTGGCGAACATCGCAGGCGACCTGGTGGCCAGCGTCTACGATCTGGCGGTGGCCGCCCGTTCGGTGGTGGACGACAATTTCGGCTGGGAAGCGTGGCAGATGGCCAACCGCTACCTGGCGCAGAGCGAGACGTCGGATCTTGACACCGTGCGGCTTTCAGCCGGGGAGATCTGGATCAACACCAAGAAGCTGCGCATCCGGCGCCGTCTGCCGCGCCCCAAGCAGCGCTTGAAGCCCGCCGGACTGAAGCCGCGTAAACGCGAGAAATTTCCGGGCGAGTGGGCGCGCCAGACCACCGGCGACGCGATCTGCTCCTATCCGCCCGAAGACCTGGTGATCGAAGAGTACGGGCGATTCCTCAAGAAAAAAGCCAAGGCGATTCTGTCGGAGGAGCGCGTGCGCGTCGAGCCGTTCACCACCTCGATCCTCGACGGCATCGACATCCGGGAGACCATCCGCAACTGGCACGCCCGAAAGATCTACGTGCGGCAGGCGGACCGGCTCGCCGGGGAGGTCGGCGCGGTGGTGGTGATCTTCGACGAAGACCGAGAGGACCGCTACCAATATCTCACCACGTGGCTCGGCGAGCACCAGAACGAGTCGGATATGTCCTTCTATTCGACGTTTCCGTTTGATCACCTGGTGGGACCCGGGATCGGGCGCGCGGAGTATGGTGGGTTTCTGATGACCCTGCCGCCGCGGCGGCTGTTCGACGTCTGGTCGGACACCGACTACGATTTCGCCGAATCGAAGCCAGAGCGGCTGCTGATGGCCGCGCTCGACTATTCCGTCGAACGCTTCGTCGTGTACGTGGCCGCCAAGCCTCCGCGATCGATTTTCCGTTCCATCGCCGGGCACCTGAATCGCAAGATCCTGTATGTGCCCATCGGCCAGCTCTCGCCGCCAAAGATGAAGAAGCTGCGGGTGGTGCATGTGCTGGATAGTTACGAGCGGCGGGCCGAGGCGAAAGAATATCTTTGGTAGATTGCACGATTACTCTGTCTGTGCTAATGTTCGCGTTGGAGGTGTAACTGTGAAGCTGATGGTTGGTCTTCTGGTGGTTTGCGGGCTGGTGTTTGCGCATCATGGGAATGTTGCCTACGACACCAGCAAAGCGGTGGTGATCAAGGGAGGAACGGTTACCAAGTTCGTGTGGGCCAACCCGCACTGCTTTGTCATGTTCGACGCCAAGGACGACAAGGGCAACGTGCTGCACTGGGCCGGAGAAGCGGGCAGCCCGTCGGCGCTCGGACCGCTCGGCTGGAGCGGCAGTTCCGTACAGCCCGGCGACACGATCACGGTTTACATCTATCAGTCGAAGACCGGCAACCCGGTCGGACGCCTCAACAAGATCGTCCTTGCGGATGGCACCGAGTTAAAGGACAGCGCGCTGGGATATCGAGAGGAGAAGTAGCCGGCCATGCGCTCAATCGTCGCTCCAGTGCTCCTGCTGGCCTTCTCGTGGGTCGGGATGGCGCAAGAGGCCGTTCAAGGGATATCAGGGGTGCCCCAGCGTCCCAGGACCTTATATGACACGTTGAACAACGCCGGCGGCAAGTCCGCACCCGCGCCGCGCCGCGATCTGAGCGGATCCTGGACCGGGCCTCTGGAGCCGAAATTGGGCGAAGCGTCTCCGCTGACGCCGCTCGGCCAGCAACGCATGAAGCTCAATATTCCCGACCCGTTCAGCGCGCACTCGAACGACCCCTGGGGCACCTGCGATCCGTTCGGGTTTCCACGCAGCGTGACCAACGAAACCAGAGGAGTCACGTTCGCGCAGTTGCCCGATCGCATCGCGATCATGACGCAGTACCAGAAGATCTGGCGCACGGTTTGGATGGACGGCCGCGAGCTTCCCAAGAACGTGGGCGCCAAGGGCGGACCCGATCCAAGGTGGTATGGATACTCGGTCGGCCATTGGGATGGAGATTACACGCTCGTGGTCGATACCAACGGCGTCAACGACAAGACTTGGATCGACCGGCGAGGGCATCCGCATAGTGTCGATATGCGCGTTCAGGAGCGCTACACCCGCGTCGACCACGACACGATGGAGCTGACTGTCACGGTGGACGATCCGAAGATGTATACGAAACCCTTCGTGGCGGTGACCAACCGCTTCAAGTGGATTCCGAATCAGGAAGACGACGAGCAGCTCTGCGTTCCCTCCGAGATGATCGATTACATCAAGATCATCGCCGTGCCCGCCGATCAGGACAAGGCGACCGGCAAGAAGTGATCACGCGCTCCATCACTGTCGCGCCTCTTCTTGCGGCGCTCGCGATCCCCTCTTTCGCGCAGGATTTTCCGTTCATGGATCACGTCGGCAACGCGAAGCTGCTGGCGGCGTCGGACCTTGCGGGGAGAAATCTGGTCGATTGCAGCATGCCGCCCCAAAGCGCAGCGCCGACGGGAGAGCCGATCGTGGCTCCGCCCACCAAGGTGTTCGATCAACTTTATTATTTAGGAACGAACATCGTGGCTTCCTGGGCGCTGGTAACCAGCGGCGGGATCATCCAGATCGACGCTCTCGATAACGCCGGGGAAGCGCAGCGGATCATCGTGGACGGCTACCGGAAGCTGGGCCTCGATCCGGCGCAGATGAAGTATCTGATCCTGACGCACGGCCATGACGATCATTTCGGCGGCGCCAAGTTCCTGCAAGACACGTATCATCCGCGCGTTCTGATGAGCGCGGCCGATTGGGACATGGTCGCCAAGACCCGGCCGAGGCCGAACTTCGGTCCGCCGCCAACGCGCGACATGGACATCACCGACGGGCAGAAGCTGACCCTGGGCGCGACGACGCTGACGTTCTACCTCACGCCCGGCCACACGCCCGGGACGGTCTCGATGCTGGTGCCCGTCACGGATCGCGGCACGCCGCACCTGCTCTCCTTCTGGGGCGGGAGCGCGCTTCCGCGGGCGCTCGAGCCGGCCGGAGAACCGGGCCGCATGGATGCGGGCCTGGTGACCTACAAGCAATCGCTCTCGCGCTTCATCAAGATCGGCGAAGACGCCGGCGCCGACGGCTACATCGCCAACCATCCCTATCGCGATCAGACCTTCGCCGACGGCAAGGACGACAAGATCGCGAAAAATGAAGCGCGCAAGCCCGGCGATCCGAGCCCGTGGATCGGCCGCAGCGCCTACATCCGCTATATGCTGATCAGTCTGGAGTGCACCGAAGCGCTGACGGGCTGGATCCAGGCGGGCAGGCCGAAAGTCAATCCCTAAGGATCGTCATAAACGGCGCGTCACTGCACCGCGATCAAGTCGCCGGCAGGGGTTGCTCCGCCCACGTAGGTGCAAGCAACCGGGTTGTCGCCGGCGCCCACCCCAGCCGGCACGGTCAAGTTCAGTTGGTACAATCCCGGAGAAATCAGAAAACCGTCGGCCATCGTCTGAACGGTCCCGACGCTGCAGGTTACCTGCTGCTGAAGCATGCCGGATTGGCTCGTCGACCCCTCCACCAGAGGAGTTGTCGGCAGACCGTAGCCGACCCCGTAGAGGAGGATGGTTTCGCCGGCCTGTGCCGGCGTCGACACGTTCGGAAAGAGAGTAGTGGGCCCGAGCAGGCTGAAGTTCGCATGCGTTGCCACCGGGTCTCCCCTGGCGCTGAACAACAGGAAGGATGGCGCGGCGAGCTTCATGTTGGCGATAAACGGCGGGCTCGACACGCCCGCCCGGTTCACCACGACCGGGACCTGCTCTCCCCCATTCAGGAGCGTCTGCCGATCCACCGTAGGGTCTAGGGGAGTGAGCACGTTGATCTGGTCGCTGGGGCAGAACGAGGCGGTGGCGGCGCTGCAGTAAAAGTATACGTAAGCCGGTTTGCCGTTGACGGTGACACTGATGCCGCCGAGCTGCGTGGGCATGCGCCCGGAGGCGAGTTCGGGAGCCTTGCTCCAGTCCACCCCGGAGGAGGGAGTGGTGGCGGGTACCAGGTTCGTGCCCTTAAGTTCGATCCAGGCGTTCTGCGCGATGTTGGGGCCCGTGGAACCGGAGGTTTGCACCAGAGTGATGATGGGACTCCCGGCCGCAGGTTGCGTTATCGTGCCGGTTGCGCCCAAAGAGAAGCCGCCAAACAATTGGATTCCGGAAATCGTCAGACTCCCGGTGGCGCCGGCGAACGCCCCCGTGCCTCCCGTGATCGTAGCTGGAATAGGTGGCAGGCCACCTTTGAGGAAAGCTGAGAAGCTATCGTTGGCGTTAAGTGCAAACGTCAGGGTCACGAAGCTCGAAGGACCGACCAAATTTGCGGTCGCGTTCACCGTGACGCTTCCAAAGGGGGTCAAATTTGCCGTCGCCTTTGCTGAATGCGTAACGGTGTTGGTGTCGAACGTCAGGGCGAAAAATGACGATAGGGTGAAGGCCGTGGTTTGGGAGCCCACCGTGATGCTTCCCGAGCCGGACAGAGCGTTGGTCCGGAAGGAATTTACTCTCGCTCCGCGGGTGAGCATGATCGTCGCCGACCCCGTGGCTCCGCTGAAGGTCCCGGTGCCTCCCGAAATGGCGCCGGAGAAGGTGCCGGTTGTGGCGAAATCCGGAACGGTGGTGGAGACGGTAAAGCTATCCAACTGGTTGATCAAGAACGTGAACGTGCTTGGACCGGGACCAGTGGCATTGCCGTCCTGGCCTGTGGCAAAAGTGCCGGTGACATTCAGGCCCGCTTTGCCGAAAGGGCTCACCACTCCCGTTCCGGTCCCAACGCGCGCAGTAGCGATGGTTTCAGTGAGAGGCCCAGTCAAGTTCACCAGGGAGATGTTGGTGGTTTTTTGAGCGAGCATGGGCGCAACCGCAAAAAGCGCGGCGGCGATATACCGGGAACCCGAAACGACGGATCGATTCGTCATGGCGTTTCGGCGATTATATCAATACCGGACGGTAGCTTGCTTGAGCCATTGCGAATCCTAACGGCTCTGTGCTACGTTCATCCTGGAGGTGTGTACAGTGAAGCTTAGACTCGCAGTGATTTTGACCTTGTTTGCCGGCCTTTTATTCGCTCACCATGGGAGTACCGCCTACGATACCAGCAAAGCGGTGGTCCTCAAGAACGCGACGGTGACGAAATACGTATGGGCGAACCCGCACGTCATTATTACCTTCGATGTGAAGGATGAAAAGGGCGGCGTCCAGCACTGGTCCGCCGAGGCGGGCACTCCGCAAACGGTGACCCTTTCCGGCTGGTCGAAGAGTTCCGTGCAGGTGGGCGACGTTATCACGGTTTACGTTTTTCAATCCAAGACCGGCAACCTGGTCGGGCGTCTCAACAAGATCGTGCTGGCCGACGGCAGCGAGCTGCGCGACAGCGCACTGGGATATCGAGAGACGGAGGGCAAGCAGTGAAGATGCGAAACGTTATCGCCGCACTCCTGGCTTTTTCGTTCTTGGCCACGGCGCAACAGCGGCGTCCGCTGACCCTTTATCAGAAACTCGAAGCCGCAGGGGAGACGGGCGGGCCCGCTCCCGTGCGCGATCTGTCCGGCTCCTGGACCGGACCCCTCACACCTAAATACGTCGACGCGCCTCCGCTGACGGCGATGGGGCAAAAAATCTTCAAGGGCAATGTCCCCGACCCGTTCAGCGAGAGCTCGAACGATCCCTGGTCCACCTGCGATCCGCTCGGGTTCCCGCGCAGCGCCACCACCGAAACCAGGGGAATCGGCTTCGCGCAGATGCCCGGCCGCATGGTGATCATGACTATGTATCAGAAGATCTGGCGCACCGTCTGGACCGACGGACGCGAGCTTCCCAAGAATGTGGGCGCGAAGGGCGGACCCGATACCACCTGGTACGGATACTCGGTGGGCCATTGGGATGGCGATTTCACCTTCGTGGTGAATAGCGTGGGCATGGACGACAAGACCTGGATCGACCGGCGAGGGTATCCGCACAGCACCGATCTGAAAGTGGAGGAGCGGTACACGCGCGTGAACCATAACACCCTGGATCTGACCCTGACCATCGACGATCCCAAGATGTACACCAAGCCCTTCGTGCTCGCCAAGAACCGCTTCTATTGGATTCCGAATCAGGAAGACGAAGAGCAGATGTGCGTCCCATCGGAGGCGATCGAGTACCGGAAGTTGATCGTCGTCCCCGCCGGCCAGGACGAGGCCAAGGGCAAGAAGTAGGTCCAGCATGTCGAAAATCTCCGGATCGGGAGCCGCGCTGGTGTGCCTTCTCTCGATCGCGCCGGTGCGCGGCCAGATGGCCGAACAGGTTTTCACCAACGTCCAGTCCCTCAAGGGAATCTCCGTCAACGAATTCATGGGGACCATGGGATTCTTCGCCGCCTCGCTCGGCCTGAACTGCACGGATTGCCATATCTCGGAGAGCTCCGGCGACTGGGCGAGGTATGCCGACGATACCGTGCTCAAGCGGACCACGCGCCGGATGATCCAGATGGTAAACACCATCAACGCGGGTAACTTCGGCGGACGGCGCGCGGTGACCTGCTACTCCTGCCATCGCGGCACCACTCGTCCGAAGGTGATTCCGAGCCTGATGGAGCAGTACGCCATGCCGCCTCCGGAGGATCCCAACGAAGTCGAGGTGGTGAGGCAGATCCCGGGAGCGCCTTCGGCGGATCAGATTCTCGACCGCTATATTCAGGCCGCGGGCGGGGCGCAGAGGCTGGCTGCCCTCACCAGCTTCACCGGCAAAGGAACGTACGAAGGCTACGACACCGACCTCGAGGCGGTGCCGGTGGACATCTTCGCCAAAGCGCCGGGCCAGCGCGCGACGGTCATTCATTTCCGGATCGGCGACAGCACGTCGACTTACGACGGCCGAGCCGGGTGGGTTGCCGCGCCGGACAAGCCTGTACGGTTGTTCGCCTTGGCCGGATACGACCTCGATGGGGCCAAGCTGGACGCGGACGTGTCGTTTCCAGGCGGAATCAAGCAGGCTCTCAGCCGGTGGCGCGCCGGGTTCCCGGAGGCGACGATCAACGATCGCGCCATGCAGGTGGTGGAAGGAACGGCCGCGGCAAACTCCCGCGTAAAACTATTCTTCGATAAGCAGACGGGACTCCTCACAAGAACCGTGCGGTTCACGGTGACGGCGGTCGGCACGATCCCCATCCAGATGGACTACTCCGATTATCGCGACGTCGCCGGAGTCAAGATTCCGTTCAAGTGGATCGCGACGTGGACCGACGGCCAATCGACCACCGAGTTGAGCGAACTGCAGCCGAACGTCGCCATCGACGCAGCGAAGTTCGCCAAACCGGCGGAAGCGCCGCCGCCAAAATCGGCACTGAGGTAGCTCCGGCATGAAGGCTCGCAAGAACGTCAAATCGAGTTTGCCGGAGGCGAAGCTCACGAAGCGGGACCGACAGACAGCCAAGACCAAGCGCCGTTTTCTGGAGAGAATCCGGAATGCGCCCGATTGGGGCACTCACGGGATCGCCAGTTGGACGCGCGACGAGTTGCATGAGCGCTGAGTTCGTCGACACCAATATCCTGGTGTACGCTCACGACGGCGGCGCAGGCGCCAAGCACGACAAATCGGTCGAATTGCTGGCGCCTGTGGCAAAACTCCGCTCCCTCACGGTCGCGGTTCCGTAAACGGCTGAGTCTACAGAACCGCGAGCGTCAGCGAGCGGAGGGAATTGACTTTTGCCACAGGCTTTGCGGGATGCTCGGTTCTTTGGAGTGAGGATTTAAGCGACGCCAGCGGTATGGGGCCGTCGCGGTCCGCAACCCGTTCCGGTGACCGGCGGCTGGACCGCCGGCACTACCCCCGGCACGTGCCCCTGCAGGCCTTGCGGAGCGTCTTGCACGAGTTGCGGGCCTGCTTGGTTCGCGACCGGTTCAAACAAAACTGGTATTGCGTGTTGCATTGGTTCTTGCACTGGCCCTTCCCGCCCGCGGCGTCGGCCTCAGGCAGGGCGACCATCAGAACAAGCGAGGCAATCACGAAGCGCATGCAAAATCCTCCAAAGTCATGGTATCGGCGGTCAGGCCATTTCACTGCAGAGAGGGTTGTTCGGTCTCCTCCACCAGTTTATCCACCGCCATGGCATAAATGGCGGGTTTGCCGTGCCGGTCGCTCGCGAAGAACACCCTCTGGCTGTTGGGCGAAAAAATGGGCGCCACCATGCGCGGGTCGTCGGCGCGATGCTCCGCGATAGTAAATTCACGCTTCACCGCGCGCGCCAGCAGCAGCACGTGCGGCGAGGCCTTGCTTCCGCTCGCGCCCACGAACACGCTGGCGTCGCTGTTACATCCGAAGGCGACGAATTGCGAGGTATCGGCGAGCTTCTTATCCTCGTTCGAATCGGGTGTGTATTCGCGCAGGTTGTGAAGCTGTCGCGCGTCGGCCGGGTAATTCAGGTACAGCACGGAGTGCCCGTCGGGAGCCCACAGCGCCGGGCCGGTCCCGCCTTCGGCCAGGCGCAGGCGGCGGTTCTGCCGGCCGTCGAAATTCACCAGCCACACGCCGTCGCCGCGGCGGTAGAGCGCCGAAGCCCGCCGCGGACGCTGGACCGGGTCGCGAATCTCTTCGTCGGCTTCTACCAGAGTGGTGGCAGTGCCCCTGACGATCTGAATGAGCAGGAGCCGGTGCTTCGCGCCGTTCTTTTCGACGGCCAGCGCATATTGCCCGTCTTCAGCGATGCTCGAGCCGACGCCCCTCTCGAATCCCGCGGCGACGCGGTAGACTTCGCGCGACCGGAGACTCGACATCACGGTTTCCATAAGACGGTCGCCGTCGAAGTAGAAAATGCCGCGGTCGTTGCCGGCCAGTGTGAGTGAGTATGGGTCCAATTCGTTCGCTTCCGTGATCTGGCGCGCCTGCCCGCTCTTCAAGTCCACGTAGAACGCCTCCATTTGTCCGGTGACGTCGGAGGCATACAGGACCGAGGTGCCGCGCCGGGAGGAGGCACGTCCGTAGAAGGCGGGCAGATGGCTGGTGTAGGCGGGATCTGTGAGGCGAAAGACCGGGAACTCCGTGGCGGGGTCCGGATAGCGCACGACGACCGAAGGAAACAGACGCCCCTTACCGCTGGTTTGAGAGAAGCAGGCCGCCGGGAGCAGGGAAAGGAACCAGCGCCGCGAACGCACGCCTCGATGGTATCACCCTTAAAAGGGCAGATCGGGTTTCACTTGTTGCAGCATCGCCGACCGGGTCAAGTACGGCGACGGATTGACAGGGCTGCCGCCCAGGCGAATCTCGAAATGCAGGTGCGGCGCGGTGACGCGTCCGGTGGAGCCGGAATAACCCAGAACCTCGCCGCGGCGGATTTCCTGTCCGGGGATCACTTCGAACCGCGACAGGTGCCCGTACCAGGTGCGCATGCCGTTGCCGTGGTCGATGATCACCAGCTTGCCGTAGTGGCCGGCGTATTCGGCGTGATACACAATGCCGTCGGCCGCCGCATGCACGGGCGTTCCCGTGATGGCCGAAATGTCCACGCCGGCGTGGATCGAGCCTTCTCCTGAGAACGGGTCCTCGCGGTCGCCGAACCGGCTCAGGATGCGTCCGTTCAAGGGCCACATGCTGGGCACGACGTTCTTATGCCAGGATCGGGGGAAGGTGTGATTCATCCGCGAGAAACTTGCCGACTTGAGGAAGTTGTACTCCTCGATCGACTCTTTATAGCTGGGTACCAGGGGTCCTTCGTCGGAGATATCGTCGGCCCCTTCCAGGCGCCGCTTCAATCCCAAGGCCACGCTGACCTCGCTCGCCATCATTTGAAGAGAGGCGAGCTGCTCCTGCTTTTGGTTGTTCTCTCTTTCAAGAACCTGATACTTGCCGCGGAGCGTTTCCACCTCATTGCGAAGGGAGTTGTAGTTGGCTACCTTCCAGGTCATGCGAAGATAACTCGAAACCATCCCGAACAGAGACACCGAACCAAAAAGAGCAAGTGCTAGAACAAGATACAGGGCTTGATGAGGTATGTGGATACGGCGCAGGCGTCCGTGCAGGGAGTGGGCAAGGACGACAACGAAATAATGCTGCTTCATGAATCTCCTACTTGGATCTTCGAACCTTACTCTGGCATCTGCCCCGCCCAACAGCCGGGGAGACGTAGAACCGGGTACACCAGCAGGTGTAACAGAAAGATTAACGAATTGTCAGGATACCGAAAACTGTAGGCCGTGTCAAGCCGATTCTTGGCCCCTCCCGGGACCCCTTTTCCAATGCCCCGGACGGGGTTCGGGCATAATGGACAGGTGCCCGACACCAAGCCCGTCCTTATCTACGACGGCCGCTGCTCATTCTGCCGGATCTGGATCGACTACTGGCGACTGCTGACGGGCGACCGTGTCGAGTACGCCCCCTCGCAGGAGGTGGGCGGGCAGTATCCGCAGATTCCCCCGCAAGCATTCGCCGAATCCGTGCAATTGGTCCGCCCGGACGGGTCGGTCGTCGCCGGCGCGCGGGCGGTTTTCGAAACCCTGGGGCTGGAGGCCATGTACCAGTCGTCGTGGCTTTTCACGACGGTCGGCGAGGCATGCTATCGGTTCATCGCCCGGCGGCGGAACCTGTTTTACCACGTCACCCGGCTCACTTTCGGGACGCGAATCGAGCCCACCCGGTTTGCCGCCACGCAGTGGGTCTTCTTGCGCCTGCTGGCGCTGGTCTACGGGATCGCCTTCGCCTCAATGGGCGTGCAAATTCTGGGATTGATCGGCTCGCGGGGCATCGCGCCGGTGAGCGAATTCTTAAGAACTATCGGGCAGGAGTTGGGTCCGGAGCGGTACTTTGCCCTTCCGACCATCTTCTGGTTCGCCAGCGACGACACCACGCTGGTGGGCATTTGCGTCGCCGGAGCGGTGCTGAGCGCGCTGCTGATCCTGACCGGTTTCCGCCGGGGCTTGTTCCAACCACTCATTCTGAGCGTGCTGTTTGTGCTGTACCTGTCGCTCAACTCCGCCGGACAGGAATTCTTTTACTTCCAGTGGGACTCGTTGCTACTCGAAGCCGGATTTCTCGCGATTTTCCTGGGCCGCACGCGAACCGTGCCGTGGCTGTTCCGCTGGCTCGTTTTCCGGCTGACTTTTCTCTCCGGGAGCGTCAAGCTGCTGAGCCAGGACCGTTCCTGGCGGGACCTCTCCGCGCTGAGCTATCACTACTACACGCAGCCCCTTCCGACGGTTTTCGCCTGGTACATGGAGCAGCTCCCGCGCTGGTTTCACCGGGCCTCGACGGTCTTCGTGCTGGTGGTCGAGCTGGGAGTACCGTTCCTGATTTTCGCCCCGCGCAGATTGCGATTGTTCGCCGC
>JBGPLI010000172.1:0-12500 GCA_041486445.1 Bryobacteraceae bacterium
CACCCTGGAAACCGCGCTACAGCAGCTCAAAGCCGCGGGCCAGCAACTCTCTCTGGAACAGGCGCTCGACTACGCCGTGCAGATCGCCGAGGCGCTGGCGCACGCCCACGCCCACGGCGTGATTCATCGGGACATCAAGAGCGCCAACGTGCTGTTCACCGAATCGGGCTCGCTCAAGATCACCGATTTCGGCCTGGCCAAGCTGGCCGAGGGAGCCGAGGTGACGCGCACGGGCAGCGTGCTGGGAACGCCCGCCACCATGTCGCCGGAGCAGGCGCAGGGACTGGACGCCGACCAGCGCTCCGACATCTTCTCGGCCGGCGTGGTGATGTTCGAGATGTTCGCCGGAGAGCTTCCGTTCCAGGGCGCGACGCCGGTGGCGATGCTGCACCAGGTGGTGTATGCGCCGGCTCCGCCGCTCGGACAACTTCGCTCTGGCATCCCGATTGCTTTAGAACGGATCGTCGCGAAGGCGCTGGAGAAGGAGCGGGAAGCCCGCTACCAGACCGCCGCCGATCTCGCCGCCGACCTCAGAGGGTTGCGCAGGGAGTTGCTGCTTTCGGGCAGCTCCCCCGAGCGGTCGGGGCTGGAGACGGTCGCGATGGCGCCCGTGCCCGTGCCGTCTCGGAGGCGGCGCGGGCGGGCAGCGGGACTCGCGGCCGCATGTGTGGCGGCGGGACTTGCGGCGTGGGTGGGATGGCCGGTCGTGAACGATCAGGCGATCCGCTTCGGGAATTGGCTGCACTCGCGGGCGCTCCCCGCCGAGAAACGGCTAGCGATCCTGCCGTTTCGCAATGTGGGCGGAGATTCCAAGGACCAGGCCTTCGTGGATGGCTTGCGGGAAGTGGTGATCGGCAAGCTGACGAGCCTGGAGCGGCCGGGCGGCTCGCTGGTGGTGCTGTCGCCGGATGAGGTTCAGGCCAAGGAAATCGGCACGCCGGCGGAAGCGGGAAAGAGACTGGGAGCGACTCTGGTGATGACGGGAAGCGTAGTTCGGGCCGGTCAACAGCCGCAGCTCATCGTGGAGTTGCACGACCCGCAAAGCTTGAACGTTCTGCGCTCGGAAACCGTGGAGGTTTCGCAGGCAGGCTTGATGGACGCAGCCGCAAGGTTAGTGCGCCTGTTGAATCTTGAGATGAGCGGTTCCACGCGGCGAACTCTGGCGGCCGGGAATTCATCCGACCCAGAGGCCACGCGCTACTACGTCGAGGGTCGTGGTTACCTGCTGCGCTTCGATCGCGCCGAGAACCTGGCTTTGGCCGTTCAATCTTTCAGAGACGCTGTAGCGCACGACCCGAAATATGCCCTCGCGTGGGCTGGCTGGGCCGAGGCGCTGTGGCAGCAATATCCGTCCCGAAAGGATCCTTTGCTCTTGGAGGAAGCTGCCCGGTACGTGAGTCGTGCACTCGAGATCGATGGCGGGCTGGCGGCCGTACACATCACGATGGGGCACATCCGGGCCACGCAGGGAGATCAAGATGTAGCGGCGAAAGAGTTGACGAAAGCCCTCGAACTGGAACCAACCAACGCCCGAGCACTGACGGCACTGGGCGAAGTGTACGAGGCAACGGGGGCGTATGATGCCGCAAAAGCGACCTATCGGAGGGCGATTGAGCTGCGCCCAGGCGATGTCAACACGTCTCTAAAGCTCGGCAGGTTCTATAACAGCCGCAATGACCTGCCGGCGGCAGAGCTGTATTTCAGGCGGGCGCTGGATCTGGTTCCGGATAGTCCCCTGGCGCTCAGCAACCTCGGAGTGGTGTACTTGCGCATGGGCCGTTACTCGGAAGCCGTCGAAAAGCTCAGACAATCGGTTTCTCTACAGCCCAATGCAAGCGCGTATACCAATCTCGGCGCAGCGCTGTACTTTCTCAAACAATACGGCGACTCGATTGAGCCGTATCGCCATGCCGTCGAGCTGGCGCCAACGAGTTCTTTGTATCAAGGCAACCTCGCAGAAGCGTATCTTTGGACGCCCAATCTGCGTGAGCAAGCCAACGGAGCCTATCGCCGTGCCATTGATCTCATCAAGAAAGATATCCAGGTCAATGCAAGGGACGCGGGGCTGCACGCGCGGCTCGCCAATTATCACGCCGCGATCGGCGCGCGCGCGGCCGCCCTCGCCAGCATCGCGGAAGCTCTCCGGCTCGACTCCTCTGTAGGCTACGTGCAGTTCAAGGCGGCCATCGTTTATGAGGAGTTGGGGGAACGCGAGCTTGCATGGAAGGCGCTCCAATTGGCACTTCAGGCAGGCCACCCCAGAACCGAAGTCGAGGCCGCCCCGGCACTCGAACGATTGCGTAAGGACCCGCGATATGTCCGGATGGCAAATCCGCAACAATAACGGCTTCAACCTAAGACGTTAGACCAAGACAGAGAGGAGATCGAGAATGTCGACCAAGAAGTCAAAAACGTCGGCCAAGAAGTCAAAACCGTCGGCCAAGAAGTCAAAACCGTCGGCCAAAACATTGGGAATGGCTAGAACTGCCGCCGTCAGCGGACCACCAGTGGTTACACTGGTCATCCACGTCGAGACAAAAGACAACCCAAGCACCGGACACGGCAGAGGAACGTTCACTGCGCCTCCGCCCAGGGTCGCGATGCACCGTTCTCAGCAAGTGAGATGGAGGAACGATCAGCGTGGATTTTCCTTCGTTGTGGACTTCGGGGGCTCCTGGCCGTTTGCAGAGTCACAGCCGGCGGGGGGAATCACGACCTCGGACCCTTACACTGTGCGGGCGAACGCTCCGGCCGGCCAGGTGTTCAAATACTCGGTCGGAGTAACGGACAACACCGGCGGGATTTTTGGGATCGACCCGGATCTGGAAGTCCTCTAGCTACAGCCAGCCGCAGGATCGAGAATACGCTTGCTGCGCACCGGAGCGGTTGCGCAGGGACCCCGCGGTTTGTCCGCATGGCAAATCCGCAACAACGGCGGTTTTCTAAGGGAAACCGCTACACCAAACGATAGAGAGGAGATCAAACAATGGTCACAATACCAATTCACGCCGAGAAACAAGACGACCCAGCTGGCGAGGCAGGCAGGGGAACGTTCAAAGGACCCTGGCTCAGGCTCGCGTTGCACCGAGGCAAACAAGTTAGATGGACGATCAATCCGAACGGATTCAGCTTCGCTGTGACGTTCGCGGCCTGGCCGTTTCAAGAGCCACAGCCACCCTTGCTGACCATCAGGGACTCGACCCCTTACACCTTGCAGTCCGGCCTGATGGTCGGGCAAAGGTTCAAATATTCAGTCACCGTTGTTGACGATGCCGGAGCCAAGATAGATACCATCGACCCGGATCTCGAAGTTCTCTAGCTTGCCGCGGGATCGAGAGCGGGCTTGCCGCGCGGGGCCCAGTCGCCCCGGCAGCCGAAATTTCCCACGCTGCCCCACCGTCCCGGCCAGGATCGTATACTAAACTACACTCCACATGGGTGCGGTCCTGGTAGGGATGGACGGTCCGCCGAAAGGGCGGCTGGTTCCGCTCGGCGAGGTCGAGGTGTACCTGGGCCGCGACCAGGCCAACGCCGTCGCCCTTGACGACATGGCCGCCTCGCGCCGCCACTGCGTGATCCGCCCGGCCGGCGAGGGGTTCCAGCTCACCGATCTGGACAGCCGCAACGGCACCTTCGTCAACGGAGTCCCGGTGCGGCAGAGACGGCTCGAGCCCAACGATCAGATCCGGGTGGGCAGCTCCGTGTTCATTTTTCTGCGCTCGGCAGCGGCGGAAGCGCCCTCCGGCGGCGTGGAGCTGGACACGGCCCTGGTCACGCGCTCGACCGCGTTGCTGAACAGCGACCATTCGATTTACCTCGACCCCGAGAGGCTGTCGAAAACGCTGCCTCCCACCGATCGCACCGGGCACGGGGTGCAGATCCTGCTGCGCATCAGCCAGGCGATCCAGAGCGCGCAAACGCTCGAAGCGCTGGAGCGCCAGTTGCTCGAGCTTCTGTTTGAAGCGTTGCCCGCCGAGCACGGCGCCATCCTGCTTTCCTCCACCGGCAGCGAACCCTTCGACTCGGCGTTCGCCTGGCATCGCAGCGGACACGCGCGCCGCTCCGTGCACGTCAGCCCCGCGATTTCCAAGCAGGTGATCCAGGACCGGATGGCCATGCTGGCGCTGAGCAGCGCGGAAACGACCGGGCCTCCGCGGCGCGTGATCGCCGTGCCGCTGGTGTGCCTCGAGCAGATCGAGGGCCTACTGTACCTGGAGGCCGGCGACGCGGGGGCGAGCTTCGATGAGGGGCACCTGGAGCTGGTGTCGGCCGTCGGCGCCATCGCCGGCGTCGCCATCCACAACCTGCTTCGCGTCGAGGATCTGCGCACCGAGAACCAGAGGCTGCAGGAAGAAATCCGGATCGAGCACGACATGGTGGGCGAGAGCGAGGCCATGCGCGAGATTCACCGCTTCATTGCCCGGGTGGCGGGAACCAGCTCCACGGTTCTGATCGGCGGTGAAAGCGGAACGGGGAAGGAGCTGGTGGCGCGCGCGATCCATCGCAACAGTCCGCGCGCCGGCCGGCCCTACATCGCCATCAACTGCGCCGCGCTCACCGAGTCGCTCCTCGAAGACGAATTGTTCGGCCACGAGCGGGGCGCGTTCACCGGCGCCATCGGCATGAAAAAAGGCAAATTCGAGGTGGCCGACGGGGGAACGCTGTTTCTGGATGAAGTGGGCGAGCTGGCGCCCTCGCTGCAAGCCAAGCTGCTGCGCGTGCTCCAGCACAGCGAATTCGAGCGCGTGGGTGGCACGCGCTCCCTCCAGGTCGACGTGCGCATCATCGCCGCCACCAACCGCAACCTCGAAGCCGCGATCCGCGCTGGCTCGTTCCGCCAGGACCTGTTTTTCCGTCTCAACGTAATCCCGGTCACCATGCCGCCGCTGCGCGAGCGGCGCGAGGACATCCCGCTGCTGGCGGTTTACTTCGTCGAAAAATCCAGCCAGAAGGTGAAGCGCAAAGTGGCGGGGATTTCGCCCAAGGCGCGCGAATGGATGCTGCACTACGACTGGCCCGGCAACGTGCGGGAGCTGGAGAACGCCATCGAGCGGGCCGTGGTGCTGGGCGCCTCCGACATGATCCTGCCCGAGGATCTGCCCGAGGCGGTGCTCGAATCGGCGGCCGGCGAGCCTTCCACTCCCGGCGCGGCCAACAGCTATCAGGAGGCGTTGCTCGAAGCCAAGCGGCGCGTGATTCGCGAGGCGCTGGAGCGCGCCGGCGGCGTGTATACCGAGGCGGCCAAGCTGCTGGATATTCATCCCAACTATCTGCATCGGCTGGTGCGCAGCTTGCGATTGCGGTAGCGTCGCAATGAGGCGTTAACACCCGCTCGTTGCCGCTCGCGGTCCGGTGTGCGAAAATTTGCAAGGGAGAAATCATGATTAAGCGTGTAGTGGTGCTCGCGGCGGCGATAGCCGTCCTGGTGACGATTGGGAGCAGACTGAGGCCCGTCCAGGCGCAGCAGAAGCCCGGCGCCGGATTTGCGGCGATTCCAGGGGTGGTGGGAGGCCAGGACCTCTTCGGGCCTTACGACGTGGTCAAGGGCTGGCCAAAAGACGTCAGCACTCTCCCAGGGCACGAGAAGTGGACCCGGGGCGCGGGGCAAGGCATTTACGCCGAGAGTCCGAACCGCATCTTCCTGGTCTTCCGCGGCGAGCTGCCCAACATCAAGCGGCCGGAGACTAAGCTGGTTCCCGAGTTCGGGCCGAGCCTTCAATTCCCCATCGGCCGATTGCCGTGGCGCGATGCGACCGTCTCGGCGCTGCCGGGAGCCGGCGGCACCGGCCAGGATCCCGACGACGGGATGAAGCTGTGGAAAGGCAAGCTCGGCGTGGACGCGAAGTGGGAACATTGCCTGACCGTGGTGGACGCCAACGGCACCATCGTCGAGCAGTGGACGCAGTGGGACAAGATCATGAAGCGGCCGCACTACGTCGCCATCAATCCCTACGACCCGGAAAAGCACGTCTGGCTGGTGGACGATCACATGCACGCGATCTACAAGTTCTCCCACGACGGCAAACAGCTCGTGCAGACCATCGGCACGCCCACCGTGAAGGGCGCGGACGGAGCGCACTTCAACCGCCCGACCTTCCTCGCGTGGCTGCCCGACAGCTCGATGTTCGTCGCGGACGGCTACAACGGAACGCGAGTCGCAAAATTCGACAAGAACGGAAAGTTCCTGCTGGATTGGGGAATGAAGGGGACGCCTCCGAATGACAAGCGGCCGGGCTACTTCAACAACGTGCACGGCATCGCGGTCGATCCGCAGACACGCAGGGTGTTTGTGAACGACCGTGGCAATCATCGCGCGCAGGTGTTCGACGAGAACGGGAAATTTCTTTACGAGTGGAGCTTCGGCGAGGAACCCTCGGACATCCACTTGTTCTACATCGGCGCCGATCGAAACCTGTGGGCTTTCGATCGCGGAACTTCCAAGATGCTGAAGTACGACCTGGAAGGTCACTTCCTCTATTCCTGGGGGGTGTGGGGCGATTTCCCCGGCGGCTTCTGGGGCGTGCACGGGTTCAGCGTGGACCAGGAAGGCAACTTCTACGTGGCCGAGGTGGATACAGGCCGGGTGCAGAAGTTCAAGCCGCGGCAGGGCGCCAACCCGGCGTTCATGGTCGGGAAGCCGGTCTACTCGGCGTGGAAGTAAGCCGGCCCTTCGAACGTGGAGAATTGACAGCCCTGAAGGCCTCTGTTGTAATGGAGGGAGCCCGCCCGTTGCTCCTCAGTAGCTCAATGGTAGAGCATTCGGCTGTTAACCGAAGGGTTGTAGGTTCGAGTCCTACCTGAGGAGCCAAACCCAAGTCCCTCATTTCCAACACAACCGTTAGAGGACACGCCGTTTGCCGCGCGGCGCCCAGGCTGCTCGCATCAAAGTGAATTTACCCGTCCTTACCCGAATTTCCCTATCCATGGACCCAAGGGTACCCCCAGTTTCCCCCCAGGGTCGCCTATCCGACGCTCTTTCGGCTTCGCGAACTGATCCGAGCGCGCGGCGAATGGCGGCGCCGCTCCTTCACGACCTCAAAGGCGGACTTTCTCCGGCGGAGCTCTTCTTCAGCTCGGGACCAATCCTCTTCGGGAGAGCCGCAGGGCCGCCCCCGCGCTTCCCAGTAGGAGTACGCTAGGCGTGCGATTCTTTTATGCTCCAGCGGCGCGGTCACTTCTTCGCCGGTGGGCTTGCCGGCAAAAGTGTTGGTCATCTTTTTCGCGGGTGATAACATGGGTGGTCACCTCCTTTGGCTGGAGTATACTCCCTTCTCGGCTCCGCCTTCCAGCCAGCGGGCAGCGGTGTCCCGGCGGGGGCTTCGTGGAATTTGCGCTGCAGAATCTTTGGCGACTATGACGGCAAAGGAGGAGTCGAATCGTCGGCGGGAAGGCCTTTCTAATACGACCCGACAAAACCCTATGGGCCGCCTTCAGGCTCATTTTCTTCACTGAGAAAATGCTCTGTCTAATCCGGTCCGAGGCGCCGACAGCAGCTCGGGACAGCCCTCATGAGAACAATTGCTTCGCAAAGCTCCTGCGGCGAGTTGCCGAACTCGAAACCAATTCTTAACTGATCCGAGGACTAATTTTCGCGGGCTTCGACGATCCGCGAATCGCTCTGAAATTTCCGGTAGTCGCTATAGCGGATATCGATTTCAGCGCGGAGCTTTTTGATCAGCGCGAGGCGGGCATCGGCGTGGATCAGGGCGCTCGAAGGAAGCCAGATTTCACCGTTGACCTTGATCTGCTCGAAGTGCAGCGTGCCGCCGGGGGCCACGCGGAGGAGCCCAAACCCAAAGGTGAGGGTATCGAGCGCCTCGGCCTCCATCTTCACCCAATGATAGGTACTCTGCTCGATCCAGACCTTGGCCCGCACTTTGGTGAAGAGCTTGGCTCGCGCCTGCACGGGGCGGTAGCCGGGTTTAGGCTCCGCCTGGATGATCCAGGCGGGCTGGCCGCTGACGTTCTCCACTCCCAGCATATGAAACACGAAGGCGTCCGGAGCCTCGCGGATGAACTTGCGATCCTCCGCTCGCTCTTTTTCAGCCTTAATCCGGTCTGCCGCGGATTCGTGTTGCCAGCCGGCAACCTCCCGGTCGAGCTTCTGCTGCTCCCGCCAGGCCTCTTTATCGACAAGCGCCTGGTCGTTGCGGGCGATCAGACGCTCGAAGGGCCGCCCCGCCACGATTACGATTTCCTTGGTCTCACTGCGGCGGCTGCTGACGCTACCGTCCTTGCTATATTCGCGAAATTCGCGGTGCTGCTGATAGAGGTAGTCTTTCCGGCTCTGGAAATCGGTCCAATCGCGTTCCGTCGAGTGCCGGACGATCTCCAGCGGATCCTGGCCGCTTAGGCTGACGACCACAAGTAAAGTGAGCGCGAAGCTTTTCATGGTTACTGGAGGCTCTTCATGATTACATGGTTAGTCGCGGAACACCACTGTCCCTCTCATGAAGTTCGTGAATTGGTCGATACGGCGATGGGCACACGCAAACATTGCGCACGGCAAGAAACGCTGTGGTACCGGAACGTAGCCCCCTGGGGCCGAATCCGTGGTGTTTGAGTTTGGCGTAAAATCATAATCAGAGGCTCGGTTCGACAGGCCAGCGCAAAGCGCACCCTCCGGAAGGATCCCTCCAGATCAACTCTCGGGAGGTACGTGTATGCTGACGCAGCCCGCGGTCCAGCGCATAGAGATTTGGCCGATCGAACGGCTGGTCGAATATCCCCGCAACCCGCGCAAGAACGATGCCGCCGTGGATCGCATGTGCGCGTCGATCCGCGAATTTGGCTTCAAGATCCCCTGCCTAGTCCGAAGCGAAGGTGAGGTGGTCGATGGCCATCTGCGCCTAAAATCCGCGCGCAAGCTCGGCCTCACCGAGATCCCGGTGATCCTCTGCGACGAGTGGACGCCCGCACAGGTCAAGGCATTCCGGCTTCTTGTGAACCGCTCGGCGACCTGGGCGGATTTCGATGAGGAGCTGCTCGCGCTCGAACTCCATGACATCCAGGAAGCGGATTATGATCTGAGTTTCACCGGATTCGACCCCGGCGAGATCGACAAATTGCTGGCGCTCGATGACGAGGAGAGGGCGAACGCTGCTCCGCCGCTGCCCGAGTCCCCTGTGAGCCGTCCTGACGATCTGTGGCTGTGTGGTCCGCACCGCGTTCTATGCGCGGACGCGACCAGTCCGGAAGCTGAAGCCCGGCTTCTCGGTGAGCGCAAGCCGCGCCTGATGGTCACCGATCCGCCATACGGCATCGAACTGGACTCCGAATGGCGCGATCGAGCCGGGCTGAACGGCTGCGGGCCGGCCGAGCCGAGCTATATGAAGAAGCGCACGCAGGGTCATACCGAGACCTCGATTTCCGGCGACACGCGCGCAGATTGGTCGGAAGCGTTCGCGCTGGTACCGAGTTTGGAAGCTGCGTACGTGTGGCACGCGTCGAAGTTCACGCGCGAAGTCCTCGACGGCCTGCTGCGGATTGGGTTCATTCACCATCAGCAGTTGATATGGGATAAAGGCCGGACGGTGCTCACGCGCACGCTCTATTGGTTCCAGCACGAGCCCTGCTGGTTCGTTCGCAAGAAAAACGCGCCATGGTACGGGAAGGCCGGCGAGAATTCCACGGTCTGGTCGTCGCCGTCGCCAAAGTTCATAATGGGCGGCTCCGACGAGGACAAATTCGATCACCCTACGCAGAAACCGATCGAGCTGATGCGGCGCCCGATCCTGAACCACCTCCGGCGCGGGGAGTTGGCATACGACCCATTCCTGGGTTCCGGGACCACCCTCGCAGCGGCGGAACTGACAGAGCGCGTCTGCTACGGAGTGGAACTTGATCCGAAGTACGTTGACGTAACGGTGCAACGCTGGCAATCGTTGTCCAACAAGAAGGCCACGCTTGACGGCGATGGGCGCACGTTCGAGGAGATCGCGCTGGAGCGGCGGAAGGAAGCGGCATGAATGGAACGCTGCCGCCGCGAGATTGCGGCGCTCGAGGCGGAACTGCTGACTGGCAATGCCGACGCCGAGGGGTTGTGCCTGGCGCTGTCGGACTGGTCGGCCGAGTTACAGATTCTCCAACGCGAAGTAGGCCAGTGTGGTTCAGGTGGGCCGTGGCATGCTGAGGATTCGCCGCAGGATTGAGCTATTGGAACAAGCTGTCCTGCCGGTGGATCAGGGCCCTCCTCATATCATCCGCATCAACTATGTTGAGTCAGATGGTACGGTTGTGAACACCCGCCTGATCGAGATCCCTTCAGGCCCTACTGCCCCGTGCTATCGCGGCTGGCGATCCAATCAACGGTCGTCGCCTGCAAGGAGGCCGTCGTGAGAGCTCCCAGACGAAAAACGCCGCCGGGCGCGAACCCGGCGGCGCGATGCGAGCGGAACTGCGGTGACTCAGGACTTCACGGAGTAGGTGCGCTCGCCGTCCTCGCCCTTGGTGGACGTGACCGTGAGCCCCATCTTTTTGCCCAGGGTGCCGCTGATGAAGCCACGGACACTATGGGCCTGCCAGCCAGTAGCCTTCATGATCTCGGCGCGCGTGGCACCGCCGGGCCGTTTCAGCAGGTCAAGGATCTGGGCCGTCTTGCTGCCGTCCCGGGCCGAGCCGGGCTTCTTCGCGCCCTTGGCTTTCTTCGCGCCCTTGGGCGTCTTCTTCGGCGGGGTGGCCTTCTTGGCCGACTTGGCCTTGGCGGGCCCAACGTGGGCGCGACGTGCGCCAACACGGGCCTTTTTGGTGGGTTTCGGCTGCGCGCCCGTCGCCGTGGCTTGGGCGGTGCCGGTTTCTTCTGTAATCGAGGTCATGTTTTCTCCTTTGGCGGTGATTACCGCGTTCACGACATGGATCACTCCGCTCGACGGAAAAGGCAAGGCAATTCTGCGGAAATTGCAGCAGGCGATGGAACGGCGATGGACGCCAGCCCCACGCAGTTGGCAGCAGATGGCATCTGATGGCAGGTCACGGAGCAAAACTCGGGCGGAAGCAGGAAGAAGTGATCGCTGCCCTTCTGTCACAGCGAAACCTCGAAGAGGCTGCGCGATCGGCCGGAGTCGGCGTGAGGACGCTTCTTCGTTGGATGAAAATCCCCCAGTTCGGTGCCGCGTACCGCGAGGCGCGGCGAGCTGCGTTTGGGCAATCGGTCGCCCGGCTCCAGCAGGCGTCCGGTGCGGCTGTGTCGACCCTGCTGAAGATCATGGTGGACCCGAATGCGCCGGCCTCGACTCGGGTAAGAGCTGCGGATAGCGTGTTGGACCACGGGGCCAAGGCGATCGAATTGGAAGATATCGAGGTGCGCGTGACGGAACTGGAGCGGGCGGCAGGGGAATCGAAACCGGTGTGGAAGAGGTGATCGTTCGCGTCGTGGCGCCGATCCAGGCTCCCTTCCCGCTGAAATAGACGCGGCACCGAGACGGCGCAAGGTCCGAAATGAGCACTCGCCAGATTTGGAAACGACTTGTGAGGGTCGAAGAGCGGATGTGTCCGAAGCATGATGATGGCCAATACACCCTGGAAGAACTGTGCCGGGCAATCTGGCGGCAGGACGCGAGAGGGTTTCAGGAGATGGTCGACCGTGGATACTGCGGCCTTCGTTATTTCATTCCACAATTCGAGCACGAAGACTTGTTAGGACGTTCCAGAATCAGACCAGAATCTCAATGAAGGCGATCATCAAACGGCTTGAGCTTCTGGAGCACGCAAGCCAGACGCAGAGCGCAGCGAGTACGTACGATGTACGGGCGGTACTGATGGAGAAGCTGAACGGCGTGGCAGAACGACAGAGAGCCGGCGGGAATTGGCCGCCCGAGCCTCGGCCGACCGTGGAAGAAGTGAAGCAGCGCATCAAAGAGTTGTTCGCGGGACCCCGTTAATGAAACGTCAGTTGCGCCACGCCATCTAGTTATGCGGGTGTCCCCTCGAGAGATCATTTTCATCGGGATGGTGCTCTTGATGGCACTCGCCGTGTATTTTGCGCATCGCTCCCGCCGTCGGTGTCCGTACCGTAATCCGCTCTGTCGACCCAACAAACCATGCCTCCTCTGCTACCGAGACCTTTTTAAGGGCAACGTGGCCAAAGGAACACAACCACGCGGCAGCAAGCGAACTCGGGAATAGACTACGATAATGCTCGATAACGCCGTGCTGTTTGGCCTGGCAGAGTTGGGATGCAACCACCGAAGATTGAGCGCGGGCGTGACAGGTCGAAGAGGGAGTATAGTGATTGAGCCATGCTTGTGTGGCTCGGCTTGGCTGGAATTGCGCTGATCCTATTGGTTCTCGTGATTCTGTGGGGCATCTGGCGTTGGTCGCGAAGACCGTAGATCAAATTCGGGAATGGATTGCTTTGACCCCTCTTTGCACCCATCGGCTAGCAGCCCGTGGTAATAGTCGCGAAACATGTGACCTGGCGAATGTTTTGGGCGTCTATACTGCATGGCCATGGGAACCCGCAAGAAACGGGAGCGACAGGAAGATCTGTGGGTCGTCAGGAG
>JBGPLI010000173.1:0-12272 GCA_041486445.1 Bryobacteraceae bacterium
CGCCTGGAGTGCCCGTACGCGCGCGCCGAGCCTGGCCGGCCGCTGGCTGGTGAGTGTCTCTGTACCGGGCCGCGGCAAGTACTACGGTGAGATGGAGGTGGATCCAGCCGGCGACGACGAGTTCAACACGCGCGTGCACCTGACCTCTGTCAAGGACGGCTCTAACATCCTCCGCTCCGGCCGCACGGCCGTTTATGGGGGCTATGCCTGGCGCGGGCGTTCCAAGGGCAGCGAATCCGCGAGTTCCGCTCCGGACGATCTTTCGAGCGAAGTGCGCGAAGTCATGTGGATCGCGCCGGATCAGTCGAGGGCTGAGGGCCGCTGGTTCTGGGGGCAGTACCAGGAATTCGGCTTCGACGTGAGGCTTCAGCGACCCTCTTCTGGTCCAACGCTAATGGCCGTCGATCCATCGTCACTGCAGACGGGTTCCCAAGCCAACCGCATTCGCCTGATAGGGGACAATATTCCCGCCCAGGTCGGGCCGGCCGATCTGGACCTCGGGCCTGGCGTGAGCGTGCGCCGCATTGTTTCCCGCACGGCGAGCGAGGTCGCCGCTGAAGTGGACGTCGCCGGTGATGCACTACCCGGCAAACGTGACGCCGCCTTCCGCCGTTCCGTGATGCCAAACGCCGTTGCGATCTATGATCGCGTCGACTATGTCAAAGTAACGCCGGACTCGGCTCTCGCAGCTTTCGGCAACCAGACGCGCCCCAGGGGCTATCAGCAGTTCGAAGCCACCGGATATCAACGGGGTGCGGATGGAAAACCGCACACCGCTGACGATGTGGAACTTGGTCCTGTCGATGTCGCGTGGTCGATGGAGGTGTTTTACGCGGCCGAAGGTAGCAGCACGGATTTCGTCGGTAAGCTGAGCCCCACGGGTTTTTTTGAGCCCGCCGCCAACAGCCCCAACAACAACCACGATGTCTGGGTGATTGCGACAGCCAAGAGCGAGAAGGAGAAGGATGGCAGACCGCTGGTTGGCAAGTCTTACCTGGTGGTCACCGTTCCGATGTACACGTTGAATGGACGCCAGTATGTTCGAGATCTCGATCGGTGGATCGACGACGGGCCAGCTCGAGGCAGGCAGTGACAGCGATGGACGGGGTCGGCTTGATCCGCAATGGCTGGATTGCACCGGAGAAAAAATGACAACCATTTGGTTGACTGTTCGAGCAGCAGTTACCAGCTTTCTGTTGATGCCGGGTTCGGCCAGCGGACACCACGGATGGGCGGCATTTGACCCGAAGTTAACGGTAACCCTCAAGGGGACAGTAGCGGCTTTCCACTTCGTTAATCCTCATAGCGTAGTGGAATTCGACGTAAAGGACGACAAGGACCAAGGTCAAAAATGGCAAGGTGAACTTACAAGTGCGATCCGTTTGGCTCCGAAAGGATGGACTGCGACCTCGCTGGAGGCCGGGGACGAAGTTACTATCACCGGCTATCGCGCTCAAAGTGGCGTGCGTGTAATGCGGATCACCAGGATACTCTCGTCAAATGGCAAAGAGCTCAAGCTCGACAGCGAAAATTAAGAATCAAGACGTATCGTTCCACCCTTTGATACGTTCCGAGCAACTGTTCTTGCGAATAGAAGACTTTGTACATGAGGAAGATCTCGCCACGGCTTAAACATTCAAACACTAACCATGACTAGCTGCCTGCGCCACCAGCGCGGCGCGGATGAAGTCGCGGGGGGAAACGGCGAGCGTGCGTGCTACAAAGCCGGTCATGTTGGCGACGGCGAAGCTCACACCCTGAAGATTACCTGCCGGCGGCACGCCGGGGATGGATCGTGGATACGGCGACGCGTAGAAGACTCCCTCGCGATACCTGTATACATCTCGCGGGCAGTCTTCCTCCGGAGCCACGCCGATCACCGAGGGCAGGCTCCCCGGAAGCCGGCCTGCGGCGCTCACGACTAATCCGCCGGATGCAAGGACCCGCTCGAACTGCTCCCGATGCTCCGGATTCTTCGTGCCCAGGCTCAGGTTGATCACGTCCATGCGTTGTTCGATGCACCACTCAAGGGCGCGCAGGATGGTTTCGATGTTGGTCGAGAGCCGCCGGTCGAACACTTTCACGGCGTACAACTCAGCCTCGGGAGCTTTCTCCCTGATTGCGCCCGCGACCGCAGTGCCGTGGCCGAGCCGGTCGATGGTGTCATCGGTAAACCCTGCCTCCGTCACGCCGACGCCCCCTGCGATCGCGCCCACGTGCGAATGACCGGGGTGAATCCCGCTGTCGATCACCGCGACCTTCATGGAGCCACGACGCTTGGGGCAAGAACGATCGTCTGATGCGCAATCCGGGCGAGCGAAGCCCGATGCGTGATCAGGATCGCCGTGCGGTCGGCGAGCGCACAGGAAAGAGTGTCGGCAATCGCACGTTCGTTGGCTTCGTCGAGCGCCGACGTGGGCTCGTCGAGAACCAAGACCTTCGGCGCGGCAAGCAGCGCGCGCGCGAGTGCGATCCGCTGGCGTTCTCCCGCCGAGAGCGTCTGGCCGCGCTCGGCAATGATCGTATCGTAACCTTCCGGGAGCGCCACAATCCGTTCGTGAATCGCGGCCGCCTTGCACGCAACAACAATCTCCTCGCGGGTGGCCTCGGGCCGCGCATAGGAGATGTTTTCGCGCACGCTCGCCTGGAATAAATACGGCGACTGGTCGAGCAGCACGATCGCCTGGCGTACGCTCTTGACCGGCAGCTCGCGAAGATCGTGCCCATCTATCCGAATCACCCCTTCATCCGGATCGTAGAAGCGGACCAGAAGATCGGCCACCGTGGATTTGCCGGCTCCGCTGGGCCCGAGAATCGCGACGATTGTTCCCGCCGGAACGCGGAAAGACAAGTTATCGAGGATCGTGTCGGCGCCGTGACGAAACGAGACGCGGTCGAACTCGATCTCGCCGTGAAGGTCGGAGGGCGGCTCTGCACCTGGCCGCTCGCTTACCTCCACCCGCGTATCGAAGAGCTCCCACACGCGTACGAGCGAGACGCCTCCGGAGACGAGATTCGTATACAGAGCCATCAGGTTCTGAATCGGCGCAAGCAGCCGCAGGTGATACGCCATCAAGGCCACCAGAGACCCGGTAGTCAGCGCGCCATCGATTACCAGCTTTCCGCCGTAAAGAAACAGCGCCGCGGTCGCCAGCGTCACCACCGTGCCGGGAACGGCGCCGGAAAGGAACGACGTCAACTGCATGCTCATCAGCGCCTCCAGGAAGCTCTGGTTGCGCACCCGAAACCGCTCGGCTTCCCGCTCCTCCGCGCTCGACGTCACTACCAGGCGGATACCGAGCAGCGTTTCGAGGAGGAAACTGCCGATGTCAGAGCTGCGCTCGCGTACGGCGCGCACGCGCTCGACCAGCCTCCGCTGGTAATGCCGAAGCGCCCAGACGCTCACGGGAATCACAGCCGCACTCAGGAGAAACACCCGCGGGTTGAGCGAGGTCATGATGGCCGCGCTTCCCGCGAGGAACACGATGTTTGAAAGGATGCTCAGAAGGCTGTCCGCAGAGACTCGCTGCACCTCGGCGATATCGTTATTAATACGCGAGACGACGTCGCCGAGCTTGGTCCCCGCCCAGAAACGCGGCGAAAGCCTCTGCAAGTGCCGGTACAGCGCCAGGCGCATATCGAAGAGCACCAGCGCGGAGACGCGCACATACTGATAGCTCGAAAGAATATTCAGCGCGAAACTCCCCACCGCCGCGGCGATCATCAATCCGCTGACGATCACGAGCATGCGGAAGTCCCGCTTCAGCAGGGCGTCGTCAATCAGGAGCTTGGAAATGTAAGGCTGAATCAGCCCGAACGACGTGGCGACGACGCCGGTGAGAAGAACCCACACCAAGCGGGGCCAGTAGGGCGTGATAAAGCGAAGCGCGCGGCGGTACCCCGCAATGAGGATGCCGTGCCCGTCACGTGGGAGCATTTATCCACTATGGCAGGACGATCATGCCTCCGCCGGTGATGTCGTTGGCCAGGTCCCAGGTTTTTTCGTGCTTGAACGTGGCAGCGTCGTATACGTCGATCTCGAAGCCGGCGCCGTAGGTGTATAACTTTTTCCCGTCCGCCGACATACCGAAACTGAAGCGGGAGCGGCAGGGGAACTCGACCGACCGGGTCATCTTGGCGGTTCCCAGATCAAACGACCAGAATTCGCAGCGCTTGTTGCCCAGCGTTCCGTTGGCGACCACCGTGAATGCGGTCTTCTTGTCGGGCGCCACATGCAGGCCCGCCATCCCCGCGGGAGCCGGGCCCACCGGCGTAAAGTCGAACTTCCGGGTGCTCAGATCGAAATTGGCGATACCGAATACCTTGTTGTGCACGATCGGATCGGAGGAGTTGAACAGCGACACCCGCCGGCGCGGATCGCTGACCGAATCGAGGAGCCCGCCGAAACCGATCGCCTCCATGGCCGGAAGCTCAGGTTTGGACAGCTCGATCCGGTCCACTACCTTGAAGTCCGACGAATCCATAACCAGAACGATGTCCCGGAACTGGTACAGATACTTGCCATCCGGGGAGATGTCGAAGCCGGTCCCACGTCCGCCGCCGCCCAGGCCCATATTGGCGTTCTCGTCCTGGGCGGGAATGTCCGCGGTCTTGACGATTTTCTGCTGTGCCAGGTCGATCACGGTGTACTTGGGCTTGCCGATCTCATAGCGGTCGGCGAGCTTGTTCATCTCCAGGGTGACCGTGTAGTAGAGCTTATCGGCAGGGTCGGCCGTGCCCCCGCCGAGACGGAAGCGCCTGGTCTCGGTGCTCAGTACGAAGTGGTTAAGCACCTTGTGCGTGGCCACATCGATCACTTCCAACCCGCTGTGATCGATCGTAGTGACGTAGATCTTCTTGCGGTCAACGGAGAGCCGCAAGCTGGTGGGCAGACCCGTATCGAGATGGATGCGGTCCGTGATCTGCCCTTTGGCTTCGTCGAACACGATGACCGAGTCCGGATACGCCCCCAGGAACAACGTGCCTCCGCTCGCCAGTGCGCAGCTGGCTGCCAGCATTGAGAGTATTTTCTTCATGGAAATATCAGGTCCAAGTTGCGCCAGTCCTTGGTCGCGGTGGCGCACTTGCTGGTCCAGTTCGTGGCGTTGTTGAGATGGTCCGGCACTTGCGCCGGCCAGAAGCAGGAGACGTAGCAATCGTAGATGTCGCGCTCGACGGGCTGGCACAGCCCAGCCGTGCCGCCGGCCGAATCCACTTCCCAGCCGGGCGAGAACGACAGCGAGCATCCCATGGGGATATGGGGCCGCGGTTGCGGCGTTTGCGGATTTTGCAGCGCCACCACGTCCTCCCTCAGCGAAGCGACATAATCATCGATACGGCGCGCCTTCTTGTTGACGGCTCGCAGGTGTTTCATAGCGCCTTCCTTTCGGCGAATTGTTCGAGGAAATCGGGATTTTGCGCGCTGATCGCTCCGTAGATCCTCAAACAGGTGTCGGTCCAGTCGCGAATCCAGTCGCAATAGTGCAGGTTGGGATGGCCGGTGTCCCCGTAGCGCACATAAGCTTCGTGGTGACAGCCGCCGGCGCACAGTGGGCGCGCCCAGCAGGTGTGGCAATCGTACTTGGAATTGATGTGGCCCCGGCGCAAAAAGTCGTTCTGCTTGGTCCGGTCGATGCCGGTGGAGATATGCCCCATCGCGTGCGTGTCGGAATCGACGAAGCGATGGCACGGCGAGAGGTCGCCCGACGGCCCAACGCCCATCAGACCCAGGGCCGCCCCGCAGGGATGCGACTTGTTGACGCCCTGCAGCAGTTCCGCCAGCGTGTCACTCACGTTCGAGAAACCGTGCATCTCCCCGCGCAGTGCATATTCCAGCCACTCATCGGCGAGCTTGTGGAACTGGTCGAGCACCCCGTCCATGCCCTGCTCGTTGATGGCATACAGACGATCCGGCGACGTTGTTACGGGCGCGAATCCGACCTCGTGGAAGCCGAGGTCGTTCTTCAGGTGCCGGAAGATACGGACCACGTCGGTGACGCCCGCCGTGAGCGTGACCCGGGCCGTGATCGGACGCGTGCGGTGGTTTTGAATCAGCGCGCGAACTTTCGGGGCGATGATGTCGTAGCTGCCGCGGCCGTTGGCGAAAACACGGAGCTGGTCGTGCATCTCCTTGGGACCGTCCATGCTCACGGTCACGCCAATGCGGTTCTGGGAGAGAAACTCGATGATGGCGGGGGTGAGCAGCGTGGCGTTGGTAGTGAGGCTGAAGTCGATGGTGCGCCCCTGTGCTGCGGCCTTTTCATTGGCGTAGACGACCACCTGCTTCAGCAGCGGAAAGTTCATCAGGGTTTCGCCGCCGAAGAAGGTGATATGAACGGCGCGGCGTCCCGCCGATTGCTCCAGCAGAAAATCCACGGAGGCCTTGGCGGTATCCAGATCCATGAATTTCGGCTTGCCTTCGGGCGTGGCCACCTTGTCCTGGCCGTATTCATAGCAATACTGGCAGGACAAGTTGCACTGGTTGGTGAGATTCATCACCAGCGTCTGGAGCGGAAAGTCCGGCGGCGCCTCCTGCAACCGCTCGGGCGGCGCGTCCCCGGCGACGATCACCCTGGCGCGATAAAGCTCCTCGATCAGCTCCTCCGCGTCGCCGAGGGGGGAACCGCGCCCGCACAAATCCGCCACGAGTTGCTCATGCGGAGTCTCGCCCCGGGCTAGCTGGTCGATCAGCGCACCGGCGGCTTCGTCCACTTCGAAGATCGCGCCGGCCGGAACCAGGTAGAGGAAGCGCCTCCCCGCGCCTTCGAACGGGTGGAACTCACCCAAACGATACACGCGGGTGTCAGTTGCAGTCACTGAGCCACCTCGGGCTGATCGAAACGAATATACATCGGGACAGTCACTACCAGATAGGCCTTGCCCACCAGCGGTTTCCCGTCCTGATCTCTTTCACTTTTCGTGGTAGCGACCACCCAAACGTCGCCATAGTTGTTGCGGTTGAATTTGCGCTGGGGATTCGGCCCGTCCAGCGCGGGCGTGAACAAGCCGGTGGTGGAATTCAGCGTGCCGACGAAATCCTTGTCGTCGTCGCCGTAAACCGAATAGAACTCCTCCACCGACCAGGTCACGTCGATGGGACCGAGATCCACATCGTCGGCCGTATTCAATTTGCCGTCGGCGCCGCGCTGATATCCTATGGCATCGAACTGCTGGTAGCCCTTGGGATGCACGTCACTGCCCAGCCGCGCGAGAGCCGATTCCGGCGTTACCTTGATGTAGTCGACGCGGTCGTAGACGGCGATCGCGTTCGGAAGAACCGATCGGCGGACGGCGACGTCGCGCCGGCCGGGCACTGCGTCGGCGGCAACGTCCACTTCAACAACCACCTCACCCGAGGTATGGGAAACCATGCGGCCCACTTTCACGCCCGCGCCGAAGTCCAGATCGGCCGCCGTCACGTCACCCGGCAGATTGTCTCCCATCAAACGGATCCGCTGCGCCTGGGAGCCCGTCTTGAGCGCGGGACGATCGACCCCGGCCAGCGTCGGATCGGCGGAAGCGCGCTGCATCTTCACGTCGATGCCCATCTCCTGGTAGGAGCCCCAGAACCAGCGGCCCTCGGCCTGCGATTGATCCGGCGAGATTAATATCGCTTCGCGCATCTCTTGCGAGAGATCGTCCGGCGTCGCATTCGCAGCGACACTGGATCCCTTGGACCGCCCTCGCCAGGAGTACCCGGCGTACACCAAGCCCTGGCCGGAACGGGTGATCGTGGAACCATCCTTGGCGGATTTGAGCGTGACCCGCGTGCTGAACTCATCCTCGGCCGCGCCCGGTTCCACCACCATCTCTCCGTAGTACCGGCCCTTGCCCGGGATGCTGGCGGAAACCAGCCAGCGGCCGGCCAGTTTCGGCGAACGCATGCGCGCCCGCCACGCCGCCCACTCGGGCGTATGCAGCGGAGCATTCTTGGCGAGATAGTCGAGCGTCTCGTCGATCAGTGGCGGACGGTTGTCGGGACCCCCAACAATCACGGGAGCGTTGCCCGTTCCGACGAATCCGCGGCGGAAGGCTACGTCGGCCTGCGCGTACAGGAAGACGTGCATATTGGTCAGCAGCTTCCACTCCTCCTTCGTGCGCCGCCAGGAGAGGCCCCGGCCGAACGCGTGGCACCCCATGCAAGTAGTCCGGACCGCCTCGCTGGGGACGGCCTCGTCCTGCATCCGGTGCTCGGCCATGTACATGACCGCCTTAGCTTCTTCCGGCGCCAGGCCGTGATAGGTGCTGAGGTACTTCAGGATCGAGCGTGCCTCAGCGGGCGCGAGCGTCACGCCGTTCAGGCGCACCATCCGTTTGATGGCTTCTTCCCAACCCTCCGGCGTCGCGCGCTCCCAGGAGATGCGCGAGAGGTTTCCCTTGGCGTCTTTGGCGTGGCAGGTTCCGCACTTGGCGATCACCAGCGGATCAGTGACTGGGATGCCCTCTTCGGGCTTCTCCTCGGCCGCAGCCGGTGCCGCCGCCTGTTGCGCCCAGGTCGGCAGCAGCATGCCAACAAGGACGACCCACACCGGTGCGTTCTTCATGACGCTCTCCTTGGCTACCAGACTATTTTCTCCTACTTGTTCCCTAAAAGGTGAACCGCCCGCCGAGCTGAATCGCGCGTGGACCGCTACCCTCGGCGTTCTGCAAGCTGCTGACGGTGCCGAACGGCGCCGTGCCGTAAAACAGATTCGGCGGGGCGTAATTCGGATGGTTGAAGAGGTTCGTCGATGACACCCCCAGCCGCAGCGCGAAACGCTCCTTGTATCTGAAACTCCGATACAACGACAGCGAGATCAGCTGAGTTCCGGGGCCGACGACGGAACCCGCCGGCGAGTTGCCGAAGCGTCCGATGTTGTCCTTGGGGATGGCGTACGCCGCCTTGTTGATCCAGTTGTGGATGTTTTGATCGGTGGGAACCACGGAAACCCCGGACACGATGTCGGCGCGTCCCGCGCCGTCCAGGTTGTTGTTGGAGTTTGGAAAATTGGTTCCAGCGGGATCGGCGCCCGGCGCCAGTACTGTGAGGAACGGACCACTCTGGAATACAAAGTTCCCAGCCACCTCCCATCCGCCCAGCGCTTGATTCACGATCTTATTCCCGCTGTGACTGGACGTTTCATACAGGAACGACGTCAGGAAACGATTGCGGCGCGTGAACGCTACGTTGCCGTAGTCTATGTCCGGGTTGTAGAAATCTGTGGTTTGACCGCCGGCCGGGCCGGCATAGGAGGTCGGATTGTAACCGCCTACGTTGGAAAGATTCTTGGCGTGGTTGTAACTGACCTGGAACTGGAGGCCCTTCGACATGCGCTTGTTCACGGTAACCGTTAAAGCGTGATAGTTGCTACGGCCACCATTGTCAAAGTTATCGAGGGCGTCAAACGTTGGGAACGGAGCGGTGAGCCTCGCTTTCGCAAATCCCACGGTATTCGCCGGGACCTGGGCCAGATCGTCGCTCAGGCCCAAATCCGTGCCGTGGCTGCCATCGTAGGAAATGCGCACGCCCGTCTGGAAACCCAGATCGCGCTCGATGGTGAAGTTCCACTGCTGCACGTACGGATCCTTGTAATGGAGAGCGTCCATGTACTGGAAGCCCTGCGAACCCGGCTGGGCGAGATTCGCCGGGAACGGGTAGGGGAACGTGTACAGTGCCTTCCCGTTAGTGATTTGGTTCGTAAACCCTGCCACGTCGCTGGCTTCCACGGCCCAGGATCCGAGAAGAAGCCAGCCGAGCTGGGATTCGATGAATTTTCCGTAGCCGCCTCGAATGACCGTCTTGCCATCAGCGGTAACGCGCCATGCAAACCCTACACGCGGGTTGAAGTCCGTCTTCTGCGAATAGCGCATGCTCTGGGGAATGCCCGCCTGGCTGGCACTGATGGTCGGTACGGGGAGAATCGAAGCGGCGAAATCCGCATTGACCAATGGCATGCCTTTGTCCGGAACGGCGACGGCCCCACGCACTACTTGGCCATTGATCACCGACGAGTAGTCCGGCAGGAAATTGGCCACGTTGTACAGGTGGTCCTCCATCATCGGGTGGTATTCCCACCGCAGACCGTAGTTAATGGTAAGCCGCGGCGTCACCTTCCAATCGTCCTGGACATAGAAAGCGTAAGCCCTTCCATAACCTTGGGTATCCGGGCTCGTCACAGTGGCCAAGCTGGAGCTGCTCGGAACACCCAGCAGGAAGGCCGCGTACGGATTCCCGATCGTTGAACCGATGACTGAGTTCGTGAACTGATAGCGACCCAGCCACCGGCTGGAGAAGACGGAGGTGTACAATGCGGTTATGTAGCGATAGTCCCCGCCGAATTTCACCGTGTTCTTGCCCTTCGTCCACGTCAGGTTGTCCAGCAGTTGAAACGTTTGGGTATGGTTGAGGTTCGAGTTGACACCGCCGGTGCGCTGGAAGCCGGCGATCCTGATGTCCGGAGTCGTGTGCACATCGCCTAGATTCTGCTTCAGGTAAGAAGCGATCCCCACTTGCTGGGCGATAACGCTGGCTGCGATTCCAGGAGTGAAGTCGAGGTTGGAGCCGGTCCAGCCGGTTCGAAACTCGTTCACCGTGCGGGAGTTAATGACGTAGTTGTAGGCGCCCACCAGGCTCCAATCCTTCTCCGGAAGCTGGCTTGGCCCCGCGAGAGCGGAACCATTGAGGGAGCTGGCGCAATTGCCAGTGTTATTGGCGCACGGTGGGGCTTGCACGGATCGCTGCTTATAGGTGAAACGACCAAACACCGACTGATTGGAAGTGATGTTCTGGTCCACACGAACGTCACCCTGGTTGCTCCCGATGGGCGTCGGGAAATTCTGCACGTAGTTGTTCGATATCGCGTTGGGCGCTCCGGTATTCGGCAGCGGGAACAGATATTTGAGCACGGCTCTGGAGACGTCATTGATCGAGGTCGGAGGGATAAAGTTGCTCTGGAACGGAGTGCCACTGAGATCCCTGACCACCGGATACACGGACAGGTCGCCGCTTCGCAACGCGAGCGACGGCACGTTTTCCAGCAACACCTGCTGCTTGGGCAGACGAAGACCCTCATAGGTCATGAAAAAGAACGTCTTATCCTTACCGTTGTAAAGCTTGGGAACAGAGAGCGGTCCGCCGAAGAAGGCTCCGAAGTCGTTCATGATCAGCTTGGGCACCGTGGCGCTGAACGTATCGCGGGCGGCAAGATAGGAGTTTTGGTGATTCTCAAAAACGCCGCCGTGGAACTGATTGGTGCCACCCCTGGAGACCGTGGTGATGTCGCTGATGCCGCCGAACTCGGCCGTGTTGTTGACTTCGCTCACGCGGATCTCCGCGATGCTGTCGAAGGAGGGAAACAACTCGGGGAGCGGCTGGCTGATGCGGGCGCTCATGGTGCTAATGCCGTCGATGCTCATCGAGAGCATGCTGGGCTTGGCCCCCACCACCGACATACCGCCGCTATTGTCGACCTCGACGCCGGGCTGCGAGGTCAGCGTCGCGAACGCGCTGGTCGAGCCCGCTGCCCGGGAGCCGAGCGCCAGCGGAAGATCGATTAACTCCCGTCCGAGCTTGGTTTCGGCGATGTTGGAGACCTCGGTGTTGATCGGAGCTTCCGCTGCAATGCTTACGTTGACCGCCTCGGTTTGCGTCGCCAGCTTCAGGTTGCCGTCGATGCGAACCGTCTGCCTGGCCGTCAGCACGAGCTGTGTGAACTGCGCTTTCTGAAATCCGGCCGCTTCCATCGTGATCTCATAGTTGCCGGGCTCGATATTGACCAGCACGTAGTTGCCGGTCGCATCCGTGGTCGCAGTCCGCTCCAAAGCGGTGCCCGTGTTTTTAAGGGTGATCTTGCATCCCGCCACCACACTTCCGGTTGGGTCCTTTACGGTCCCGACATACGAGCCGAAGGTGGACTGAGCCCAACCCATGACCGCGAAAAGCTGGATACCTATGGCTAAGATGACCCAGCCGAGAAACCTAAGTGTCAGAAGTCCAAGCATGGAAGTACTCCTCCCCTGGTTGAAAGTTGGAAACCATCCCCCGTGAATGGCTCCGGGGCCAAGCGTGGAGAAAAACTCAACCGGGCGACGAACATGGTGCCCCCTCACTCGCCGGCGAAGCGAGCGGATCCCACTCCGGATTACGTGAACGAGAAGAACTCGTGTGTTCTACCTATACATCAAGTCTGCAAGGTTGTCAATTCAATTTTTGAATGCTGTCAAGGCAAAGTAGAAATGTCGTCTTCCCGGCAAAGTAGAAATGTCGTGTTTGGCCTTGGCCTCGGAGAAGTGCA
>JBGPLI010000174.1:0-12271 GCA_041486445.1 Bryobacteraceae bacterium
AGACTCGCGATTCGGTGGTGATCCTGAGCGAGATGATCCACGACGTTCGCACCATCCACATGGACGGGCGCGCACATCTGCCGCAAAGCATCCGCCAGTGGATGGGGGATTCGATCGGCCACTGGGAGGGCAATACGCTGGTGGTCGAAACCACCAATTTCACGGACAAGACCGCGTACAGGGGATCGAGCAAGGACATGCGGCTGACCGAGCGCTTCACGCGTACCGGCGCCGACGTGATCGTTTACGAATTCACGATCGACGATCCGGCGACGTTCACCCGGCCGTGGACCGCGCAGATCCCGCTGGTCAGGAATCCGGACAAGATTTTTGAGTACGCCTGTCATGAAGGTAATTACGGTATGGGGGGTATCCTGGCAGGAGCCCGGGCCCAGGAAGCCGCCGAGGCCGGCAAGAGATAATATCAGGTAAGGAGAGAATCAGAATGCGAACAAAGCTAGCTGTGTTGACCGCAAGTGTTGGTCTGTTTCTGATGGTGGCGCCGATGTTTGCACATCACGCGTTCGTGGCGGAGTTCGACCCGAACAAACCGCTGAAGCTCAAGGGAACGGTGACGAAGATGGAATGGATCAATCCGCATTCCTGGATCCACATCGACGTCAAGGGCGACGACGGCAAGGTCACCAGTTGGATGATCGAAGGCGGCAGCCCGAACACTCTATTCCGGCGCGGCCTGACCAAAGAGTCGCTGGCGATCGGAACCGAGATCCTCGTCGACGGCTACCAGGCCAAGGACGGAACGAACCGGGCCAATGGCAGGGACGTCACGTTCACGGACGGCAAGAAGCTGTTCCTGGGTTCGTCGAGTCCCGACGCTCCGTACAACGACAAGAAATAACTGCGCCCGCCCTACAAGCCGATTCGCTTTAGGAGGACTTGGAAGGGTCGCGCCCTGCGGAGGCCGTCAAAGATCGGCTCGTACTTCAGTTCGACGATTCGGCTGGAGTGCTCCTCTCTCGCGCGGTCCAGGTACGTAAGCGCTTCCTTCGTCGTTCCGAGTCCCGCGTACACCATAGCGATCGAATAGGCCGAAACGTAACGCTGGCACGCCAAGGTCAGCAACTGGTTCAGGAGCTCGATCGCCTGCGGGCGGGCGCCCGAAGCGGCATAGGCATGGGCGAGCGCAGCAATGCGTTCCGGGCTGTCTGGGGAAAGCTCCAGGTTCTTGCGGAGCTGTTCGATCGCCTCGGCAAAACTCCGTTTCTGCAACAGCGCCCTGCCGAGCAGAAGGCGGGTCTGGCCGTGAATCGGATCCAAATCCAGCGCCTTGCGGTGCTGCGCGATGGCAAGATCGTAGTCGCCGGTGAAGTAGTAAGCCCACCCTAGATGATTTTGGCAGGGCAAGTCGAATGGCGCCAGCTCGATGGCTTTGTTGCTGGCCTCCAACGATTCCGTGAACCGCCCGAGGGCCGTCAGCAGGTGGGAGAACCAGTGCCAGGTGTCGGCTCGGTAGGGATCGATCGCAATCGAACGCCGGAACTCGCGCTCCGCGCCCGCATAGTCCCAATCGTGTTGAAATTTGACGTTGGCAAGGGACGCGTGCGCCTCGGCCAGCGTCTCATCCAGCGCGAGCGCTTTCTCTGCCGCACGCCGGGCCTTGGAGAAGGCTTCAGTAGGCGGAAAACTTTCCCATAGAGCCCAACGGTAGTAGGTATCCGCTAATCCAGAGTATGCGCCCGCGTACTCGGGGTCCTTGGAAATGACCTCTTCGAAACATTCGACCGCGTTCCGGAAGGTCTCCGGCCTGCCTTTGGCGAGGAAATAACGGCCGCGCAAGTAAGCCAGAAACACCTCGGGGTTGGGCGTGTGGCTCTTGCGTGCAGTGGCGCCTTGCGCGAGCCGGCCCGCAATCGCGACGCCAATTCGCTGCTGGATACCCAGCAGGTCATCTAGATTTCCGTTGTAGGTCTCCGACCAGGCGTGAAACCCGGTGCGTGCATCCACGAGCTGGGCGGTCACCCGGACAGTGTTGCCCGTGATCCGCGCGCTGCCTTCCAACACGGCATCGACATTCAGCTTCGCTCCCATCCTGCGGACGTCCTCGTTTTTGCCGCGGAACTGGACGGCGGAAGTGCGCGCGGCGATACGACGCCCCTCCAATCCAATCAGCGCGTGCGTCAGCTCCTCGGCCAGGCCGTCGCCGACGTAATCGTATGCCACATCGCCGCTCAAGTTAGCGAAGGGGAGCACGGCAAGCGATCGGATGGAGGCCGGGCGTCCGCCTCTGAGTTCCCCTGCAAAACGGTAACCGCGTTTGGGAACCGTCTCGATGTAGTCCTGCCCCAAGTGCTTCCGGACCAAAAATACGCTCTGAGTGAGGTTTGCTTCCTGAACGATAGCGCCCGGCCAGACACCCTCCAGCAACTCGGATTTGCCGACCACCCGGCCTCCAGCCTGAACGAGCAGCCGAAGAACCTCGACACCCTTGGGAGGCAAAGGCACGATCTGGCCGTTGCGTCGCAGGACGCGCTCACCGCCGTCGAGGGTGAATGGCCCGAAGGTGTAGATCCTCTCCTGCATGGGTGTTGCCGAACTGAGAAAAAGATGATAACAAATTGAGCCGTTCCTGAGGACGCCGGGACGCCTTAAGTTACAGACTCATAGCAGAGGTATTTCATCATGAGCGACAGATATTGCAAGATCGGCACTCTGCGGCTGACCGCGACGTTGTTCGTCATGACGGGCGCACTGTGGGCCTCTCCCGCAGTCGGCTTTGTGTCGCAGACATTTCGGACCAAGATCCCGGACAGCGTTAATGTGAATAACCAGTGGGAGGGTCCGCTATTCAATCTTCAGATCCAGTCCTGGAACGGTGAGGGCTGGGGCTTCGACATCGTGCAGGGCACCACAGAATTCGCGGCCGCCGTGACCTCGCCATCGCAGAGCGGCTGGCACGACCACCCCACGGCGCTGACGATCGCCCAGGTGGTGCAAGGCACTGTGTGGATACAGGAGAAACCGGACTACGGCTGCCTGAGAGCGTACCCTACCGGATCCATTTTCTTTGAGCGCGCCGGGACGGCGCACAACGTCTGGAATCTCGATGCGACCACACCGGCAGTAACCCGGGTCATCCACTTTGTGCCGCGGACGGAGTCAGCTACCAGGCGGGATCAACCGGACCCGGTGAGCGGGAGCAACGCCGTCGCCATGATGCCTCCGCTTTGCCCGCCAGTGGCGGCCGGGTCCTCCGCGCCCGATGGCGCGATCACAGCGGCATCCACTGGTTTGTATCGATTCTTCCTAGATCCACAACCCGCCGTGGTTCGCCGTACGTTTTACACGGGCCGACCCTGACAAGAAGGAACCGGCGAATCCGGGGTCGCCGCCTGAACGCGCTCGATAAACTTGAAGAGCGTATCGAACTGGACCGGCTTTGAAATGAAGTCGTCCATCCCGGCGCGGAGGCACTGATCGCGGTGGGTGTTCATGGCGTGGGCGGTCATCGCGACAATGGGGACGCGCCGGCCGGGTCCTTCCCACGCGCGGATCCGTTCGGTCGCCTCCAGGCCGTCCATCTCCGGCATCTGCGAATCCATCAGGATCAGGTCGAAGTGTTCCGTTGTGGCCATCTCTACGGCCTCTTTTCCGCTTGTGACCATCACCGTCCGGTGTCCTTTTTTTTCCAGCATCCTTTGCATGAGCAGTTGATTGACCGCGTTGTCTTCCGCTACCAGAATGCGGAGCGGGCGGGCAGCGGGCGATTTCGCGTCGAAGTCCGGCAAAGGATCCGGTTCGAGGGTTGCCGCTCCAAACGTCGCCGTGAAATGGAAGACGCTTCCGGCTCCCGGCACGCTTTCCACCCAAATGCGCCCGTTCATGAGATGCACCAAGTTGGAACAGATGGCCAGTCCCAGACCGGTTCCACTCTGCCGGCGCCGCGCCGATCCATCCACCTGCGCGAAAGCCTCGAAAATCATGTCTTGCTTCCCGGCAGGGATACCCAGTCCCGTATCTCTCACCGAAAACCGCAAGGTGACCTTGTCCGCGTCCTCCGCCTGGAGCGAAACGCTCACCTCAATCAAGCCTCGTTCCGTGAACTTGATCGCGTTCCCGATCAGGTTCAACAGAATCTGGCGCAGGCGGCCCGGGTCTCCTGTGAGGTGGTCCGGGACATCGTCATCGACATGATGCAGAAGGTCCAATCCGTTCTTGCGCACCTGCAAGGAGAATACACGGAGAGCTTCGCTGAGGCACTCCCGGAGGTGGAACGGCTCGGAGGCCAGCTCCATTTTGCCGGCCTCGATCTTGGAGAAGTCGAGGATGTCGTTGATCACCCTCAGTAGTTCCTCGCCGCATCCCTTTACAGTGGTCATGTATTCGCGCTGCTCGTTGTTCAGCTGGGTGGCAAGCACCAGCTGACTCATGCCGATCACGCCGTTCATGGGAGTGCGGATTTCGTGACTCATGTTGGCCAGGAACTCGCTCTTGAGCCGTGAGACTTCCCGGGACTGTTCCAGAAGCTCTTGAATCTCGTGCTTCTGACGCTCGACCACGCTTTTTTGCGACTCCAGTTCGAGGGTGCGCTGTCTTACGGCGTCCGCCAGCCAGTGCCGTTCCGCGAGCACTTTCCTCAGGCGATACCGCACCAGGCGCCACATCAGCGCCACCATGCTGGCAAGAGCCAGGCAGCGGTACCACCACGTCTGCGTCCATGGCGGCATGATGCGGAAGGAGAGCATAGCCGGCGCCAGGCTCCACGCGCCGCGCGCGGTTCGCGCCATCACTTCAAACTGATAAGAGCCCGCGGGCAGGCTGGAGTAGTGCGCCTCCCGCAAGCCGGTCTCGATCCAACGATCGTCAAGACCCTTGAGCCGGTAGCGGAAGCGCACGTTTTTTCCGTTTTGGAAGATCAACCCGGCGAAGCTTACCGAGAAGTCCCGGTCGCCGAAGGGCACTTCGGAGAAGAAGGACGGGTCGGCCTTGCGTTCGCCAAATGTGGCGGACGTGATGGCAACAGGCGGGGCCGGGGGATCGGATCGCCGCGGGCCCGGCTGGAATCGCGAGAGTCCTTTGAGCGTCCCGATCCACACGCTGCCGCCGGGTTCGGCGAGAAAGGCGTTGGCCGCGCAATCGTCCCAAACCAATCCATCCTGCCGCGTGTAGTGCGCCCAGCCACCCTGGACCGACACGTTCACACCCTGGTCCGTGCCGGCCCACAGCCTGCGTTGGGAATCGAGGCCAAGAAACAGGATGTAATCGGAAGCCAACCCGTCCTTGGTCGAGTAGTGTTGTGCGGACATCCCGCCGCCCGCCAGGGTCAGCCGGGACAATCCGAGAGGCTCGCGATACCCGACCCAAATCGCGCCGTCGTCGGTTTCGGCGATGTGAGTCACGCCGTCGGCCCGCAAGCCATCCGCCGTGGTGAAGCGAGCCCAGTGGCCCCGATCCCAGCGGTACAAGCCTCCGGTGCTGCCCACCCACATCCGGCCCTGGTGGTCTTCGAGAAAGCGAAAGAAGATATCGTGCTCGGTCGCGCCCGGCGCCTCCTGTCTCTCGAACCGCAGGTCCGGCCCCAGGGGCGTGCTTCGGAACAAACCTCCGGCGGTGCTGGCCCACAGGCGGTTCTCACGATCCAGACAAAGCGCGATAACGCGGTCGTCCGCGAGCCCCGATTCCGGGCCGAACACTTGCACGCGCCCGGTACGCGGGTCGATGCGCGAAACGCCGCCCGGAAACGAGCCGGCCCAAACCACTCCGTCGCCGCCGACGACCAGGGCTTTGACTTTGTCTCCTCCCAGCCCCTCCTTCCGCGTCCAGATGCGCGGCCGCGGGAAGCCGGACTCCATCTGTGTAATTCCGCGGTCGGTTCCAATCCAGAGCGCACCGGAGGGATGACGGCGGATGGACCAGATGATGTTGTTGCTCAGGCCGTCCGCCTTGGTCCAGTTGGTCCATTCCCCGGCTCCGATCCATTGCGCGACACCCATCCCCCACAAGCCGATCCAGATGGAGTTCTCGCGGTCCCGGTAGACCGCTGTGACCGTATCGGACTCGAGACCCTGATTGGTGTTGATCAGTTGCCATCGCCCTTCGGTCCGGCGGGCCAGGCCCAGGTCGGTGGTGACCAGGAGCGCACCGTCGCGATCCAGCGCCAGCGCGGCGAATTCATTGCTCGACTGCGGGAGCCCGCTGTCGCGCGCGAGGAACCGCTGCTCGCCCGCGAGTTGAACGTACAGATGCTCGAACCCGCGTACCCAAAGATTTCCGTGGCCGTCCCGAAGCATGGCAACCCACCGATCCTGTGGAAGACCGCTGTCGGAACCGAAGGCCTGAAGCTTGCCATGGTCATAGAGAAAGAGTTGTGAACCGCAACCAATCCATACCGTGCCATTTTGCTCAGCGTGAATGAGCCGGACCGGAGCTTCCGGGACGCCGGCCAGCAAGTGAAAGCGCGGTTTCCCATCGGCCTGCGGCGCACCGGTCAGGACTCCCCCTTCGAAGCCTACGTACAGGTTGCCGTCGCGGTCGGACGCGACCGCATACAGTCCCGGCCCGTCGTTTCCCTCCCCGGTCTCGACAGCCTCAAAGGCGCCGCGCCGGAAGCGCGACAGGCCGGCGCCGGTGGCTACCCACAGCGTGCCATCCGCGCTTTCGTGAATGGAGCGAATGGAAACGGCCGGAAGACCGGATTCTTTGCCGAACCGCTCGAAGCGCGCTCCGTCATATCGGAACAGTCCGTTGCCGGTGCCCACCCACAGGAAGCCGGTGCGGTCCTGCAACAACTGGCCCACGGCTGTGTTGAGGCCCTCATCCGGCCCGTAGTGCTTGAAACTGAAGTGCTGCGCCGTCGCGACTGGCCCGATCAGGAGCACGAGCAACGTGATCAGCCGCTCCAAACGTTCCCCCTTCACTTTGCGTATCGTCCGCTGGGCGGCATTTTCGAGTGATATGCTGGTGGCCATGTCCAGCCGCAAATTCTTCCCCATGATCCTTCCGGTGGTATTCGCCGGACTGGCTGCCTCCCAAACCCGTCCGCAGCCGCCGAAGTCGGTCCGGCTGTATGTGTTCGACAATGGCGTGATCAAGGGGATCGATCCGGCAAGGTTCGAGTTCACGAAAGAGGACCTGACCACGACGGAGATGGTGGTGGCGTCGTACCTGATCGTGCACCCGAAGGGCACGCTCATGTGGGATACCGGCGCGATTCCCGATAACGCCCTCAAACCCGACGCCAGCCCGGTGACGCAGGGACTGTTCACGGCCACCAAGACGCTCAAATCGCAGCTCGCGGCGGCCGGCTATGCGGCCAAGGACATCACCTACATCGGTCTGTCGCATTATCATGGCGATCACATCGCCAACGCCAACGATTTCGCCGGCTCCACCTGGCTGGTGCAGCAGCCGGAACGCGACGCGATGTTCGCGGAGAAGCCGCCCAACATCACGCAGGCCGCGCTGTACGCCGGGCTAAAGAACAGCAAGGCGCAAGTTCTCAAGGGCCAGGACTACGACGTGTTCGGCGACGGCACGGTGGTGATCAAGGCCGCCTACGGGCACACACCCGGCCACCAGGTCGTTTACCTGAAACTCGCCAAGACCGGTCCGGTGCTGCTGGCCGGCGATCTCTACCACTATAAAGAAGAGCGCACTACCCACAAGGTTCCGACGTTCGAGTTCAACAAGGAGCAATCGCTGGCGAGCCGGGAGGTGATTGAGGCTTTCCTCAAGAAGACCCGCGCGCAGCTCTGGATCGAGCACGACCTGGCGAATTTCAACAAGCAGAAGAAGGCGCCGGCCTACTACGAGTGAGCCGGTGGGGTAGACTATCAGTCTGCGCGGGGCTCTCAGCCCCGCCTTTCAGAAGCGGGCTTGAGAAGCCCGCGCGGCCTGCGAGGCCGCCCCACTCAGCAGACTTGTTTCACGTACCAATCGTAGATCTGCTCGCCGGTCCAGATGGCCACGTCCGGCCGCTTCGAGATGTGCTCCAGGGCTTCGCGAAAATAGCGGAACCGATGCGGCACGCCCATTAAATACGGGTGAAACACCAGCGCCATGACGCGCGCCGAGTCCTTCGAGTCGAGATAGAGCTGCTCGAACTGGTCGATGGCGCGATCGCGATACTCTAACGCGCGGTGATGCTGGACCGCGATCATCGCGACGTCGTTGCACTCCTGCGTATAGGGAACGCTGACGATCGGTCCGCCGCGGGTGGCCAGGCGCACCGGCTGATCGTCGAGCACCCAATCGCAGATGTATTCGTAGCCTTCTTCGAGCAGGATATCGGGCGTCTCCAGGGTTTCGGTGAGGCCGGGACCCAGCCAGCCGCGCGGGCGGCGGCCGGTGAAGGCACGGATGGCCTCGGTGGTCTTCCGGATGTCTTCGCGCTCGTCGGGGATTTTCTGCATGTTCTTCTGCGAGAATCCGTGGCCGATGAACTCCCAGTTGCGGTCGAGCGCGGCCTGGGCGATCGGCTCGTAGGCGGCGATGGCCGATCCGTTGATCGCAATCACGGCCGGCACTTTCAGTGTGTCGAGCGTATCGAGGAAACGCCAGAAGCCGACGCGATTGCCGTATTCGTGCCACGCCCAGTTGGGCACGTCGGGCATCGGAGAGCCGCCGGCGGGGGGAGGCAGAACCGTGCGCGGCATGGTTTCACGGGGGTTCCACTCCTCGACGTTGACGATCACCCAGACGGCGAGGCGCGCGCCTCCGGGAAGCTTCAGGGGCGGACGCCCGGTGATGGGCGAATAGGTCGTGCGCTGGTTTGGTTGCAAATTACAATCCTCACTGACAACATGCCGCCGCGGGCGAATACCACTTGAACACAAACTTGTATGCGCCGACGGTCTTGGCGTCGCCGGTGGGCGGATCGGCCTGCACCGCGTAGACGGTGCCCTGATGATCGGCCGCGATCTGGTGACCCGGAGGATGCTGCATGTCCTCGCCGCTGGAGAATGAGCCCAGAACTTCGAGCGTCTTGCGATTCAGGATGTAGATGACCGGCGTACCGCCGACGTACAGGAACTTTTGCTCCGGGTCCGGCGAGAAGGCGGTGGACCTGGCCTGGAGTCCATTCGTGCCGTTGAGGCCGACGAACTGCTCGGCGACGAATTTGCCCGCGGGCGTGAACACCTGCACGCGCTTGTTTCCGCGATCGGCGACGTAGACGAGATTGTCCCGGGAAATATCGACGTCGTGCACCGGCGAACCGAACTGCTGGAGAACTTCCGAGACCGCGACCCACGGGTTCTCGGCGGCAGCGGAGCGTTTCGGACGGTCCGCCATATCCAGAGGCTTGTTGCCATAGGCGCCCCACATGCGCTTGAACTTTCCCGTCTCGGCGTCATACACCATCACGCGGCTGTTGCCGTAGCCGTCGGCGACGAACAGCTCGTTGGTCTTGGGGTAGACGCGCAGGCCCGCGGCGCCCCGCAGGACCTCGGTCGAGTTGCTGCCGGTCTGGCCGCTCTTGCCGATGGCCATCACGAACTTGCCGGCCTTAGTGAACTTGAGAATCTGGTTGTCGCTCGGGAGCTTGTCGGGATTGTTGCGCGGGCCATCCGCGTTGCCCATCACCCACACGAAGCCCTTGTAGTCGATATGGAGACCGTGCTCGTTCGAGGGCCACTGATAGCCGGGTCCGCTTTCCCCGCCCCAGCCCTGGATGAAGTTGCCGGCGTTGTCGAACTCGAGCACGGGCGGCGCGGACATGGCTCTCAGCGCGGCGGGAAGCGTTCGCGGGCGGTGCAGGAGCCACACGTGATCCTGCTCGTCGATGGCGACAGCGGACACACTTCCCAGCCTCCACTTCGCCGGGACTTTCGGCCACGACTTATCCTGCTGGAATTGCGGCAAGCCGCCTTCTCCGATGTGAGGGGCCGGCGCGGACGCCCGCTGAGCGAACGCGGTCGAGGACAAAACGAAAACCAGACAGATCGTGGCGCGTTTCATGGGTTCTCTCCTTGCACCCATCCAATATACACTGGACCTTATGCGTGCGCTGTTTGTCGTGTACCGCCGCACGCAAGATCGCCGGCGCCACGTCGGAGGCACAGAACGGCGGTCAATCCGCACGCGGCCGCCATCGACAGCCAGACGCCCGGCATGGCGCGGTTGCCGGTGACGTGAATCAGGTACGTGCTGATGGCGGGTGTGAATCCGCCGAACACGGCGGTCGCCAGACTGTAGGCGAGAGCGAATCCGGTGGTACGGATTCCGGCGGGCATCATTTCGACGAGCAGCGGAGCCATCGCGCCGTTATAGGCGGCGTAGAGGAACGCGAACCATACTTCCACCCCGAGCAGGCGCGCGAAGGAGGGCTCGCGGACCAGCCAGGCCAGCGCGGGATAAGGCGTCAACAGCGCCGCCGCCGAGCACGCGAGCAAAATAGGACGGCGGCCGATGCGGTCCGACACCGCTCCGGAAACGGGCAGGCAGAGGAGGCTGCACAAGCCGACGGCCAGTGTCACGATCAGCGTGCCGGTGGACGCCAGGTGGAGCTCCGTGCTGCCGTACGTCGGTGTGTAGACCGTCGCCAGGTAGTAGCAGACCGTGGTGAGCGTGGACATCATCATGCCCGCCAGCACGAGGCGCCAGTTCGCCAGGACGGAGGCGAGAATCTCCCGCGTGCACGGAGTCCGCTTGCGGCCGAGGAATGCGGGGGTCTCTTCGAGCGAGCGTCTCAGGAAAAAAAGCAGCGGCAACAGCAGGCATCCGGCGAGCAGCGGCACCCGCCATCCCCACTCCGACATCTGGGTCGCCGAAAGCGACGATGTCAGCAGAATTCCAAGCCCGGCGGCGAACATCACCGCCACCTGCTGGCTGCCGGACTGCCAGCTCACGTAGAATCCCCGGCGTTCCGGCGGGGCGATCTCGGAAAGATAAACCGCGACGCCGCCCAGCTCCACGCCCGCCGAAAAACCCTGCAACAGGCGGCCTAACAGCACGAGGATTGGAGCGGCCAGACCCAGGGCCGCATATCCCGGCAGGCAGGCGATCGACAGCGTGCCGACCGCCATCAGCGCCAGAGTCAACAGCAGACCGGCGCGCCGCCCGCGGTGGTCGATAAACGCCCCGAGCACGATCGCTCCCAGAGGCCGCATCAGAAAACCGGCCCCGAAGGTGGTGAGCGACAGCATCAGCGAGGCATACTCGCTGGCGCCCGGAAAAAAGGTCCGCGCAATGGCAGGGGCGTAGAATCCGAAGATCTGGAAATCGTACATCTCCAGAGCATTGCCCGAAGCGACGCGCAAAACACGCCGCAGGTTCAGGGCACGGAACGCGGATGGGCGGGGTTCGATGAGCAAGAAAAATTCTCTTGTTCAAGAATACACGCCATCCGCGCCGCCGCGGACTGGACCCCAGTGCCGACTAGCTTGCCGCGCTATTGGCGTTTACGAGAATGCTGTTGGCGGTGGTCCAGATACCTTTCATCGTGGTTCCCGCGCCGATAAACAGCGCCGCCGAGGCCAGGCAAACGAAAGCCAACAGCAGAGTGTATTCTATAAGGTCCTGGCCCTGCTCCTCACGAATAAACCGACCGACCAGATTCTTCATACCAGCTTGCTCCTTTGTTCAAGTACGTGATCCTTAGAAATCACGTTTGGGGGTTGCTGATTTATCTTAGAGCTACGGCGGCCTGCTCACAAGGCACTTTTGGACCACCAGACGTACTTCCGGTACCTGGTACGTCTTAGTTTGATAGCATGCAACATCTCTGTTTTCAGTTGCTAATGATTAACAACCGAATCTTTTACTTTAGTTTTGTACTTGTCCCCTAACCCGAGAAGCAGTTCCCGCCGATCATTATCACGTGCGAGTCGGTCACTTCATCGGCGCTATCGGCCTCGGATATTTCATCGCGACTGTAGCGACGTTGCTGGCGCTTCGCGGATAGCGGCTTGCCTTCCCGCGACTCGTCCGCCGGGCGGGGTGCCAATCTTCCTGATATTTTTCGGACCTCGTTTGCACCCTAATAGGGGAAGTCCACGAGCATGCTGAATGCAACCTTGACGGTGGTCTTGGCGGGAACCGGATTAGGCTTGTTGCTCGCCCAGATCCTGCATCAAGCGGTCAAATAAGCCGACCGTCGCGCGTTCGCCGGGCAGGGCTCGCTCCGGCAACCATCGAGGGTGATCTCAGGGCGGGAGGCCTACGCGACGGAGAAAGTCTTTGTATCGCGGGTCCGAACGGAGGTTGTCAAAAAAGCCATGCGCTTTGATGAGGATGATCTCGACTGACCTCTCCTGGTACGCCTTCTCCAGCCACTCGAAGGCTTGGTCCTTCTCGCCCAAGGCCGCATAGATCA
>JBGPLI010000175.1:0-12264 GCA_041486445.1 Bryobacteraceae bacterium
ACGCAGCCAAGGCCTTACCCAATCCAAACAAAGCATTGTGGGAGAAAGGCGACTTTACCGAGATTGCCGCCTTCATGCGTCAATCCGGAGAAGCGGTGGTTAAGTCTCTCGGGATAACGCCGTCGCTACGGGTTTTGGACCTCGGCTGCGGAGATGGCACTACCGCGATTCCTCTCGCCCGTTTGGGGGCTGAAGTTGTCGGAATCGACATTGCCAGGAACCTCGTCGACGCCGGGAACAAACGAGCTGCGGAGGAGGGTCTCGACCGGCTGAAATTTCAAGAGGGAGATGCGTGCAACTTGCAAGGGGTCGGCGATTTTTCGTTTGATCTGACCGTCTCTATATTCGGCGCCATGTTCGCACCCAAGCCGTTCGATGTGGCCAAGCAGATGGTCCGGGTCACAAAACCGGGCGGCCGCATTGTGATGGGCAATTGGATTCCGAACGATCCAACTTTCGTGGCGCAGGTGCTGAAGATCAGCTCGGCGTTTACGCCTCCACCTCCGGAAGGCTTCGTCAGTCCCATGACTTGGGGCGTGGATACTCACATCATCGAGCGTTTTGGCCAGGCTGGTGTACCGAAGGAGAAAATCTCCATGGTCAAGGACACCTTCTACTTCACGTCGCCTGACAAAAGCCCGGCCGATGTGATCGAATCCTTCAGACGATTCTATGGCCCAACCATGAACGCTTACGAAGCGGCTGAAAAGAACGGGAAAGTGGAGGAGCTCCACAACCAGTTGTTGGAGTTGGCGAAAGCACAGAATAAGAGTACGGACGGCGGCACCTCAATCCCTGCTACCTTCTTGCGAGTGACTGTCAACCTTTGATGCCGCTGTTCCTTCGCGAATCTTTTTCCCTGGACCTTTCGCCCGGCCTCCCGCATCTGTTACCCTTGGACCGATTGCCCTGAGAACGAACTGCCCCCCGAGCCAATGGACCCTGCCTGTATCCGCCACACCGACCTCCCAGGCACCTCGAAATTATTCACCGATTTTGTCTATCATTTTGATCGAGTCGCGCGGTTTTACCGCCACGATCCGCACGACCCCGCCTCGCTCCAGACCGCTGCACGGCAAATCGACTACCCGGATGCCCGCCGCGCCGCAGTCGCCGAGGCCCTGGCAGTACAAAACGAACCCAGTAAGTCGTTGACTCTATTTGCGCAGCCTGGAACCGTGGCGGTTGTGACCGGTCAGCAAGTGGGCCTGTTCTCCGGCCCGGCCTACACGATCTACAAGGCGCTCACCGCCGCGCGACAGGCCCGCAGTCTCACGGCCAGCGGGATTCCCGCCGTGCCCGTGTTCTGGCTGGCGACCGAGGACCACGATTTCGCCGAGGTCAGCCGCACCTGGATTTTCAATCACGCGCATCACCCCGTGGAGCTGCACGTCGAACCCCCGGCGGAAATTAACGGCCGGCAGCGGCCCGTTGGCGGCATCGCGATGGAACAGTGGCCGATCGACGAATTGCGCCACGCGCTGGCCGGCTTCGAACACGCAGGCGACGTGGTAGCGGCCGTTGAGCACGCCTATCGACCCGGTGTCACCATGGGCGAGGGATTTCGAAGGTTGCTCGCGAAGCTGCTGGCGCCGCTCGGGCTCCTGTTCCTGGACCCGTTGGATCCGGCCGTGCGCAAGGCTGCCGCCCCTCTGCTCGCCGAAGCGTTGGACGCCGCGCCGGATCTCAAGTCCCGCTTGCTCGCGCGCAACCGTGAGCTCGAATCGGCCGGCTATCACGCCCAGGTGCACCTGGAAGCGAACACGTCGCTGTTTTTCCTTCTCGAAAACGGGGAGCGCGTGCCGCTGCGCCGCAAGGACTCCGAGTTCGGCGATCTGCGCGATCGCGCCGCGGAGGTTTCGCCCAACGCGCTGCTGCGCCCGGTGATGCAGGATTATCTGCTCCCGACGGTTGCGTATATCGGCGGTCCCGCGGAGCTCGCGTACCTGGCGCAGGCCAGCGTCATCTACGATCGCCTGCTGGGGCGCATGCCGGTGGTGATGTCGCGTTCCGCATTCACGCTGCTCGAACCCCGCACGGCGAAGCTGCTGGAGCGCTACCGGCTCACGGTTCCGCAAACCTTCGCGGGCGAGGATTCTTTGAACCAGCGTGTGGCCCACGCCCTGGTTCCGGAATCGGTGGAGCGGGCGTTCGCCCGCACCGGAACCGAGGTGGCCAACCAGCTCGACCTGCTCCGTTCGGAGCTTGAGCGTTTCGACCACACTCTGGCTGCCGCGCTCGAAACCAGCCGCGCGAAGATTGTTTATCAGCTCGACAAGACCCGGCGCAAAACCGCCGCCGAAATCATGCGCCGCGACCAGCGGGCCGAGGCCGACGCGCGCTACCTCGCCGGACTTCTCTATCCACACCGCCACTTGCAGGAAAGGTTCTATTCGATTCTTCCCTTCCTGGCCAAGCACGGCCTGGACCTGGTGGATCAGTTGTATGACGCCGTACAGTTGGATTGTCCGGACCATCGTATCTTCACTATCTAAATATGCGAATTAATTCCGTAAAAAAAGCCCTCAAGGAGGGCAAGTTCCAGCTCGGTTGCAGCTTCTCACAGCTTCGCTCTCCCGAGGTCATCAAGATCCTCGCCGCGGCCGGCATTCAATGGAGCTTTCTTGATGGAGAGCACGGCGGCTTCGATCTCGAAACGCTTCAGGATCTGTGCCAGACGGCCGTCAGGGTGGGACTCTGCCCCATCGTGCGGGTCGGTGAGTTGCAATACACACTGGTGGCGCGAGCGCTCGATTGCGGCGCGCAGGGCATTTTGCTGCCGCGCGTCGAATCGCCGGAGATTCTGGCGCGCGCGGTGACTTGGACCAGGTTCCCGCCGCTCGGCGTGCGCGGCTTCGGCCTCACGCCCGCGCATCTGGAGTACGAACGCGCCTCTTTCCCCCAGATTATCGAGCATCAGAACCAGCACACCATGGTAGTGCTGCAAATCGAGACCAAGCTCGCCGTCGAGCGTCGCGAAGAACTCCTCTCTGTTCCGGGCATCGATGCGGTGATGATCGGTCCGTCGGACCTCTCCATCTCGCTCGGCGTGCCCGGCGAGTTCGAGCATCCCAAGCTGGTGGAGGCGATGGAGCTGGTGCGCGACAGTTGCCTCAAACACGGCATCGCGCCCGGCACGCACACGCGCACGGTCGCGCTCGCCAAATTCTGGAAAGAGCGCGGCATGCGATTCTTGAGCTGCGGCTCGGAAACCGGTTTCCTGCTCGACAAGGCGTCGGAGACGGCCGCGGCGCTCCGAGACTAGACGCCCAACAGGGTAGCAACGGCGGGCATTCCCGTCAGCTTCCCCATCGCGTAACAATACCACTGAAGCTGGCGCTCGTACTGCGCTCTCCGCTCCTCCAAGTCGGCGTCGGTCTTGAAATCGACGACGATCCACGCGCCATCTTCGACGAACGCCAGATCGATCACGCCTTCCATCAGCCTCCCATCGCCCAGCGCCAGAACTACGGGATACTCGCGATAACAGCGTGGCGCCTTGCTTGCGCGCGTCAATAAAGGATGCGCAAGAGCAGTCTCGACCGCCGCGGACGCCGCGTCGCGCTCTTCCTCGGGCGCGCCCAGCAGGCGAGCATTCAGTTTCGCCAGCTTGGCGATCGTCTCGCGGCTGGCGTCGAGCGCCGCATCTCGCAGCACGGAGTGGACGAGCGTGCCGAAACGCCGCCCGCCCGGGCGTCCCGTGGGTTGCGTGGCGAATTCTACCGCTACCTGGGCCAGCTCTCCCGGCGGCGGCGTCTCAGCCTCACTGGCGAGAAACACGCGGAATTCGGGCCGAGCGCCGCTTTCCAACACTCGCTCGCGCTCCCGCTGCCAGCCGCGATAGATCGCCAGGCTCGCGCCGCCATCTTCGGCAAGGATTTTTCCCTGCCGCAGCCCGAGTCCGCCTTGGATGTTCAACTCCAGTGTCGATGGGTCCCACCAAACCACTTCGTGCTCGCCTCGCTCCGGCTGGATCAATCCGGGCTTGACCGACATCTCTGCTTCGCGATCGTATTCGAGCGGCCGCGTGAGCACACTCGCTCCTCCGAACTCCGGACAACCGGGCGCGGGCCGGGAGCGCCGCCAGTTGGCGTGCGACGGAAAAATGGTTTTATGCAGAGGACTCAGCCATCCTTCCGATGGAAACGGTTCGTCGCCGACGGCCGGGATCACCAGCAAATCCCGGGCCCGAGTGGACGCAACGTAGGCGACGCGTACGCCCTCGGCCCGCTCGCGCGCCTTTTCGTCCGGCTCACGGTCGGCCAGCTCCCGCGGAGCGCATCGCAACAATCGCGTGGCGCACAGCCGCCGTGCTCCGTCCACGTACTGCTCCGGCGCGAGCGCCGACAGGTTCGTCGTCAGGTCGGCCAGAATGACCACGGGGAATTCGAGCCCCTTGGCGCCATGCACCGTCATCAGACGCACGCCGTCGGCGTCCTCTTCCAGCACCGGCGCCTCGGATGCTTCTTCTTTCTCCGCCTGCGCGGCCAGTTCTTCGACGAAACCGCGAAACGAGATGCCGCCGCCGATTTCGTAGGTGCGCGCCAGGTCGGCGAGACGCGCCACGTTGGCGAGAATCTGATTGCCGCCGGGCCGCAGGACAAAGCCGGCGTGGGCGCGCGTCGATTCGATCAGCGCGTTCACCGTAGCGGCAAAGGGACGCCGGTTGCGCGCCCGATGCAGTTCCCTGAGCAGGGCCAGCGCATCCACGATGGGGGCTAACACTTCGTCCGTGGTTTGGTCGTGCTTGTGAAACGGATGCAGGCGGCCGTGTTCGTGGCGGTAGCGGAGCAGCACGTCATCGGGAACCGCGAACAGAGAACCCTTGAGCGTGGCGAATACACTCAGCTCGTCGCCGGGCCATTCAATGGCGGTCAGCGCGGCGCGGAGCGTTTCCACTTCCTCGCGGCGATGAAACGATTTCGAGCCCGCGAGCAGGTGCGCGATGCCTCGCGCCTCCAGCGCGCGCGCATACTCGCGGGTCATATCCGTGCCGCCCTGGGTTCGCCGCCGGAACAGGACCGCCACGTCGCGCGCCTCAAATGGCCACCCGCTTTTGTTCACCAGCCACGCCACGAATGCCGCGATCGCGTCCGGGAGACAGTTGTTCACGGCTTCCTTGGCGAGCCTAGTCTTATACGGGCTCGGGACCGGAAGCACGATCACGCTCGGCCTTCCCTCAGCCTCGGGCCGATGCTGTTCCAGCGGCACCCAATTCGCCTGGCCGGCCTGCACGTCGCCGGTCATTTCCGTTTCAAACGCGGCGTTCACCAATTGTTGAATGTTCGGAACCGCGCGAAAGCTCCTCCGAAGGGAAACCCGGCCCACGCCACGTTCCACCAGGCTGTCGCAAACCTGCCGGTACAGGACCAGGTCCGCACGGCGAAACTTGTAGATCGATTGCTTCGGATCGCCCACCAGGAAGAGTTTCCCGGGCTTCGGCGTCACCCTCAGCCAGTCGGATTCGACCGGATCATCGGCCGAGAGCAGCAGGAGAATCTCGGCCTGTAAAGGATCGGTGTCCTGAAATTCGTCGATGAAGAGATGCGTGAATCGGTCTTGCAGGAACCTGCGGACTTGGGGCTGATCACGCACCAGGTCGCGCACCTTGATCAACAAGTCGACAAAATCCAGCTTGCCGGAGCGCTGTTTGCGATCGTCGTATTCCTCAACCAGGCTTGCCATCTCATCGCGGAGCTGCGCCGCCAGATCCGGATCCGCCCGGCGTCGAAACTCTTCGATCCAACGGAGCAGATCCTCGCGGCGCGCCAGCAGCTCCTCCCGGACCACGCCATCCCCGTAGATGCCTGAACCCTTCTTCATGTCGCGCCGCAGGTCTCGCCCAAGCCTCAGGAGCAGCGCTTCGAGTGCGTCGTAGTCTCGGGGCCCGGCGTTTTCAGCGCGCCCGATCCACTCGGCCAGCGCTCGCGCGGGAGCCAGCCCACGATACAAATTGTCCGTCACGCGGCGCGGGCGCGCACTCAAATCCGCCACCTCCCGAACCAGCCGGACAATGGTGTCGATTTCCTCCTCGCGTGCGAACGCCTCCCGCTGCCACGGCGCTGGATAATCGCGCCACTCCACGAGTTTCTTCCCCGCCCATTGAAGCTGCTCCAGCGGCGGCGAGTTCTCCCATGGCTCCGGCCACGCCAGTCGCGCAAACGCCCGCCTCAATCCGGGAGACGAAGCGTTCAAGCACCGCTCCAGCCAGGTGCGAAAGGCTCGCTGGTAGAGACGAGCGCTCTCCTGTTCATTCAGCTCCTCAAATACGGGATCGACTCTCGCCTCCACCGGCCGCTCGCGCAGAATCTGCGCGCAGAAAGAATGGATGGTCCCGATGGAAGCTTCCTCCAGGTGTTCGAGCGCATCTTCCAGGACCGGCGCGCGTCGCCGGGCCTTGTCCAGTTCCTGGCGCAGGCGCAATTTCATTTCGCCGGCGGCCTTGTGCGTAAATGTCACGGCGGCGACGCGATCGATGCGAGTCCGCCCCGCTTCGAGCACTGCGACGATCCGGTTTACCAACTCGGTGGTCTTGCCGGTGCCCGCCGACGCTTCGACGATGAGGCTTTCGTCGAGCGACTCGCGAATCCGCCGGCGCGCGTCGTCGTCGGATGCTGCACGAATCGACGGCGTCACGGCATGCCCCGAATCTCAGTGAGCGGTTCGAGCCTTTCGTCGCGGCGGTCCTTGAAACGCGCCAGACGCAGCTCTTCATAAGGACCGCAGACGATGCGGTAGTCGCAGATCTCGCACGCGTCTTTCTGAGGCGCGGGTGGCAGAAATCCGCTGGCGATTGAATTGTCGATGTTGCTCAGCAGTCTCGCCAGAAACTGGCTCGCCTTCTCGGTCAGCGGAATCTGCATGTGCTCGAAGCCGCCGCGCTGGGTCGAGTAAAACAGCCGCCCCGATTCGACGGTCACGCCCAGCAGGGTCTGCGTCGCCAGGCCGTAGAGCAGAGGCTGGAGCAACTGCCCTCCGCCGACGTACGCCGGAACTTTCTCGGGTGGCTTGCCGGTCTTGTGGTCCGTCACGCGGAATATCCCGCGCGAAGTATGCCGCTCCACCAGATCGATGGAACCGCGTAAGCGCACGCCTTCGGCTAGCGACGCCTCTTCGGCTGCACTCGCCGGATCGCGGCCGGGCGTCCGGGTGAGGCCGAAGGCGAATTCGAAATGCACCGGCTCCCAGTCGTCGTCGTTCCTGGCCACGTGTTGCAGCCAGCCGCGCAGATCGGTGCGAATGCCCTCGATCTCGGACGTCCACACGCGCGGGATGGCCGGCGCCAGATCCTCCTTGAGTTTCTCCGCGACCCGGTCCAGCACGCGATCGCAAATCTCGAGCGCATTCTCCAGGCGGTCCGCGTTGAGCGGAAGCAGGCCGGCGGCCTTCAACTCGCCGAGAAGTTCGAATTGCACGGTGTGAAAGAAGCTCCCGCGAGTCAGCGGGTCCATCTGCTCCAGAGCTTCGGATTCTTCGCGCGGCTGAAGTCCGTGGATGCCGTGCAGCGCGAACTTGTACGGGCAGACCGCGAACTGCTGGAGAGCGGACGGCGACCACGCGCGGGCCGTGAGACGATGCTGCGCCAGCGCCACCAGCGCACCTGGATCCGCGGTAATCAGACCATCCGCATCAGTCCACTTCGCTGCCCATCTCTTCCACCGCGCGCGCAGCGAGCGAGCCAGTTGCGGGTTCGCCTCGACCAGATATCGCGCGCCCTTCGAGGCCGCGAGCGCCTGCTTGAGCGTCACCAGGTCGTATTCGGCATCGTCGATCGCGTCGGCCGCGTCACGCGGCGCGGGCCAGTTCAGCCGGGCCGGGGCAGCCTCCCGCGCGCGGCGCTCGAATTCATCGAGCTCGGGGAGGCCGCCCTCGATCGCGCGCGGCAGCTCCAGCGCGTAGAACGACGGGACCCGCGGCCGGGCCTCGGCCACATCCATGCGCGGATAGGAGACGACGAGCCGGTCGCGAGCCGCCGCTACCGCTAGGCTCAACAGCAAGCGTTCCTGGTTGGTGCGGTCTTGACGCAAGAAAAGTTGCTCGCCGGTCAGTCGCCGGAAATCGTCAAGCAACAGCGGATCTTCGAGCGCCCTGCGCGGGAACAGACCCTCGGCGAGCCCCGGCAGGAACACCATTCCGAACTCCCGCCCGCGCGCTTCCTCGATCGAGCCCACAAAGACGCAGCCGTAACGCCGCTTCGGCGGGTCCTCGCGCAGAAACCGCAGTTGTTCGCTCAGCACATCCGCGACTTCTTCGAGCGTCGCCGGCCCGATCTCTCCCATTGGTTCAAGCTCGGCGAGCACGGCGAGCACCGGCTCGGGGCGTCGCAGACCGAGCCTCGCTAAATCCGCCAGCCGGTCGATCCATTCGCTCCAATGCGCCGAGGCGGGCAGAGAGTCCAGCGCGTCGATCAGCGGCAGCGCGAAGGCCTCCAGGTTTCGGAGATGTTCGATCCGCTCGGCCAGATGACGGCCTTGCGGGTCGTCGTCGCGCTCGAGCGTCTGGAAGCGCAGTTCGAATTCGCGCTGGAGGCCTCGCAGGCGGCGCGCCCACCGCTCCCGTCCCCCGATTACGGCTGCGTCCACCAGCAGCTTCTCCCAGCCGGCGAAAAGCGGCGCGGAGCCATCCTCGAGTGACGGTACTTGCCCCAGCGAAAGATACTCCGCGAAACGCGACGCCGAACACTTCTCGACCGCGCAGGCCAGCAGCGCGAGAAATGCGCGGCCGCCTGCGTCCGGACGCGCGGTTCCACGGCTGAAGTACGCCGGGACTCCGGCGCGGCGCAGCGCGTCCTCGATCATCGGCTGATAGCGTTCCGGACTCCGCAGCAGGATGGCCATCGAATCGAATGCGACGCCGTCGCGGGCCAGCCGGAGAATTCGGCGGGCGATCTCCACTGCCTCGAGCCCTTCGCCCGGCGCCGAGAAAAACTCGAACCCGGCGTCCCGCGTCCGGGCTGGCGGAGGAGACGTCGAAAACAGGTACTTGCGCAAATGTTCCAGGGAGGATTCAGCCGGACCGGCGTCCAGGTCCTCGGCCGCCACGCCGAGCAACCGTTCCAGGTGATCTTCGCCTGAGTTGACCGCTGCGAGCAGGGCTGGCGCCCGCTCAGCCACGCGCGCGACAAAGTCCCGAGAGGCGAGCGAATCAAGCGGTGCGTCGAGCAACAGCACCGGCAGGCCGAGCAGCGGGTGGGCTCCCGTCATCGCCGCCTCGGCCGCGAGCTCGAACACGCGCGCCCCGTCGGCCAGCGAACGTTCGGAAAGCTCGGTTTCGTAACGGGATAGTAACCTCGCCAGATCTTCGCCGGGGGCTCCCGTGGCGGCCAGCGCGTCCGGCCGGATGCGGGCGAGCCGCAACTCCCCCAGCGTTCGCGCCAGCGCGCGCCCGAACCCCGGCAGTCCGGCCACAGGCGCGAAATACGCCAGTTCGCCATGGCTGCGCGCAGCGTAGGCGACGCGAGCGGCTACCGCTTCCAGGCCCAGCGTGCTCAGAGGAGCCAGGCCTAATTCCGCCATCCGGAGCCGCGAAACATCGGCCGCAAGCTGAGCTAGGGTCATCCGATGAAGCCCGGCACCGCAGACCGAGTGTGCGAGTCCTTCGCCCGCCAACGGCATGGGGGCGATGACTATGGTCTCGGAATAAGACGAGGCAAATTGACGCGCGGCCGCAAGCAGGCGGCCGTTGGACCACGACCTGACTAACCGCTTTGCGCTCTGAGACATCGAGTGGCCCTAAGGAGCTATGAATTATTTCTTTGGAAACCGTAACCTCGCGGCCAGGAACAGCGTTTCTATAGGTAATTAAATCCCCGTTACGACAGCGGGCGCTCTCACCCCTTTTCACCCATACGAAGGCGCCCGCTACTTTCTTCTTTAATCACCCACTCCATCAAACAGCGCGGAACTGAGATACCGCTCACCCGCATCCGGCAGGACCACCACGATGGTCTTGCCCTTCATCTCCGGTTCGCTCGCCAGGCGAACCGCCACCGCCACCGCCGCTCCGCAGGAGATGCCGCTCAGCAAACCCTCTTCGCGCGCCAGACGCCGCGCCATTTCGATCGACTCCTCTTCCCCCGCCAGCTCGACGCGATCCACCATCTTCAGATCGAGCGTGCCGGGAATAAAACCCGCGCCGATACCTTGAATGCCGGTCGGCCCCGGACGGATCGCCTGGCCGGCCAGCGTTTGCGTCATGACCGGACTGCCCTCCGGCTCCACCGCCACCGAAACAATATTCTTCTTCCGCTCGAGCTTCAGGTAACGGGAGACTCCGGTGATGGTGCCGCCCGTGCCGACCCCCGCCACCAGCACGTCGACGCCGCCCCGCGTGTCGTCCCAGATTTCCGGGCCGGTGGTCTTGAAGTGGATCTCAGGGTTGGCCGGATTCTGGAACTGCTGAAGCAGCACGTAGCGCTCCGGATCTGAGGCAACCATCTGCTCGGCCCGTTCGATCGACGCGCCCATGCCGAGCGAACCGTCGGTGAGGATCAGTTTCGCGCCGAATGCCTTCAGCACTTTGCGCCGCTCCATCGACATGGTTGCCGGCATCAGCAGCGTGATCTTGTAACCGCGCGCCGCCGCCACGAACGCCAGCGCGATGCCGGTGTTGCCGCTGGTGGGCTCCACCAGCTCCTTGCCCGGTTTGAGAATGCCGCGCCGCTCCGCGTCCCAGATCATCGACGCGCCGATGCGGCATTTCACCGAGTAGGCCGGGTTGCGCCCCTCGACTTTGCCGAGAATGGTCGCGGGAGCGCCGCCCGTTACGCGATTCAGCCGCACCAGCGGCGTTCGGCCGATGCTGAAGGAGTTGTCGGGGAATACCATCAGATCTCCCAGTTGGGCAGATACCGCTTCTGCGACTCCTTCCAGCGCCGGACCACTTCCGCGAAAGTGGTGCGATCGACGATGGCTCCGACGGCGGCGTCCACGCGGTTCCACAGATCGGTGAACGCGCCGGAGGCGTTGTGTTTCGCCTTCCTTACGTCCTCGACGAACTGCAGAACCTCCCCGACCGTGATCTGGTCCGCCGGCCGCGCCAGGCGATAGCCGCCCTCGGCGCCGCGCCGCGATTCGACAAAGCCCGCCTGTTTGAGGCTGGCCAGAATCAATTCGAGAAATTTCTGAGGGATTCTCTGCCGCCGCGCGATGTCGGCGATCTTGACGGGCGCGCCGGGCGGCTGAAGGGCAAGGTCGAAGATGGCATGGAGCGCGTACTCGCCCTTCACGGAAATCTTCATCGGGTCTTAGCGATTGTAACCGATCCCGTGGCGCCGGCGGTCTTCGGTGGCGCGCGCACTCGTGCGTGCCGTGTCGAGACTCGTCTCGACACCTGCTCAAGTGGAAAACGCCACGCGTCGGCAAGAGTGCCGACGTGGCTCGCACGAGTGCGCGCGCCACATCTGTCAGACCGGCCGTCCGACCAGGGAGAGAAACTCGTCGCGCGTCGCCTTGTGCGTGCGGAAGCTTCCGAGCATGGTGCTGGTGACCGTGCCCGAATGCTGCTTCTCCACGCCGCGCATCATCATGCAGAAGTGGCGCGCCTCGCACAGCACGCCCACGCCGCGCGGCGAGATCACGCTCGAAATCGCCTCGGCCACCTGCTGCGTCAGCCGCTCCTGCAACTGCAGCCGCCGCGCGAACATGTCTACGATGCGCGGGATCTTGCTCAAGCCGAGCACCTTGTCCTTGGGCAGGTAGCCGACGTGGATCTTGCCGAAAAACGGGAGCAGATGGTGCTCGCACATGCTGAAAAACTCGATCTCCTTCACGATCACCATTTCGTCGCACTTCACCGTGAACAGCGCGCCGTTGACGATCTCTTCCAGGTTGGTGTGATAGCCACTGGTGATATAGCGCATGGCTTTCTCATAGCGCTCCGGCGTTTGCACCAGACCCTCGCGCGATCCGTCCTCGCCCAGCAGCTCCAGCACGTCCCTCATGTGGGAAGCGATGGAGGGCCCTTGCGAGGAGATGACTTTGACTACCGCCTTATTCTTCATTGGCTCGTTTCCAGTTCGAAAATGTTCCGGTCGGTCTCGGAAATCCGCACGCGCTTGAGCCGGGCCGGCAGCGCCCATCTCTTCTCGAGCGACCGCTGGATGGCGGACGCCAGATTCTCCGTGGTCGGCACCGCTCCGGCGAGCTCCGCCACGTCCGCGTTCAGATTGGTGTGATCCAGCCGCTCGATTACCTGCCCCCTCACCAGCGCATCCAGCGCGTTGCGATCCACTACTTGACCTGTGGCGTCGAGCGGCCCCTCCAC
>JBGPLI010000176.1:0-12236 GCA_041486445.1 Bryobacteraceae bacterium
CGATGATCCACATCGACAAGACCGGCAACGTCATCGGCTCCTTCGACGCGCCCCAGGGGCACGGCATGGCGGTGGACAGCAAAGGGTTCGTCTACATCGGGCAGGACACGGTGCGCAAATATGACCCGAAGACCGGCAAAGTCGTCGGCGAGGTGCCGCGCACACCCGAGAGACCGGCGGGAGGCGGCGGCGGCGATGCCGCTCCTCCGGCTGGAGGACGTGTTCCGGGGCGCGGCAGCAGGGGGCCCGTTGCGGGATTTCTGCCGCCGCCGGGAGGGCGCGGTCAGCTCGATCCCGCGGCTCGGGCGGCTCGCGACACGGCGGTGGCTGCCTTCCGCGCCAAGTATCCATCGACAACGCCGATGATCGTGGGAGGCATTGAAGAGATACGGCTCGACGAACCGGCTCGCGAACTTTACGCCGCCGACAATTACCTGGGCGGCCGCGTGATGGTGTTCGACCTGGACACGCTCCAGTTCAAGCGGGGCTGGGGCGCCTACGGACACACTCTCTCGGAGATGAGCACCAACGACGCCGATCGCGCCTACACTCCCGGCGGCCCCATGCCCAAGGAGTTCCGCGGTCATCTCACGCTGAACATCTCGCGCGACGGGATGGTCTACGCCGCCGATCGCAACGCCAACCGCATCCAGGTGGCGACCAAAGAGGGAAAATTCATGAGAGAGTTCATCCTGGCGCCGATGACGGGCGTGGGCGGCTCCACCGGCGGCGTGATGTTCTCGGCGGATAAGGCGCAGCGGCTGTTGTATATTTCCGATCTCACCAATAACCACATCTGGTTCCTCAACCGCGAGGACGGCAAGGTCCTGGGCCAGATGGGAAGCATGGGGGAAAACGGCGGCCAGTTTTTCGGATTGCACATGATCGCGGTGGACTCGAAAGGCAACATCTACACGGGCGAGGTGTTCCAAGGCGAGCGCGTGCAGAGGTTCGTCCCCGCGAAGTAGATGCCGATTTACGAATACGAGTGCCGCGGCTGCGGCCGCCAATTCGAAATGCTCGTGCTCGCGCGCACGGTGGCCGAGTGCCCTTCGTGCCAGAGCCGGGAACTCGACCAGTTGCTGTCGGGATTTGCCGTGAGCTCGGAAGGCACGCGGCAGGCGAACGTGCAGGCCGCGCGCCGCCAGCATGCGTCCAGCAGCAATTATCGCGACGAGAAGGTCGCCGAAGCCGAAGAGATACGGGAACACAGCGGCGTGGAGCCGCGCAAGAAGAGTTGAAACGAATGGAGGAAGTAATGCGCAAACATGATCTCACGCGGATGCTCGCCATCGCGGGCGGATTTGTGGTGTTGGCAACTCAGGCGTTCGCGGCGGACAGTTCAGCCGTTCGCGTCCTGTGTTCGAACGGCATGAAGGCCGCGATGGAGGAGCTCCAGCCGCAGTGCGAGCGTGCCATCGGGCATCCGCTGGCGCTGCAATTCAGCTCCACCGCCGCGCTGAAAAAGAGGATCGAGGGAGGAGAGGCGTTCGACGTTGCGATTTTTACCCCCGAAGCCATCGCCGACCTGGTGAAACAGGGTAAGATCGCAGGCAACTCGCGCGCCGACGTCGGCCGCTCCGCGCTCGGGATCGGCATCCGCACGGGCGCCGCCAAGCCGGATATCCGCACGCCCGAGGCGCTGAAACGGACGCTACGGAGCGCCAAGTCGATCACCTATCCACAGGACGGCGCGAGCCGCGGATGGATCGAGCAAATGTTCGAGCGCATGGGAATCGCCGCGGAGGTCAAGCCCAAGATCATCCTGGCGCCGGGCTCCGGACCGGCCACCGAGAGCGTCGCGGACGGCAAGGCCGAGATGGTGGTGACGCTGTTCAGTGAAATCGTCCCGATTCACGGCGTCGAGACTCTCGGCGGGCTCCCGGGGGAGTTCCAATACTACGTGAACTTCGCCGCCGCCGCCAGCCCTAAGCCGAGCAACGCGGAGGCAGCCAAGGCGTTGATTGCGTTTCTGTCGGGCCCGAAGGTCGCCTCGACCTTGAAGGCCAAAGGCCTCGAACCACGACCGTGAGGGAGTGGATAGGCGAACTTTGCGCCTAAATCACGTCCGCGAAGCTTCTCCGCAGCCGGTGGAACCAGGCGTGTCCGAAGACCGCGAGTGCGCCGGAGACAATCCACAACGCCGCCAACGAAGCGAAATCGGGCGCGTGGTGCTCCAGGAAAATCGCGCGGTAGCCGCGGACCAGCACGAAGATCGGGTTCACCGCGAGGATTCTGGCGACCCCGGCCGGAATCGCCGCCTCCGAGTAGCAGATCGGAGTCAGGAAGAACCACAACGTCAGCAGGAAGCCCATGATCTGGCCAAGATCGCGGACGAACACTCCCAGCGCGGCCAGAAACCAGCACAGCCCGGCGGTGAGCAGAAGCTGCGGCACGATGAGCGCGGGAAGCCAGAGCACGGACACGGGGACCGCGCCGCGCGCGAGCAGCAGTCCAACGGCGAAGATCGCCAGCGCGAACGCCTCGGTCACCACTCCCGAGATCACCAGATTCACCGGCAGCGTCTCCAGCGGAAATACGAGTTTCTTGACGAAGCTTCGGTATTCGAGCATGATGGACGCCGATCGGCCCACCGCCTCTGAGAACGCCAGCCACGGCAGCATCCCGGCGAGAAAATAGAGAACGAAACCGCTGCGGCTGGGATCTCCGCTGAAGCGCGCCCTCAGCACGATGCCGAACACGAAAAAGTACGTCGCCATCAGCAGCAGGGGATTCAGAAACGTCCACAGCACTCCGCCGAAGCTGCCGCGATAGCGCGACAGAATGTCGCGGCGGACCATGGAGCGGATCAATTTGCGGTTCCGCCATACGCTCAAGCCGGGATAGAGGAACGCTTTCGGGATGGCTCGGCGCAGGCGTTCACGCCGCAGGGAGGCGTTGCTGGCAACGCGCGGCGCCGCCAACTCCACATGGCCGTGCCCCACGCTCGCGTCGATCAGAATGAACTGCTCGCGATCGGATACAGGGGCCACCTGCACGCGGTACGGTCCGTCTTCCCCGGGCAGGGGGACGCGCAGACTGACGCTGGTGTCGCGCTCCTGGGTCCACTGGCCCTCGAACAGAAACGCACCGGTGGCCGGATCGTAGATCTGCCAGCCCACCACGCCGGGCGCGTCCAGCTCGAAGCGCACGCGAATGGCGGTTCCTTCGGTTTCGGCCTCCACTGCGCCAAACTTGGCCATCTCACGAAACAGAATACACGCAATCGCCGTCTCAATGACATGAGGGCAAAGCTAGCATTGCTGTTTCTTTGTAGTTCCGCTGTGTTCGCGCAGCGGTTTTCGATTGGCGTCAAAGGAGGGGTTCCGATCACCGGGGCCTTCTCCAACACGACCACTACCGGCGTGGACGTCGTCACCCGTACATTTTCGGAATCGAATCAGTACATCATCGGGCCGACCGTCGAATTGCATCTGCCGTTAGGCTTGTCGGTGGAGGCGGACGGGCTGTATCATCCGCTGAATTTCGCCATGGAGAACCGGGTGATCCCGTTGGGGACATTCCGCTCGGTCACCAACATCAGCTCGTGGGAGTTTCCGATCCTTGGGAAGTACCGCTCGCCGATCCCGCTCGTGAAGCCGTTCGTCGAGCTGGGTCCGAATTTCCGGCACGTAGGCGGCAATCGCACGTATTTCTCGAATACCGGCCTGACCATGGGCGTTGGCATCGAGCTGAGGCTGGGCAAGCTGCGCATGGGACCTGAGGTTCGTTATACGCGGTGGGGCTCGGACGCATCGCCAGGGCGGGGCGTCGCTTCTTTTCCGCCGTCGAACCTGAATCAGAGTGTGTTCCTGATCGGCATTTCGTACTAGCTGTACAGCCACGACGGATACCGTTCCTTCATCGGCCCGGTCTTCCGTCCCACGGCATAGATCCCGTCGCCGCGGTGCTCCTTCGGAAGGTAGTAGCGATCGAGCAGATGCTCCACCCAGCCGTGCTCGGGCTTGGGCTCGTCGCGGAACGGACCGGTGTCGAGCAGCGTCACTTCGAATCCCGAATTCTCGAGCAGCGATTTGATTTCCCGCGGGGTGTATTCGCGATTGTGGCGCGCATCCACTTGGCCGCTTGGGCTCGGCCGGATGTAGGCCGGGAACAGAGCGGGATGAAACCCTTGCAGGATGCCCGCGATGGCGCGCAGCGAGGCGATGTTCGGCGTCGTCAGCACGAGGTGCCCGCCCGGTTTCAGAATGCGGTTGATCTCCGCCATCATGTGCATCGGATCGGCAGCGAGATGCTCCAGCAATTCGCAGCAGAGCACGGTGGAGAAATACCCGGCGGCGTAGGGAAACCGGTCCTTCTCCGCGTCGAACAGATCGATCGGGCACTGGAAAGTTTCGCCCGCTTCTGAGATTACGGTGCGCTGCTTGGTCTCACCCGGAGGCCCGTAATAGCAGCCGCGCACCTCACCGTAGCCGAGCCGGGTCTTGAGCGCGGGCGTGATCTGAAGGTAAGCGCCCATCTCGAGCGCGCGCTCCCCCGGCCCTCCGGCGGGAGTGATCGCCAGGGTCTTCTCCAGCCGCGTGACGTGGCTTTCGACGTAGGCGCGCGAGCCGTCCTCGACCGGGGCCCATCCGGCGATGTATTCGGCGGGCACGCTGACAGGCTCCGGCTGTGGTTCCGTCACGGATTCCGCCGCCGGCTGCCACTCCTTTCCTTCGACGACGGCCTCCAAAAAACTCGCATAACGCCGCGCCACCGATTCCCAGTTGCACTCGCGCGCCACCCACTCGCGGGCCTTGGTTCCCAGCACCTGCGCCAGCTCGCGCCGCGAAACCAGCAGGTTCAGATATTCGAACAGGTGCTCCTCTTCACTCGCGTCCACGGGCGCCTTGAGGCAGATCTCATCGGGATACTCGCGAAACGAACCGACGTCGGAAACCACCACGGCTTTGCCCATCCCCAGCGCGCGCAGCAGCGTGCCGGAGCTCTCTCCGACCGTGGGATAGCGAAGATTGAGCACGATGTCGCAGGCGGCGAGATAGCCGTTGAAATCCTCGATGGGCGCGAATCCGATGTGGCGCGCATGCGCCGCCAGATCGAGCGAGGAGATGATCGAGTCGAGCGGCAGCTCCGGATGCGTCTCTCCCACCAGGATCATGCGCGCGTCCGGAGCCACGCGGATCAGCCTGCGGAAAGCGCGCAGCGACTCCGCGATCCGTTTGTACGGTTTGAGAAAACCGAAAATTCCGATCAGCGGGGCACGCTCATCCAATCCCAGCCGCGCGCGATACGCCATGCGATCCGCCTCGACGATCCAGGCTCCATGCGGAATTTTCGCCACCGGTCCGCCGAAACCGTGCTTGCGCAACTCGCACTCGACCGCCGCGCTGTGCACGATCGCCGCGCGCGAACGCTCCAGAATGGAGCGGAGCATGGGGATGTCGTAGTCCGGCCCGCGCTCAAGCGTCCGCACGTGTTCGAGCGCGTAGGCCAGCGCATCGGGGCCGCCATTCCGCTCCACCTCGCGCAGGTACGCGTCCCAGTTTCCGCGGCGGATGGTCAGGTCCGCGACCAGATGATGCAGGTTCGCCTCGTGCATCACCACCACGCCGGGATGTTCCATGGCCGCTTCGTAGGCGAAGGTGTGATACGGATTATTGCCGAGCTGGTAGACGGCGATGTCGTATCGCGACGGATCGAAGCCGGCGGGCTTTTGGGTGAACGTCTCGACCTCGGCGAATCGCGCCAGAGGCTCCAGCACGGCCGCGGAGTAGTCGGCGATACCGCTTTTGGTGGGCGGCAGCGGCGAGAAAAAAGCGATCCGCATGCTCAGCGGACGAGCTCGACCGTGAACGCGCCGAGCGGCAGCGGAATCCTGGCAAATACTGGCGTGCGGGCCGCGTCCCGGGCGAAGAACAGCTCGAGCGTCAGATTGCTCGACGGGCCCTTGAGCGTCGCCACCACGCGGTCGGCGTCCACGCGCCGTTCATTCAGGGCGATCGACTGCGTGCCGGTGTATTCGAAGCGCACCTGGTACAGGCCCCCGAACACGATCGCCTGCTGCGGCGCCAGCCGGCCCTGCGCCAGCTCTCTTCGCGCAAACTGGAGAAACGTGAGCGCCTCGCGGGCGCACGGCGACACCGAAAGCTCCGATTTGCCTCCGCCGTTGAGGGTCTCGCGCGTGACGGTGTTCTTCTGCTGGTCGAAGGTGAGGCGCTCCTGGCCCTTCCGCTTGCCGTGCGCGTAATCCTTGTTCAGCTCAAGCGTGCAGAGATCGGAGGTTGCGCGGGAGCGGTAATCGTCGCGCACCGCGAAACCGGGAACGCTGGCGTCGAGGTTGAGCTCAAAGCTCCATGGCTGGCGCGCCTTGTCCGGACCGTCGCCGGTCCGATCCGAGCGCAAGGTGGCCTCACCGAGGCTAAGGCCGCTCGGCCAGTTGATCGCGTAACGCAGCGACTCGGCCGAAGCCGGAAGCAGGAAAAGAACGAGACTCAGATACTTCATGACATTGCACGGGCTTTCAAAGCGACTTCGAACCTGGGTGCGGCGCCGGCCACCTCGTAATAGACGTTCAGCGTCCGCTGCGCGGCTCTTTCCCAACTGAACAGCGTGGCGCGATAGGCGCCCAACCGCTCGAGCCGTCCGCGCAGCTCGGGGTCGAGAAGCACGTCGCCGATGGCCCGCGCCATTCCGGAGGTAGAATGCGGGTCGAAGAAAATCGCCGCGGCATCGGCAACTTCGGGCATCGCGGTGAGGCTCGAGCAGGCCACCGCGCGACCACACGCCATGGCTTCGAGGATCGGAAGGCCGAAGCCCTCATAGAACGAAGGAAAGACGAACAGGTCGCAGGCGCCGTAGAAATAGAGAAGATCGGAATCCTCGACAAACCCGGTAAAATGTACGCGATCTCCGACCGCGCTTCGGGCCACAGCGCGATGCAGCTCCTTGGAATACCAAGTCTCCTTACCGACGAACACCAGGCAATGCGGCAGGTGCCGGTGCACGCGCAGGACTTCCTCGAAAGCGCGCAACAGGCCGAGATGATTCTTGCGCGGCTGCAAATCGCCGATGGTCAGCACGAACGGCCCGCGAAGTCCGAACTTCTCCGCGAGCGCCGCTCCGGCAACTTCGCGCTCAACTGGCCGGAAGGCTGAAGAGACGGCGTTGGGCACCACGACCACCTTCCGCTCATCCAGATCGTAATGCTCGAGTATCGCGCGGCGGGAGAATTCGCTCGGCGTGAGCACGCGCGCCGCGGCGTGGACCGTGCGCTTTACGGTACAGCGCAACTGCGCCGCGCGAAAACGGGTGAAATACTGCGGATGCTCGAGAAAGCTGACGTCGTGAACGCTCGCAACCAACGGCACGGGCGACCAGACCGGGCCCGTGTACTGAACGTGCAGCAGGTCCGGCCGGTCCCTGCGAAGCTGCCACGGCAAGTCTAACCCCAGCCGGCGGAAGGGGTTCTCGGAAACCCGGCTCTTGCGGAAGCGGGCCGGAACCTGGGCCTCGGCTCCGGGCTTGGCGACGTAGGCGATGAACTCGCTATCGGAGTCCAGGCGCGCGAACTCCTGGAGCAGGTTACGGATATAAACTTCGTTCCCTGTGAGGTGACAGCCGATGGCGTGAGCATCAACCGAGAATCGCATGCGCGAATTTCCAGTATACCGGCTTACTGAGGGAACTTGCCCTCGTCTTCTAGCAAGTTGCGGAAAAACGCTCCCGGACTCCGCTTACTGACGTGCGCGGTTCAGTAACGAATCACCAACAGGCGTTTTTCCACAACTTTCTAGACGTTTCGAGGAGCAATCCGCTGACCACTCGACGAAATTAATACGCCCGCTGATAGATTTCAAGGGCGGCCGCCGTATCGAATGGCCGGGGATTGAAGCGTCCAGCCCACTGCGCCGATGCTTCTTCGGCCAGCCGGGGCAGCGCCGCCTCGGGCACGGAGGCGTCGCGGAGCGAGAGCGGCAGGCTGGCTAGCTCGGCCAGATGGTGCAAGCGCACGGCAAGATCCCCGGCATACAGCTCGTCGTAACGCTCGCCCACAGCAGGACCGTTCCACCGCACCACGTGCGACAGCATCAGCGCGATCGCCACCCCGTGCGCCAGCTCGTAATGCGTAGTCAGCGGATGGGCGCAGGCATGCGCCGCGCCGAGCATCGAGTATTCCACGGCCAGCCCGCCGAAGTGCGCGCCCAGGAGCATGGCGCCGCGCGCCTCCAGATCGTCCGGCTGCGCCAGCACGCGCTCGAAACCGTGGTTCAACAGCCTCCATGCCTCGCGCGAGAAACATTCCGAGATAGGGGTGCGGCGCGTCGAGACGAGCGTCTCGACGGCGTGAGAGATCGCGTCGTAACCGGTGCTCGCCGCCACCGGGGCCGGCTGCGAAACGGTGAGTTTGGGATCGAGGACCGCCACGCGAAACACGGCCTTGGCGTCGCCACACGCCATTCTCACGCGCGTTTCCGGATCGGCGATCAGCGCGTAGCTCTGGGCCTCGCTGCCGGTGCCGGCCGTGGCCGGGATGGCGATCATCGGCAGCATCGGTCGCGTGGCCTTTCCGTAGCCCCAGTAGTCGCGCATGGTGCCGCCATTGGTGAGGACGAAGTTGATGGCCTTGGCGCAGTCCATCGAGCTGCCGCCGCCCAAGCCAGCGATCATGTCGATCTTGAGCGGCTCGGCGAAGGCGCGCCCGGCCTCGACCATGGCCGTGGTGGGGCTGGCGCTGAAATCGTGGAACCCAAAGACCTCCATGCGCCGCGCCTTGAGCGTCCGCGTGGCTTCCTGGGCGTACCCGGCGGCCACCATGCCCGGATCGGCGACCAGCAGACAGCGGGTACCGCCCAGCTCGCGCGCCAGTTCGCCGATGCGGGCAAACTCGCCGGTTCCAAATACGATGCGAGTGCGGGGGCGAAAATCGAAAGGAGTCATTGGATCGCACCCAGCAACTGCTTGACGGCGTCCACGCAAAGCACGGCCGCATGCTTGGACGCCGGTTCCAGGCCGCCCAGCGCCTCTTCGATCACCGGCGTGGTCAACGTCCCGAGCTCGGCGCGCGACTTTCCCGTCATCCATTCGGTGAGGGCCGAAGCCGCGGCGATCGAGGCCGTGCAGCCGCGCGTCTGGAAGCGGGCCTCCGCGACGCGGCCCTCCTCAAAGCGCGCCGAGAGCCGCAGCATGTCGCCGCAGGCCGGATTCTCGACGTCCACACGGACGGCGGGCGGAGGCAGCTCGCCGGCGTTGCGCGGGTTGCGGAAATAGTCGAGCAGACGCTCGCTGTGCATTCGTGTTTCAATTATGCCTGAATGAATGTCGTCGCCGGAGTGATGGAGCGGGACGGCCGCGTCCTCATCTGCCAGCGCAAGGGTGGACGGCATGCGTTGAAGTGGGAGTTCCCCGGCGGCAAGATCGAGCCGGGCGAAGAGCCTCGCGACGCCCTGGCGCGCGAGCTGCGCGAAGAGCTCGCCGTCGAGGCCCGGATCGGCGAGGAGATGGCGCATTATGAGGTCCGATACGGAGACGGCCCCCTCATCCGGCTCTTGTTCTATCGCGTGATTCAGTTCGAGGGTGAGCCCGTGAATTCCGAGTTCGAGTGCATCGTCTGGGAGCGGCCGGAGAAGCTGCCCGAGTACGAGTTCCTGGAGGGGGACCGGGAGTTTATCCGGCTGCTGGCGGGTCAACTCCCAGGTTCATGAGCCGGATAATCCGAGTTAATGCCCGCGACTGCCGCCGTACGCGGATACGCGCAACGGCTTAATCTTGGCGTCCAACTTCTGATCTTCCGGAGATGAGGCGAGGCGCGGGCCGGGATACTTGATCAGATCCCAGCCGGCGAAATTCTTGTTGCCGCCGTAGTAAGGATCGCCGAACATGCCTTCGAGCGTAAGCCGCCGCACGCGGTTGAAGAAATTGCGGGCGTTGGCGAACCCCGTGGCCGTGTTGTTTTCCATGGCCGTGAGCACCTGGTCCTGCTTGGCGGGCGGAAGGTCGGCGAAGGCGGCGCCCTGCGAGCTGCGCGCGAACGCATCCGTGGCCGCGAGCCCCTCGATAAACGCGGCTTTTTCGCCGCTCAGAAAATCCGCAAGCGAGCGGTCGATGTACACCGCCACGCCGGACTCGGCCGCGCCCGGACCATTCTCGTCCTTGGGAATCAGCCGGTCGACGAAAGCTTCGAGCGTCTTCAGTTGGGACGCGGTGAAAACCGATTGCGCGGCTTGCGCGGCCGCGGTGATCGTCGTGACCGGGACTAGCGCGGCGGTGGCGATCACGCTACGCCGGGTAAGGTTGAGACTTTCCTTTTCTTCGGCCATGCGGATAGTTTACGGCTCAGCGTGCGAGTTGTCAATCCGCAGTGCTCCGCTCAGCTTAATCCATCTCCCCTTCTGTGGGCTCCGTGGTGCCCGCAGCTTTGCGCAGCGCCGCCACGTCGGCGATGTCCTGCGGCCGTCCGGCTGCCAGTTTTGCCGCAATCAGGTCTTCAACACCGCTGATTTCCGGCAGAAGATCCACCATGACCGGTGGGTTCCCCATGCGGAAAAACTTGTCGCGTTCGATGAAGTCCTCGGCTTTCAGGCCTTCGAGCGGCGCTCCGAATTTCGCCAACGCCGCATACACCGCCTTGGCGTTGCCGGCATCGGGTTTGATCAGCAGGTCGATGTCCTTGGTTGCCCGCGGCTGCGCGTGAAACGACACGGCGTAGCCACCCACGATCAGGTACTCAACGTTCTGGGCGTTGAAGATGGACAAGAGTTCTTTGAAGTCGTCGAACCTCCGGCGCCGGTCCCTTCATTTGGTAAGCCGCAAGGGTGATGTCCGCGACCGCGTTCATGCGTTCGTGGGCCGGCAGTCGTTGCCAGTCTCGATATTCATCGGCCTTCATGGCGTCGAGGCTGGCGTATTTGCGGATAACTTTGTCCATGCGTCCGTTCACAGCACCCTACAACTTCAACAGCGCCCTTAACCTTTTCGTCTGCACCCGGCTCACGGGGATCTCGGTCTGCTTCTTGTCGTCCATGCGGAGCTGGAAGCTGGACTTGAACCACGGGATCACCTCCTTGATGCGGTGGATGTTCACCAGGTAGGAGCGATGCACGCGCCAGAACATGTCCGGATCGAGATTCGATTGCAGCTCCTCGATGGTGCGGTAGTTGGACTGCCCTTCGAGGCTCGCGGCCACCACCGTAATGAGGCCGTCCTCGATCGTGGCGTAGACCACCTCCTGTGCGTCCACGATGAAGTTGCGGTGATTGCTCTTGACCAGAAGCTTGGTCCGTTGGAGCGAAGGTTTCGGCGGCGGCTCGGGGCGCGATGCCTTGGCTCGTTCGGCGACGCTCTTGCGCGCGCGATCGACGGCCAGCGCCAGCCGTTCCTTCTCCACCGGCTTGAGCAGATAATCGAGCGCCTCCCAGCGGAACGCTTCCACCGCGTACTGATCGTAAGCGGTCGCCATCACGAAGTACGGCAGCGGAACGTTCTTCTCGCGGAGCTTGCGAATCACGCTCATTCCGTCCAGGCCGGGCATCTGGACGTCCAGGAAGACGAGATCGGGCTCCAGGTCTTCGATCAGCTTGACCGCCTCCAGTCCGTTGGATGCGGTGGCGACGATTTCAATGTCGGGGAACTCCTTCAACTGGTAGGCGAGCTCGTCGGAGGCGAGCTTTTCGTCATCCACCAGAATCGCCGAGATCACGCCTTCGAGACTTCCCGCAGTCGCGCGATTCAACATTAGATGCTAGTATAACGTAAGATGGCAAGAGTCCTTGCCGCCCGCTCTTAAAGTGGCCGACCGCGCCCAACCCGAGCGCGGGGTGAGCGTCATCGTGAGGAGTACAGCGAATTTGCCAGGACAAGACAACGTCCAGATTGCGCCCGCCGAAGGGAAGCTGGGTGTACTGATTCCCGGAATCGGCGCGGTGTCCACCACCTTCATGGCGGGCGTGGAAGCGGTGAAGCGAGGACTGGGTGTGCCGGTCGGCTCGCTGACCCAACTGGCGACCATCCGGCTGGGCAAGCGCACCGACGGGCGCTCGCCGATGATCAAGGATTTCGTGCCGCTGGCCGGTTTGTCCGATTTGGTCTTCGGCGGCTGGGATATTTACGAGGACACGGCGTACGAAGCGGCGGCGAACGCCAAGGTGCTCGAGCCGAGCTTGCTCAATCAGGTGAAGGAACCGCTGGCGGCGATCCGGCCGATGAAGGCCGTGTTCGATTCCGACTACATCCGCCGCATCAACGGTCCCAACGTGAAGCAGGGCGGCTCCAAGATGGAC
>JBGPLI010000177.1:0-12127 GCA_041486445.1 Bryobacteraceae bacterium
ATCCTCGAAAAATATCGTGGCCAGCTCCCCACGTTCAATGACGATCTGCAGGGCACCGGCGCGATCACTCTCGCAGCCGCGGTTTCCGCGATGCGCATCTGTGGAACGCTCCTGCGGAATCAACGCATCGTCATTTTCGGCGCAGGCATCGCAGGCATCGGCGTGGCCGACCTGATTCGCGACGTGATGATCGAGGAAGGTTTGTCCGCCGAGGATGCGACCCGCCGGTTTTGGTGCGTGGACGTGCACGGGCTGCTCACCAACGATATGGGTGACCGTTTGCACGACTATCAGGCGACCTATGCCCGCCCCGCCGCCGAGGTGAGGAACTGGAAGCGCGAGGGGACCCCGAACGCCATCGGCCTGGCGGAGGTGATTCGCCAGGTGCGGCCCACCATGCTGATCGGCACATCGGGAGCCGCGAGTGCGTTCACGGAGGCGATTGTCCGAGATATGGCCAGGCACACCGACCGGCCCATTATCTTCCCGCTTTCCAGTCCCCCTTCGCTCGCCGAGGCCACTCCCGCCGACCTGATCGCCTGGACCGCCGGGCGGGCGTTGATCGCGACCGGCAGCCCGTTCACGCCGGTCACGCACAGGGGAATCACCCATGTCATCGGCCAGGCGAATAATGCCATGTTGTACCCTGGTCTGGGCCTCGGTGCGATTGTGTCGCGGGCACGCTTGGTCAGCGTCGGCATGCTCGCCGCCGCGGCCAACGCGTTGTCCAGCCTGGTGGCCGTCCGGCTGCCCGGCGCGTCCCTGCTTCCGCATATCGACGACCTGCGCAGCGTGACGGTGACGGTTGCGGTAGCGGTGGCGGAAGCAGCGGTAGCGGAGGGATTGGCCCGCGTCGAGCTCGCGGACATCGTGCAACAGGTGGAAGACGCGATGTGGCAGCCGGAGTACCGCCGCATCCAAGCTTCCTGAATGCCTGCGGAGCCGCAACCGACCCGACCGAAACAACAGGTGACGCCACGCCGTTCCCGGGGGTTCTTTAGCGGCTTGGGGCCGGGTCTGATTACGGGCGCCGCGGATGACGACCCCTCAGGAATCTCTACCTACTCCGTCACCGGCGCGGCGTTCGGGTACGCTCCGCTGTGGACTGCCCTATTCTCATTTCCGCTGATGACCGCGGTGCAGATGATGTGCGCGCGACTCGGTATGGTGACAGGCCGGGGACTGGCCGGCGTGATCCGTCACCGGTATCCGAGGTGGGTGCTGTGGGGCGCATGCGCGCTGTTGGTCATCGCCAATACGGTCAACATTGGCGCCGATCTCGGCGGAATGGCGAAGGTAACGGAGATGGTGACCGGCATCAAGAGCCTGTACTGGACGCCGGTTTATGCAGTGGTGATCGCATCCTTCCTGATCTGGTCGTCCTACGACACCGTCGCACGAATCTTTAAGTGGCTCACCCTGGTGCTGTTCGCATATGTCGCCGCCGCGTTCCTCGCCAAGCCCGATTGGGCCGAGGTGCTGCGGTACACGTTCATCCCTCACGTCGAAATGTCGAGTAAGTATTGGGCCACCCTGGTGGGAATCTTCGGAACCACCATCTCACCGTACTTGTTCTTCTGGCAGGCCTCACAGGAAGTGGAGGAGGAGCGCAAGGAGGGGCTCTTGAGCCTCAAGCAACGCAAAGGCGCCACCGATGCGGAGTTGAGACAGTCCCGGAACGACGTGGTCACGGGAATGTTCTTCTCGAACCTGATCATGTACTTCATCATCTTGACCACAGCGGCAACGCTGCATGCCCACGGTAAGACCACGATTGCAACCGCACAGGATGCAGCGGAAGCATTGCGCCCTCTCGCCGGAAGCGGAGCGTACTGGCTCTTCAGTCTGGGCCTGATCGGCGCGGGGATGCTCGGCGTGCCGGTTCTCGCCGGATCCAGTGCGTATGCTGTCGCCGAGGCGGCGGTGTGGCGCGGGTCGCTGGCCGATCGACCTCGCCTCGGACGTAAATTCTATGCGGTCATCGCTGTCGGTTTGGCGCTCGGCCTCGCCTTGGATTATGCCGGCTTCAACGCGGTGTCCATGCTGTTCGGGTCGGCGGTCCTAAACGGTGTGCTGGCGCCGCCACTGATCGTCATCGTGCTTCTTCTGACGAATAGCCGAAAGGTCATGGGCGCGCGATCAAACCCTCTCTGGCTTTCCGTGCTAGGGTGGATCACGGTAGCCGTGATGACGGCTGCGAGTCTGGCGATGTTTGCGACCTGGAAATGAGCGCCGTGAACAAACTGGTACCGCGGGTTCTGCGATGGACGCAGCGCGTACTCTTTGCTTGCGCCGTCTTGCTCCTGGGTTACGTCGGGTTCGTTTTGGCGGACACTTGGATGTTCCAGCGCCGGGAGAGACAAAATCTGGAACGGCTGCGCCAGGCGATAAACGCGCAACCACAAACCGCGCCGGCCACTTCGCTTGTATCCCCGCCTGCCGTTGGGCCGGACGGTCTCATCGGCCGCATTGATATCCCGCGTCTCGGTCTCTCCGCGGTGGTCGTCGAAGGAACCGACAGGCCTACACTCCGGCGCGCGGTCGGGCACATTGTTGGGACGGGGCTGGCTGGACAGCCCGGCAACGTTGGACTCGCCGGGCACCGCGACACGTTCTTCCGGCCGTTGCGAAATATCCAACGCGACGACACCATCACCCTCACCACGTTGCGTGGCGAGTACCGCTACCGGGTCGTGTCCACTAGAGTGGTGAGCCCGTACGACGTCGCGGTGCTGAATCCCGACGGAAATGAGATCCTGACCCTGGTCACCTGTTATCCGTTTTATTTCGTGGGTCCCGCCCCCAATAGGTTCATCGTTCGGGCTGAAAGAGTAACAGGATAGCCAGAGTGCCGCGATCACGCCGGATTCCACACCTATTCCGGCGGTTTGGTGACCGCGTTGCTAACACGGCTTCCCACGCTGACGACTATTGTCCCGGAGAGGACTCCATCCGGCAATCGGAAATTGATCTGATCTAGCCCCGGGAAAACGGGCGCCGGACCGGCGTACTCCACCAGTACAGGTGCGCCGTCCAGCGTCACGACCGGAGTGACCGAACTTACGCCCAAGCCGGTCAAGTACAGCTCAATGACCTCACCGACGCGAAAGGCGGCAGCGGTTCCAGAACCGGTTCCGTTCATCGTGAAAATAGCGGGAGCGGCGCCTTCGATCCGAATGTTGGTCGTCTCTTTGCCTTGAGTGTTGCTAATCGTCAACCTTACGAGTCCCGTAAGAAGGTTGTCGGGCAGAAGGGCATTGATCTGATTGTCAGCCGCGTAGCCGACAGCAAGGGTTTGACCGTTCACGGTGACAATGGAATTGGCCAGGTTATATCCGTAGATGGAAATGAGCATGCGCGGCGCCAGGCTGAGCGCGGGCAGCCACGCCGCTGACGGTATGATGAGAGCGATTCGCGGACCTGGCTTGTCGATGACGACGCTGTAGCCGCCGGTCATCGGAGGATTGGCGATAAAGGTCTGGTTCTGAATGGACCCAATCGGCCGATCAACATTGTCGCGCCGCTGCGTCAGCGTACCGCCGAATCGCGATAGATACGAATCCTGCCTGGGTGTGCGCCCGATCGTTTTCCAATCATTTGCACCAGCCAGAAAGGAATCGATGATGCGCCATGAGAGTGGATTGTCGGACTGAATTTTGGCGAGCGGCGGCGCATCGCATCCAAGGCCGAGAATCGAGGTCAGGTCGCCGGCTCCGTGACAGTAGGGTAACACTCGAGTACGTTCATCCGGCAGGACGAACGACATGGAAGCCGAGGTCACGGCGACCGTGCCATCGTTAGAGCCTTGAATCGGACCGATTCCGCCGGCGTTGCCGATGATCCCGAGCGTATCCACGCCAGCCAGGTCGTCACGGTTTTGGTTCCACGTAGCCAGATCGAATAGGAATTGGCTGCCGGGGACGAGGTCACGTGTCTGTGTACCCGGCAGGAACTCCGCTATGATGCTCGGCAACAGTGCGCCGAAGTTCGGGGTCGCGATCGAAACCCATTTCCGCACTTTGAAATCGGCGGGCGGGTTGAAGACACCGGAGGCCGGTTGTTTGCCGGAAAGATAAGATCGCACAATGAGCCCACCCATGCTGTGGCTCACCAGATCGACTTGGGGCACGTTCAGATCGCGAATTGCGGCGCCGAGCGCGTTCCCGAGGTCCTCAATGGATGGTGTGCCGTTGACCGAACACGTGCCAAAGTATGCGACCTGCACGCCTTCGGCCTGAAGTCTTGGTTGGAGCTCGCCAAAGTCGTGAGTGGAGACGAGATTGTCGTTTTGGCAGAAGAGATGATATCCGCCAACCAGGACAACCGGCGGACGCGCAGCGAGAGCAGTGCACACCGCGATGAGTGAGAGGGAAATGAAAGTGTATGTCAAGCGAACACCGGCCCGTTGTTACCTGATTCGCTTCTTCAGTTGCTGGTTTCGCGCGGACCTGAATTGCCCGGACTTGATCCCTTCGAGCCGCAGATATCCCGCGGCTGCGCGGACGCGGACTGCTTCCTTGCGATCTTCGAACAACGGAACCAGATCCTTTTCCAGGGCGGGGTCGTTTCGCAGGGCGATCGCGTGAATCGCGGCCGCCCGCACGGACCAGTCTTTATCGGTAAGCGCATCCTGAAGCGCCTGCAAGACTTCCGGTTCCTTGTCGGCGCCAATGAGCAGGGCCGCCGCCGCGCGCCCTGAAACGCCTGGATCGGAGAGAATTCCTTGCAAAGACGAAACCCCGGCTCCCAATCCCGGTACGGGAGCGATATTCACGCCCTGTTGCAGCGCAAACATGAACAGCGTTTTGGGCGTATGGAGCATCCTCAACGCATCCCGCTTCTGCTTGGTGATGAATCCGGACGACGTCTTCGTGTCGCCGCTGAGGACGGAGACCAGAGCCTCCCGTCCCGCCGGCTCGCTAAGCGTCCAGAGCGCTTTGGCCGCGGCAAAACTTTCCTCGGGGACGTCACTGTCCAGCGCCTTCTGCAACGCGGGGACCGTGCGCGAGCTTTTCAAATCCACCAGGCTCGTGATCGTAGCCAGTCGCACCTCGACATCTTTGTCGTCGAGCATGGCTTCGAGCTGGGAGAGGTAGGGCTCCCGCGGGCTGACCAGGCCTAGCGCTTGCACTGCGTGCTTCCGGGTATCCGGATTCTTGTCCTTCAGCGAGTCGTCGAGGAAACTGCGGGCTCTATCCCGGGTCGACAGCGTGGAGGACCCGGGAGTCTGGCCGAAGGCGATGCACAGTGAGAGAAGAGGAAATGCAAAAACAGTTCGCACGAAATACCTCCAAAAGTTGGAGCCACCTCGGATGGCCTACCGAATCTCGACCTTGAAGAGAACGCGATCCGGGTGTTCGTGGCGCCACCGGAAGTATTCCCTCTGCTGGGGAGGTCTCACCTTTGGAAACACACGATACTCCCGGCGCTGCTCTACCAGGTAGACGCGGTATGCGCGATCTTCCCGGTCGTTCCACATGTGATAGTCACGGACGTCCCGATCGTAATAGCGCCTTCCACCATGATCGTCGCGGTCAGCCATCACCGCCACGGGAGCAATAAAGGACGCAGCCATCAATAACCCGCCGAGAATTAGAAAGTGTTTCATATCGTTGTATCTCCTGCTAGGTGAGTGGGCACGTCATTAGCCACACCATCCGCGCTGCGGCGAATGCCGTCGCCGCCTCACGCCTTCCAAACCATCGACCGTATTTGGTCATTTGACCCCGCGCGGTCAGGCACCGGGGCTTCCCAGAGCGACGTCGCGCTTAAGTGCGATTCCTCACAAACCGTTCTGCGACGGCAGCAGGGCTCTTGCGAGCTTCCCTAGGCGGAATGGTGCGGATGGACTCAGGAATGCTCCTTCGTCAATGGAGAAAGCTTTAGAGCAACGAAAGGAAGAGAAAATGAATTTTTTGAGAACAATACCAACTGTATTTTGCGTGGCGCTCATAGGAGCAGCGCTTTCACCAAGCCTGAAGGCAGATGCTTGGGACCGGAAGACCGTATTCACGTTTAGCGGGCCCGTCGAGATTCCCGGAGTCCACCGCGCTGGATGGGGTGTGTTGCCCGCTGGCACCTATGTGTTCAAGATCGTAGACTCGGCGTCCGACCGCCACATCGTCCAGATCTTCAGTAAGGACGAGCTGACAGTTTACGCCACCATCCTGGCGATCCCCAACTATCGCCTGAAGGCGACCGATAAGACGGTACTGACCTTTAGGGAGAGGCCGGCTGGACAGCCGGAGGCGCTCCGGGCATGGTTTTATCCGGGCAGAGAATGGGGCGAGGAATTTGTGTACCCCAAAGCAAAGGCAATCGAACTGGCCAAAGTGACTAACGTGCCCGTTCTCGCCATTCCGGTTGAAGTGAAGCTGGAGGTCGCCAAGCCGGAGGAACCGCAGGTAGTGGCGACGCTCAAAGAGGTGCCGGTCGTCGCAGTCAAGCCCACGGGAGAAGTAGTAGAGATCGCCCAGGTGGTCCAGAGCCCGCCCCCGGCGGAGATCGCCGTAACGAAACCAGCGCCGCTACCGGAGAAACTTCCGGACACCGCCAGTCCGTTGCCGTTGATCGGGTTGTTCGGGCTCAGTTTGCTGGCAGTCGCGGGCTTCATGTATCGCCGGTCTACTTCAGCTTCGTAGGCCCCAGTGCTTAAGACAGCCAAAGGCGTGTACCGCTCGCCCGGCCGATGGAAATCCACCGGCCGGCTGTGGGGGGGATTGTGTCTGGCTGTGTCCCCGCTTCTTATCCCGCTCCCTTTTTCCGCCCTTCCCCAAACCACACCACAGAGCGAAGAATTCAAGATCTCGACCGACGTAGTGCTGGTTCTGTTGGACGTCAGTGTGAAAGACGCCAAGGGTGGATATGTTTCCGGTCTTTCCAAGGATGCGTTTCACATTTACGAAAACGGTGCAGTGCAAAGGCTCACGGTTTTCTCTAGTGTCGACGTGCCGGTCGCCGTCGGACTCGTCATGGACGATAGCGGCAGCATGTGGTCCAAGCGTCCCGAGTTGGTCACCGCGGGGGTCGCCTTCGTCGAGGCCAGTAATCCGCAAGATCAGATCTTCGTCGTCAATTTTAACGACAAGGTCCGGCGCGGCCTTCCGCAATCCACGCCCTTCAGCGATGACGTCAAGCTGCTCCGGTCGGCCCTGTCGCAAAGCAAACCAGAAGGCCGGACTGCTCTGTATGACGCGATCGCATTCGCTCTCCACCACGTCGACTCCGGGCAGCGAGACAAGAAGGCGCTGGTAGTGGTGAGCGATGGAGGCGACACTTGCAGCACTCACAGCCTCACGGAGCTGATGCGCCTCATTCAGGAGTCACACACAACGATTTATACGGTCGGCATCTTCGATGCCGACGACCCCGACCGAAACCCGCAAGTCTTGAAGCGTATCGCGAGTGCCAGCGGCGGCGAGTGCTTTCTACCCTCCGAATTCGGTGAGCTCAGTCCTATCTGCAAGAAGATCGCAAAGGACATCCGAAACCGCTACACCATCGGGTATATCCCGGCCCGGACCGGCGAAAAGGGCGAGCTTCGCAAGATCCGAGTCGCCGTGGACGCGCCGGGCCGGGAGAGACTCATCGTGCGGACGCGCACAGGCTATTCCGTGCCTTCGGAGCTACGGAAGTGAGAGTCCACATTTTTTACCGTTGGAAGCCGCGAATCTTCGCGCAGGGCTTTTTCCTGGTCGCGGGACTCCTCGCCGTAGGCTACGTGGCTTGCATTTACGCGGCGAGTTTCATTCACCAGGCGCAGCAGAGCCGGAATTTCGAACGCGCCCTGGCGTATTCTCCAGAGCTGGCCCCAAGGAGTATCGCAGGGTTATCGAGAGCAGAGCCGGCAATCCAACCGCCGATCGGTTCACTGATTGGAAAGATCTTAATTCCACGACTGGGGATCACTGCCGTTGTGGACGAGGGCGTCGACAGCAAGACGCTCGCCCTGTCTGTCGGCCATATCCCTTCCACAGCGCTGCCGGGACAACCCGGCAACGTAGGAATCGCCGGACATCGTGATACGTTTTTCCGGCCCCTGCGAAATATCCAGCGCAACGACATCATCACGCTCACCACGTTGCGGGGCGAGTATCGCTACCGCGTGGTTTCTACTAAAGTGGTGGGTCCGTACGACATCGCGGTATTGGATTCCGACAGAAATGAAATCCTGACTCTGGTCACTTGTTATCCGTTCTTTTTTGTTGGCTCGGCGCCCGACAGATTCATTGTGCGGGCCGAAAGAGTCGCCTGATCAACAGGCCGGCCGCGCACATCCTGGGGATCTTGGTTCGAAACCGATAGGGATCGTCCAAGGTCAGCACAATCACTGGGCCGATGCTCTTCACCTGCCTCACTGAATCCGTTCCCCTTAACGATTTTGGGAGGTACGGAGATGACATCTGGTGATTGCCAGGATTGTCGCAGTGCGGGCGAGGATCCTGCCTATCTGATGGGGGGTGTCATTAATATTCGCTACGGGTCCGTAGACGTTCAAGCTCAACCCGAAGACCTCCAGCGAATTGTGCTCAACTACGCGTTTTAGTGAACCGCATTCGCCGGGTGGACCGATAAGCCTGCGCGTTCCGTCGCGGACGGTCGACTGTCCCGTCTCAGCCGCAGCGCCGACAATGATGCCAGTCGACCCTGATACGCGGCATCATCGGCGCTTGGCTAGCGCCGTGCAGATATCTTACCGATGGATGTGATCGGTCCGGCAGGCGCCAGACCGGGCAGGCTGTTTGCTGAACCGATTTCTATGGGGAGGGCGGCCGTTGGACCAACTCGATGCGCGTACCCCACGGGTCGGTGATGTATGTGAGCGCGACGCCGGTGTCGTTCTTCCGGATAGGCTCATCGAGCTTGATGCCCTCGGCCTGGATCTTTTTAACAAAGGCCTGCAAGTCCTTCACGTCGAAACCGATGTGGTCCAGCACGCGCCCTTTGGTAGGAGCCTGCGCTGTGTCGGCCTTGGCGAACCGGAGCTGGCCGCCCGGTACATCCACGACCGGGGCATTGTTGCGGGCGCCTGCCTTTCCGCCAAAGGTCTTCGCATACCAGGCCTGGGCCTTGGGGACCTCCGCTTCCAGCACGGAGAAGTGCACGTGCTCATGCCGGATCGGCATGGCCTGGGTCTTGTCTTCCAGGATTTCGATGCGCACGCCGTCCGGTGTCACGACGAAGGCCTGATCCAACCGGTTATTGCCGCCGGGCAGCACGGAAACGCCGTTGGCCTTCCACGAGGCCACCTGCTCCTGGACGTTCTTCACGATGAACCCGACATGGTTCACCACCGATCCGACCGAGCCACCCGAACCCGGAGTATTCCCCAGCGCCAAATTGATACGAGCGCCGGGGAACAGCACCGACTCGTTGCCGGCCGGAGCCGCTGTGCCGCCCATGGCGACGAAGATCTTCTTGTTGGCCTGAACGTCGCGCGAAGCGAAGTGCCAGTGACCCATCGTCACACCCACTTCGTTAAACGGGAACGATTGCGCGATGGCTGTCCCGGCGGCCAGCGACGCAACCCACAAACTAACGATCAAAGTTCTCATAGATCCTCCCAAGAATGTAATATCACGGCAGCATCGCCGTAATGTTCCTCTTCGGCACTTGTCCGACGGGGATGCGAGCCACCTCTTTCATCGACTGCGTGTCTATAGCGGAGACTGAGGCCGAGGCGTCGTTCGCCACGTAAACAAACTTGCTGTCCGGCGTGAACGTCATCCAGAAGGGGTCGACGGCGACGGGCACCGCCCCGAGATACTTCAGATCGGGCAGCGAATACGCATGGACCACGTTGTATAACCTGTCGGTGACCCACACAGCTTTGTTATCGGGCTGGACGCCAATGCCGTGGTTGGGGTTTCCCTTTGCCGCCCGGACCAACAGCATCTTGACCGGCCCGCCCAGATCGGGAAAATTGACCCGGTGAATTTCCTTGCCGGTCGCGAAATCGGCTGCCACGAACCCGTGAAGCTCGCTGAGCCCCGCCAGCACCCACTTCGGCGAGCCGTCCGGATTGGTGTAGAACGCAAGCGGACGGGGACGGTTGGTGAATTTGATCGAACGCACGGGCTCTTCGGTTTTCTGATCGATCACCGCAACCGTGAAGGTCCGATCATCCGACGCGGCGAGGACATATTTACCGTCGGGTGTGACATAGGTATTGTGGATCTGCATTCCGTTCAACGGGAGTCTTTTTACGTTTGTCAGCGTGGCTGTGTCGATAATATCCACGCCGTAGGGCTCGCCATGGATGGCCTGATACAGTCTTCGTCCATCCTTGCTGATCGAAAGGTTGTTGGGCGGTCCACTGAGCGGAATCTGTTTGAAGACTTTGAGCGTCCTGGTATCGACCACGTCCACGGTGCGATCGGCTTCGTTGGAAACGTACAGGCGGCCTCCATCGGGAGCCGCCGCCACTCCATGGTTGGCTTCGATTCCGGTGATCTCCCCCACGATTCGATTCGTGGCCGGATCGATGATGTGGAGGTTGTCGCCGGCCATGTTGGTTTGAATAATACGAGGCTTCAAACCCTGGACCGCTCCGCTAGAGAGAGCGCCAGAAGCAGGGTGGTCCTGCTTCGTCGGCTCCCTGGCGGCGGGGGCGCCTGCATCGGCCGCGTTGTGTCCCTGGACCCAGGCCGCGATGGTCTGCCATTCCGGGTCATTCGCGGACATAAACTGAGCGCCTCCACCATGCCATTGGTCGCCGCCAGCTTCGTACCGCAGCGGGTGAATCAGCAGCGGGCTTGCGGGCGGATTGCCAGGAACCACTTTTTGCCGGACCGCCTCGAAGTTCTTGCGCGATTGTTCTTCATTCCAAGCCACGCTTCCACGCGAAAGCAACTGCAGGCGCATCGCATTCGGCGCATTGCCCTCGCCGGCGCCCAGTGCATGGCAGGCGTAACAGCGGGCATGGCCTGGGCGCCTCGCCAGAAAGATCGGCTCCACGCGCGTTCTGAAAATCTCATAGTCCAAAGACGGGCCCGTTGGGAGGGTTGTTGGTACAGCTCTTCCCCCCGCACTGCCGCCGGCAGCTCCCTGCACCCACGCGGCCAGCGTCTGCCACTCCGGATCGTTCCGAGATCGCCAGAACTTTCCGCCGGTGTGCGCCGGATCGCCGCCGGCTTCCGCCGCGAGCGGGTGCAGCAACAGGCGGCTCTTGAGCGGCTCGCCGGCGGTCACCAGAGCAGCCGCTAACTGAAAGTTCTGGCGCGACTGTTCATCCGTCCAGGCGGCGGCCCCAGGCGACAGAGGCTGCAGGCGGAGACGGCTCGCCACGGACACATGGCAGCTCGCGCAGGCTCTGCCGGCGCCCTGCCCGGCATCGCGCGGTTTGAGGAAGATGGGTTCGACTTGCGTCCGGTAAAAGTCAAAGCTCAGAGCGGGCGATGGCTGAGTTTGTGGCGCCGGAGTGGCCGCGACGGACCCGAGTAAGGCAAGACTGATTGAGAGCAACAAGCATCTGCGCATTGGAATCCTCCCGTATCAATCCTCCGGCGGGGGAAAATCGGGCCGCCGGTAGGTCGAATACAAGTCTCCGCTCCCCGTTTATTGTATACCCGCAGATAGCTTCCGGAGGGCTGACAATTCGGGCGCTATACCGGCAACCTACCTCAGATGGCGCTCGTAGTGGAAATTTGCAGCGGCTAGACGGTTGAACCCCTGCGATAAGCGCGGCTATCAGCGGAATGGGCGGAGAGTTCGATGCCCTCCGCCCTCATCTTCCCACTACTTCGTTGCGTTCATGGATTGAACCAACCCCGACATCGGACCTGGATTTCCGTGAAGACCCACGATGGTCGTCACATCCAGCTTCAGGCGCTTCAGGTTCTCGTAAAACGTCCGGCTGCCGGGGTTGGGAGTGGTAACTGCCGGATTATACATATCCGCCTGCACTACGATTTTCTCTTTCGGGAGATACGCGATCAGCATGCCCAAGGCATGGCCGAGACCCTCGACTCTGTAGAGTTCGACCCGTCTGGTGTCATCGGCAAGGACGTATTTCTCCCCCACTGTCTCGAAGACGTAGCCTTCCGACCACTCCTCCGGCGGGAACATCGAATACCGGTCTGGTTTCAAGAGCCACGGCCCCGCGTGTAAGACTTCCTCGTAGTAGGGG
>JBGPLI010000178.1:0-12013 GCA_041486445.1 Bryobacteraceae bacterium
GCGGCTACGTCCTCGACACCTAATCCATTCGAATTGAAAATAGTGATGGGCGTTCCGGCCGGCCGGCGCTCGACTTGCGCCAGCTCGACTATCCGAGGGTCGTTCCAATCCACCGGCGCCAAGAGCAGGTCGCCCGATTCAATCTTCGACTGTTCAATCGAGTCGACCGCGATCAGGTCCGCGCGCAGCACCAGGTCGGAAGGCAGCTCCCGCCGCTCCGCCCGGTTCGAGCCCATGGCATTGATGTGGACGCCGTGCGTGCCGGGCGCGATCCAGCTCGCTTCAATCACCGGTTTGCCGGCGCTGGTGGCCGTCACGACGATGTCTGCGCCGCGCACCGCCTCTTCGGCCGAGGACGCCGCGTGGGCCCCGGTCTCATCGGCAAACCGCTTGCGCTTGTCCTCGCTGCGGCTCCACACGCGAACATCGCGAAGCTGGCGAACCTCCCGGATCGCGTCGAGCTGCGCGCGCGCCTGGAATCCGCTGCCGATGATGCCGAGCGCCGCAGCGCCGGACGCCGCCAGCACGTCGGTCGCGTAGCCGCTGGCCGCCCCGGTGCGAATCTGGCCCAGCCAGTTCGCCTCGATTTGCGCGAGCGGCTGGGCTGTCTCGGCGTCGAACAGGAACACGAAAAAGTGCGCGCCGTGCCGGGGATTGGTGGAATAAAACTTGGTGCCGAAGTACCGGCCCCACGCGCCCGCCATACTGTGCAGCGTGCTTCCGTTGGGGAGCGTGAGCCTGCGCCGCGGCTGGTTGAGCGCCGTGCCCGCGCGCAGGGCGGCGAAGGTTTCCCGCATCAGGCGCACGGCTTCGCGCATAGGCAACCGCTCGCGGACCTGTTGTTCGGTAAGCGTCAGCACGAATCAGGCTCGCGATGGATCTTTCTTGTCAGCGCTGAAGCCGAGCTCGGCGACGGCCGCCTCGGCGCGTTTGGCGTTGATGGCCCCGGTGCGCGCCAGCGCCGCAAGCGTCGCTTGTGCGATGGCCTCCGCCGAAATCTCGAAGAAGTGGCGCAGGTGTTCGCGGTTGTCGCTGCGTCCGAAGCCGTCGGTGCCGAGCGTGTTGAGGCGTCCGGGCGCCCACGGCGCGATCTGATCCGGCACCGCCTTCATATAATCGGATGCGGCGACGATCGGTCCCCGCGTGCCCTCGAGCACTTTCGCGATATGCGGGGTCCGCGGCTCGGCCGCCGGATGCAGGCGGTTCCAGCGCTCCACCGCCAGCGCTTCGCGGCGCAATTCGTTATAGCTGGTGACCGACCAAACGTCGGTCGGAATCTGATAGCGTTCCGCCAGGATTTTCTGCGCGCGGAGCGCTTCGTTCAGGATCGTTCCGCTTCCAAATAACTGCGCCGCGGCCGGGACGTTCTCCGACACGCTGTATTTATAGATGCCCTTGAGAATGCCCTCGGCGATGCCTTCGCCTTTCGGCATCGGCGGCTGGACATAGTTCTCGTTGTAAACCGTCAGGTAGTAGAAGCGGTCCTCCTTTTCCTGATACATGCGGCGGATTCCGTCCTGAACGATCACGGCCAGCTCATAGGCGTAGGCAGGATCGTAGATCGCGCAGGTGGGTACGGCGCTGAACAGGAGCGGGCTGTGGCCGTCCTGATGTTGCAGACCCTCGCCGAGCAGGGTGCTGCGCCCTGCGGTGCCGCCCATCAAAAATCCCTTGCCGCGCGAGTCGGCGAACGCCCAGATCAGATCGCCCACCCTCTGGTAGCCGAACATCGAGTAGTAAATGAAGAACGGGATCATCGGCACGCCGTGGTTGGCGTACGCAGTACCGGCGGCCAGACAGGAGGCCATCGACCCGGCTTCGGTGATGCCTTCTTCGAGAATTTGCCCGTCCGCGGCTTCCTTGTAATACAGGAGCACATTAGCGTCGACGGGCTTGTAGCGCTGCCCTTGGCTTGCGTAGATGCCGAACTCGCGGAACAAGGACTCCATCCCGAACGTGCGCGCTTCGTCGGGAACGATGGGCACCACCAGCTTGCCCAACTCGGGCCGCTTCATCAGCGTCTTGAGTACGCTCACGAACGCGGCCGTAGTCGAAGCCTCGCGCCCGCGCGAACCCTCCAGGGCGTCGTGGAAGGCATCGAGGGGCGGCGCCTTCACCTCGAACGGCCTCACCTTGCGCTCGGGCAGAGACCCGCCCATGGCCTGAATGCGGTCGTGCAGGTACTTCATCTCGGGCGAATCCTCGGGCGGCCGGAAGAAACCGATGTGCTGCACAACGTCGTCGGTGATCGGCACATTGAACCGATCGCGGATCTTCATGAGATCCGCCTCGGCGAGTTTCTTCTGCTGGTGCGCGGTCATGCGGCCTTCGGCGACCTCGCCCAGCCCGTAGCCTTTTACCGTCTTTGCCAGAATGACCGTGGGCTGATCCTTATGAGCGACCGCGCGCGTGTAGGCGTTGTACACCTTTACCGGATCGTGGCCGCCGCGGCGCAGAGCCCAGATCTCATCGTCGGTCAGGTGCTCGACCAGCTTCAGCAGCTCCGGATACTTGCCGAAAAATTCCTTGCGGATGTAGGCGCCGTTCTGGGCGCGAAAAGCCTGGTACTCGCCGTCAACGCATTCGTGCATGCGTTTGAGCAGCAGCCCGCTCTGATCCCGCGCGAACAGATCGTCCCAGCCCGAGCCCCAGATCACTTTGATGACGTTCCAGCCGGCGCCGAGGAACGCGGCTTCCAGCTCCTGGATGATGCTTCCGTTGCCGCGCACGGGCCCATCCAGCCGCTGGAGGTTGCAGTTGACCACGAAGATGAGATTGTCGAGCTTTTCGCGCGAAGCGAGCGTCAGCGCGCCCAGCGCCTCCGGCTCGTCGCATTCGCCGTCACCCAGAAATCCCCAGACTTTTCGGGGCGATTCGGGAATAATGCCGCGATGCTCCAGATACTTCATGAAGCGCGCCTGATAGATCGCGGAAATCGGCCCCAGGCCCATGGATACCGTCGGGAATTGCCAGAAGTCCGGCATCAGCCACGGGTGCGGATAAGAGGAACACCCGGGATGGTCCCGCAATTCATGGCGGAAATTTTCGAGATGATGCTCGCTCAGCCGCCCTTCGAGGAACGCGCGCGCGTACATGCCCGGCGAGGCGTGACCCTGGAAGTAGACGAAATCGCCCGGCAGATCGCCGTAGGAGCCGCGGAAGAAATGGTTGTGGCCGACCTCGAGCAGCGTCGCCAGCGACGCATACGTCGCCAGATGGCCGCCGATATTGGCGTCGTACTTGTTGCCGCGCACCACCATCGCCACCGCGTTCCATCGCACCAGGCTCTTGATGGTGTGCTCCAGCTCGCGGTGTCCGGGGTAGGCGACCTCCTCTTCCGGAGGAATCGTGTTCAGGTACGGAGTGTTGAAATGCAGCGGCGGGCGCACGCCGAGGTTCGCGGCCCGCTCCATCAGGCGCTCCAAAAGGTAGCTGGCCCGGTCCGGCCCAGCTTCGTCGATGATCTCGTCGAGGGCTTCCACCCACTCGGCGGTTTCCTGGGGGTTCAGATCGTCGGGAGCTTCAACTCTGGCCTTCAGCATGGGGGTAAATACCAAGTTAGCAGAGAATTCAGCGCAGGCGATCTTGTAGCCTGCCAATCCCGCGAAGAACACACGCTATACTGAATCTCGATCCATGCCGGTCCGCACTGACCAGGTCGACGTCGCCGAGCTCATCGAAGGGCAACGGCTCGGCTGGTATCAGATCTGGATCATGACGCTGCTCACCGCGGTCATGTTCTTCGACGGCTACGACATGCAGGCGCTGGGATACGTCGCGCCCGCCCTGCTGAAGGCCTGGCATCTCCAACAGGCGCAGTTCGGACTCGCTTTCGGAGCCGGCATGGCCGGATACATGCTGGGAGCAACCCTGCTGGGCCAGCTCGGAGACCGCTTGGGACGCAAGAAAATGATCGTCGCGGGCGCTCTCGTGTTCGGAGTGTGCACGCTGGCCTGTGGGCTCATCACAACGCTCAACGCGCTGTTCATTCTCCGGCTGGCCGCGGGCATCGGCATGGGAGGCGCGGTCCCCAATTGCATCGCTCTCAGCGCCGAGTTCGCTCCGGCGAAAACGCGCGGGACCAAGGTCAGCACCATCTACGTCGGTTACACGCTCGGCAGCGCGTTGAGTGGGGTGATTGCCGCCAAATACATTCCGCAGCTCGGCTGGCCGATTGTTTTCTACATCGGCGGGATCGCTCCGTTGCTGCTGCTTCCGGTGTTGGCGCTGGGTCTGCCGGAGTCGGTCCGATTCCTGGCCTTGCAGCAGCGCGATCCTCAAACTCTCGCCCGAATCCTTTCCAGGCTCAGACCCGACCTTCGTTTCGAGCCGGGCGTCCGCTTCGTGACTCAGGACCAAAAGCAACCGGGGCTGCCGGTCCGGCACCTTTTCACCGAGCAGCGCGCCTCGATCACCGCACTTCTCTGGCTGGCGGTGATCGGGTCATTGATGGCGCTTCATTTCTTTACAAGCTGGTTGCCCACGGTGATGAGCAATGACGGCATGCCGGTGGCGCACGCGATCATCGCGACATCCCTGTTTCAACTCGGTGGAACGGTGGGCTGCCTGTTCGTGGGACGCTTCTTAGACAGGTACGGCGCAATGTCCATCGCCGTCAGTTTGGCTGTGGCGGTCACGTGCATCGTGTCGATTGGCTGGACCGGAAGCGGGGAAGGGATTTTGATCGCATTGGTCTCCCTCACCGGTTTCTTCCTGATTGGCGCGCAGGTCGGAGAACTGGTGCTGCCCAGCATGATCTACCCGACCTATATTCGCTCCACCGGCGCCGGCTGGGCCGTCGGCATCGGCCGGTTCGGATCGATCCTGGGACCGGTGATCGGCGGCGTCTTGATCGGCATGGGCTTGTCGCTCCGTCAACTGTTTCTGTGCGCCGCGGCCCCGGCGCTGGGTTCGGCCCTGGCAGTGTTCCTGCTCAGGTCCCGCGCCCGTCCGGAAGAGGCCGCCGTTACCCAGCTACAGGAAAGAATTTCTCCATCCGAGGCGTGACGCCGCGCTTGCCGAGTTCAGCGAGCCACATTTTGTGGATGCGCGGGTCCTGGTCCTCGTATTCGATCTGATCGCCGCCTTCCTTGAGGCTGGTGGAGACGGCTCCCTTTTCGCCCGGCTTTACGCCCAGCAGCGCGCGCCGCTGCGCGAGAGTAAAGGGATAGCGCAGGCCGCCCACCGCGGTGGCCAGGTATCGCGCCGGAGCGTCGCTGGTGGTGAAGTGCTGATGAAACTGCCGGTCGCCCGGCGTGAAAACAGTTCCGTGCTTCCAATCGATGCGCAGGAAATCCTTCTCGCCTTCGTACCACAGGAGCGAATAGCCGTTGCCGAGCACGCACATCACGTGAAAGCTGGGCCCGTGGCGGTGAGCCTTCTTGTAGGTTCCCGGAGGCATCTCGGAAATGTGCGCGTGCATGGCGCCGTCGGCCAACACGAACATGATGTTGGTTCCGCCGGCCCCGCGGTCGCCCCAAGCCTTCAGCTCAATCTTGGCCAGGTCGGGAACGAAATTGGTCTCCCACATGTGGTTCCCGGGCCGCACGGTGATCAGGTCGCCTTGGCCGCTGTAATATTCGCTCTTGCCGGCGCGGTCTGAGAAATCGAAATCGTTCTCGAAAATGAATTTCTCGTTGTGGAAGGTATTGAGAACCAGCGGGAGGTCGGTGGTGGCAACCAGCAGCGCCCGCTCCCTTCCGCTAGCGTTGAACAGCCGGTACCTGGCGTTCAGCGGAATCGCAAACAGGCTCCTGGGCCCCCATTCGAAACTGTGCTTGACGCCGCTGGAGAATTCGATCTGCGTGCTGCCCCGTCCTTCGAGGACATAAATCACGTCTTCGTAGAGATGACGCTGCGGCGACGTGGACCCGCCCGGGGCAATCTCGAGCAGGAACATGTTGCCGAAATCGCCGCGCCCTTTGAGGTGGACGGCGGCACCGCTCACGCCGAGCCGGGGCCAATGTGCGGTCGGCACTTGAAAGAGATCGATCCCATAGTCCTGGACAACGGGAATTCCCTCGCCTTTCACCCACTCTGAATAAGAATCGATTCCGTAGCGTATTTCACTCATGAAAACACCAGCGACTTGATGACCACCGGAACGACTCCGGGCGGTTCGTAGAGCTGGCCGACATCGACAAAATCCAGCTCCTGCAGGTCGACTCCGTCAATGGAAATGAGTTTACCGGAGAAACCCAGCTCGTCTTTGAGAAGGTGACCGAACGTCTTTCCGACATCGCCATCGATCATCAGGAGCAGAAGGTCCTGCCGCGAGCCCAGGGCGCGAACGATACCCTTGCCAACGGCCTCGATCCGCGCGTGCTCCGGATTCCCTTTCCAGGAAAAGGCGAGCGCCATCCGCGACTGCGGAGCGAGGTCCATCCGGCACATGGCGGCCGCGATGGCTTCGCTGACCGCGCCAGGATCGATGTCGCCGGACAAGTCCAGCGCCACGCGCACCACCGGCACGCCGTACACCGGCAACACTCCAGGATCGGGCAAATAGATCGTTTTTCCGCTCACTTGCATGGTATATTGCGACGCTCCGATCACGGTCGCGCGGATTCCCTGCCCGGGATCGATCACGGGTACGGGCAATCGCGCGGCGAACTGCTGCCGCAACTCATCGGCGAGCAGCCTGGCGATGTCGCCAAAGTCCCGGTCCTCGCGGCCGAACAAATATTCCGAAACCCCTCCGGAGATGCTCACCGCCGATGGCGACACGGTCCTTGGCATCGCTGCGGTCAATTGAAGCGAAACGCCGAGGCGATCCAAAGGCGATCCCAGAATGTAATCTATGGCGACCTCCGCCAGACGGTGTGCGATGCGCCGCCGTGCCTCCAGGCTGTCCATCGATGCCGGGTCCGCCGGCAGGCCCAGATCCTCGGCGGCGAGCCGTGCCGCATCGTCGATGCGGGTCCAGGCTCCGCTCGCATCCTGGGCCAGCAGACGGCCGCCCACGGCGAATGCGGCGACACCCACGATCTTTCCCTTGTCGATCAGAGCGAGTTTCGTCGTTCCGCCCCCGATATCGACGTGCAGCAGGCACTGTCCCCGCTGCCTCGAGAGCCTCACGGCGCCGGAGCCGTGCGCGGCGAGCGCGCTCTCGAGCCGATGGCCCGCGGTGGCGCACACAAATTTCCCAGCCTCTTCGGCGAACAACTCGTCGATCGCCCTGGCGTTGTTCCGCTTGATGGCTTCGCCCGTAAGAATCACGGCCCCGCTATCGATGTCGCGCCGCGCAAGGCCAGCCTGACGATAGGCCTCCTGGATGAATCCGGAGAGTTGCCCGGCGTCGATAGAGCCGTCGGGAAGAAACGGCGTGAGCGCGATGGGCGACCGCCACGTTACGCGGCGATCCGTCACCGTGAAACGGCTGGAAAGCGCCTGCGTCTCGCGCTGCAACCGGATTCTTGCAAACAGAAGATGCGAAGTGGAGCTGCCGATGTCGATGCCGACCGTGTTCATCTCCACGGTTTCCTGCCGCCAGATGGAGTGCGCGATCCCCTCGCGCTCGGCCTCGGTTATGTGGCTGTGTTCGTAGAGATCGTCGTGCATTACCGGGCCGGCGGGGCGGACGCCGGCAGTCTCATCGTTTTCCAGATGATGATGTCCCCGTATCCGATTTTGAGCGAGAGCTTGTGCGCGGCGGTTGGCGCTCCGCCCGTGAACTCATGGCCGGCGAACAACAGTTTGAATTTCCCCTGCCCTGGGAAATCGGAAATCACGTCGCCCCACTTGCTCTTTGCGTCGATCGCGTATTGGCCGTCGCCGGGCAGCCGCAGCGTGATTTCGCCGCGCCGCGCCGTTACGCTGATGTCGCCCGTGAACTCGTCGACATGCACGCCGCCGGCGTCGTGAGCGACGGTGAGCCTGACGTCGCGCGGGGCTTTGATGTAATATTCCAGATCGAAGCGAGCGCCCGTAGGCAAGGGAGGCGGGAAGGCTTTGTGCCGGGGATAACTGGTCGCGATCACCAGCTCATCGCCGCGCCGGTCCACCGCGATCTTCACCTGATCCAGCTCCTGCGCGGCTTTGGCGCGCTCTCGCGCGTCGTACTCGCCCGGACTGGACTTGACCGTGGTGATCTCCACCTCGGGCCGGTCCCAGCCGACGATCATCAGTTCGCCGGTCGAGTTCTCCAGCCTGAGCGCTTTCCCGGACGCGAAATCCACCCGCTGCGTATTGGTTATTTGAGTCTTCTGGCTGAGCTCGTTGTCCGCGAGCAGGCAGCCTATCCCCAGTCCGGCGATTATGAGTGTAAGTTTCATGAAGCTCGTCCAACTATACTGCAAAACCTGCAACACTGGTGCGCAAGGAGACGATGCATGAGACGCCCGCATATGTCATGGATTCGGATGTTGCCCGCCGCCGCGGCGGTGTGGATGTTCGCCAGCCCGTTCGCGGCCGGCGAAGTGCTTCGCAAGAGCAAGAACATCGGTGGCACCACCGTCGAATACCGGGTGATCCTGCCGGATCACTACGATCCCGCCAAAGCCTATCCGGGTGTGATCGCTTTTCCCGGCGGATCGCAGACCATGGACATCGTCGACGGCATGGTGGAGCGGAACTTCCGTGACGAGGCGCAGCGGCGCGGCTACATCGTCGTAATTCCCGCCGCGCCGAAGGGAGTCTTGTTCTTCGAGGGAAGCGAGCGGGTCTTTCCGGAATTCCTGAACCAGCTTCTGAACGACTACAAGATCCAGGACGGCAAGCTTCACATCGCCGGGATCTCCAACGGGGGTATCAGCGCGTTCCACATCGCGGCCCTCCATCCCCAATACTTTTTGTCCGTAACCGGCTTCCCCGGCTATCTGATCGAAGCGACCCCGGCGCGCATCGGTGCGCTTTCCAAAATGTGCATCAATATGCACGTCGGAGAACTGGACACAGGATGGCAGGAGGATATGGACGCGCAGGCCAAGCAGTTTCGCGCTAAGGGCTACACGGTCCGGATCACGGTCGAGAAGGGCGAGGGCCACGTGATGAAGACTCTGGCCGGAGCCGGCTCGTCGCGGCTATTCAACCAGTTTGAGGAGGCTCGCAAAGGCTGCGCGAAGTGAAGGCCGCTTCGCGGGGGAACGGGAAAAAGAACGGGCGGGACCGGCGTCCCGCCCGCTTGAATCATCGGAGCATTGGTATTTTCGCGACGCCCGGCAACACGGGCTTCCCGCCTGAAGGCTCAGTGCTCGGAGGGGACACGTAGCCTCTGCGGTAGGTAACTGGTAGCCGTGCGTCTAAGCGCCGGCGAGCATCACCGAGCGTCGCATCTCAGTGAACCATACTTGGGGGCTGGTGCCAAGCTATCTTTCGGATAGGATGTCCGCACGGCTTGGAGTCACAGTACTTTCTTGACGCCGTACCCTCCTCGCCCGGCGCTATCATTGAGATGATCCGTGGCGATCAATCTCACCAATCCCATCTCGCGGAAAGACCGCCTCAAGGTTCTGACCGGATGCGGCCTGGGCATTGCCGCGCTCACGGCCAGCGAAAGATACGTGGGGCCGGACGCTCCGCTGGGAGGCTTTTTCTTTCTTCCGCTGCTGGTGGCGGCCGCATTCGTCTCACGCGGGTCGATTTTTCTGCTGGCGATCGCCACCGCACTGCTGCGGGAATCGTTTGGACCGCTCGCCTGGCAAGGGAATGCACCCGCGCGGGTGGCTTTGAGTCTGGTTGCGTTCAGCGGAGGCGGATTGTTTGCGGGCGAGCTGGTGCGGAACCGGCGGATGGCCGCGGAGCTGCTTCGCAAGAAGCAGGACGCCGAAAAGGAAGCGCGCGCGCTGGTGGAGGGGAGTCCGGCGGCTGTGCTCACGGTCGATTCCGCGGGCAGGATCGATATGGCCAATGGCGCGGCCCGGCGCATGCTGGGATTCGATTCCGGTTCGCCGGAGGGGGATCTGATCGAGAACTACCTTCCGCTGCTGGCCAAGCTGGTGAAATCCAGGCAGGTGGTGCATTTGGTGCGAACCATGATGGAAACCAGCGGACGCCGACGCGACGGCGAGGCGTTCTATTCGCAAATGTGGGTCTCGACTTATGAGAGCGCTTCCGGTCCCCGCATGTCCGTCATCTTGTCGGACACGACGGAGCAGCTTCGAGACCGGGAAGAGAGCGGCCTCCGGCAACTTCTGAGTCACTCCAAAATCATTGTCGGCGCCGTTTCCCACGAGCTGCGAAACCTGGCAGCCGCCGCGGCGGTGCTCCACGATAACGCGAGCAACAGCCCCGGCCTTCAAGACAGCACGGATTTCAAGGCTCTCGGCCACGTCATCGAAGGCATCCTGAAGCTGTCCTCCGCGGAGCTGTCGGAAACCAGCGAAGAGTCCCTGGAGGGCCTGGATGTGACCGGCCTGCTTCAGGAGCTGCGAACCATCGTTGCGCCCGCCGCCGACGAGACCGAGACGGCGATCGTTTGGGAGGTCGCGCCGGAGCTCCCCAACGTGCGCGCGGAACATTCGGGTCTTCTGCAGGTGTTCCTCAACCTGGTCAAGAACAGCTGCAGCGCGCTGCAAGGAAGGCCGGATGGGCGGTTATCCATCGCCGCGTATGAGCTGGCCGGGAGCGTAGTCGTGCGGTTTTCCGATAACGGACCTGGCATCTCGTCGGCGGAAACGCTGTTCCGTCCGTTTCAAGCCGGCGCTTCGGCCACCGGCCTGGGTTTGTTCGTGTCGCGCGCGATCGTCCGGACCTTTGGCGGCGAGCTCCACCACACGCAACGCCCCGGCGAATGCTGCTTCGTCGTGGAGCTGCCCGCCCTGGCGAGCGAGAAGAGCGCCGTTGCCTCGGAATGATTCGAATTCTGATGATCGACGATCACTCGCTGTTCCGGGAGGCCATCGCGCGCATGCTCGCGGGTCAGCCGGATTTTCAGGTTGTGGGGGAATGCGCTACCGTCGAGGACGGCATCCGGATTCTGAGGGAGACCCCGGTCGATATCGTGCTTCTGGACATCAACCTCGGCCTGCAGCAGGGCGGAGCATTTCTGAATCTGGCCCGCGAGGAAAACTTCGCCGGCAAGGTGCTGGTGGTCACTGCCGGCGTGAGCAGATTTGAGGCCACCCGTCTGCTACAGCGGGGATGCGCGGGCATCGTCCTCAAGCAGGAGCGCCCGCAGTTTCTGATCGAAACGATTCGCGACGTCGCCACCGGGAACAATCCACTCCTGGCAGCCTCCCGCAATGCCATCCTCGAAAAGGTCGAGTCCGCCGTCACGACTCCGCGCCCTCTGACGCCGCGCGAGCGCCAGGTTCTGCGCGGAGTGTTCGCCGGACAGGCGAACAAGGAAATCGCAAATTCGCTGGGCGTTTCCGAGCCGCTCGTCAAGAGCGTGATTCAGCAACTGTTCACCAAAACCGGCGTGCGCACGCGGTCCCACCTGGTGCGCGTAGCCATCGAGCAGTACTGGCAGGAACTGGAGGCGGACCCGGAAGAGGAGTAAGGACTGCTATCCTTACTATATGGTAAGGAAAGCATACTCTAGCCGCGTTACGAGCAAAGGACAGGTCACCGTACCCCAGGAGATCCGCTTGCGCCTCGGCCTCAAGGAGGGCGACCGCCTCGAGTTTCTCGCCGAAGGCGGCCGTACGGTCATCCGGCGCCGCCGGACAGCGGCGAATCCGTTCGCTAAGTACGCCGGTGTGCTCGGGACCTTCCGCGGAGGGAAACAGGAGATCAACGACTGGCTGCGCGAGCTGCGCGATGAGGGGCCAGCCAGGAAGTGAGAACCGCGATCGACACGAACGTCATTTCCGCCCTTTGGTCGGCAGAGCCTTTGGCGCATGCAATCTCGGGTTTTCTTGGCGAGGCGCTGCGCAGCGGCGGACTCGTCATTTGTGCTCCGGTCCATGCCGAGTTGGTGGCGCATCCGAAGGCTAAGGGCCTGCTAAACAATAATATGTACAATATGCGGATTCAGCGGGTTCTTTCGTTAGGCGCGGGGCAGGAGTGTGTAGTTCCATTCCGGGTGTAGTTTGTGGCGCTTGAGTCTCAGTTGATCGATCTTCTCGTCTGA
>JBGPLI010000179.1:0-11980 GCA_041486445.1 Bryobacteraceae bacterium
AGGGTTCGCCGCCGGTGATGCGCAGCTTCCTGACGCCGAGCGTGACCGCGATGCGCACGAAGCGCTCGATCTCCTCGAACGTCAGCAATTGCTCGCGCGGCTGGAACTTCACGTCCGTCTCCGGCATGCAGTAGAAGCAGCGGATGTTGCACCGGTCCGTCACGCTCAGGCGCAGATTGTCGTGCAGACGGCCGAAACTATCGATGAGTGGGGTCATCCGACGGCCAGCATCCTTTCGATGGGCGCACGCGCGCGGCGAATCAGATCGGGCGAGATTTCGACCCGCGGCCGCAGCTCGCGCAGCGCGTCGCGGAGCTTTTCGAGCGTGTTCAGCCGCATGTAAGGGCACTCGCTGCAATTGCACTGTTCGTTGGCGAGGAAATGGAACCTCTTCGCAGGGGCGAGTTTTTCGAGCGAATACCGGACGCCGCTCTCGGTCATGACGATGAACTCCCCGGCGTCCTGGCTGGCGCACCAGTCGACGATCGCCGAGGTGGAACCGATAAAGTCGGCCATCGCCAGCACGTCGCCGGGGCATTCGGGATGCGCGGCCACCAGCGCCGACGGATGCTCGGCGCGCGCCTTGACCAGGCGGCGGGCGGGAAAAGTCGCGTGAACGATGCAGGCGCCCTGCCAGATCTTCATGTTCTTGCGGCCGGTCTGCTGGCGCACCCAATTGCCCAGATTCAGGTCGGGCAGGAACAGCACCGGCCGGTCCGCGGGGATCGAGTTCACGATCTTCACGGCGTTGCGGGAGGTGCACAGGATATCGCTTTCGGCCTTCACCTCGACCGACGTGTTGATGTAGGCGACCACGGCGTGATCGGGATGGTTCCGCCGCCACGCCCGCAACTCTTCCACCGGGCAACTGTCCACGAGGCTGCATCCGGCCTGCCGGTCCGGAACCACGACGATGCGCTCCGGGTTGATCACCTTCGCGGTCTCGGCCATGAACCAGACGCCGCAGAATGCGATGACGTCGCCGTCGAAATCGCGTGCGCGGCGCGCCAGCTCCAGACTGTCGCCGACGGCGTCCGCCAGCTCCTGGATCTCCGTGTCCTGATAATGATGAGCCAGGATGGCGGCCTTGCGGACCAGCTTCAGCTCCGCAATTTCTTCGGTGATGGATTGAATCGCCAGCATCCGCGTCTACTTCCATTAAATCACTTGCTGCGGGCGTTCGCCTTCTTCAGACCACCCTCCGCGGTTTGGCCCTTGAAAAACTTGAGCTCGTTCTGGAGCGTCGCCAGGGTCTTCTTAAGTTTCGGACTGGCCTTCCTGCCGGCCGTCTTGAACAGTTCCCCGGTGGCTTTGAGCAAGCCCGCCGGAATCGTACGTGAGGCGCCGCGCGCGGGAACCACTACGTCGGCCAGCTTCTGCAAGACACCGATCGCCGCCTTTCGGAGATTCGCATCGGCGGCGATCAAGCGGATGATCTCCACCGTGTGGGTCTCGAGGAGGTTTACATAACGGCGGCCGGAAGGCTGGGCCAGCATGACGCGATCCCGGAACGCGCGCATGCGGTCGAGCCGCGCCACCCGGCCGATGCCGGAAGAGAGGATATCGACGGGACACAGGCACTGGTTGCAGAACTCGACGAGGCCGGCGCTCACCTCTTTGATCACTTGCAGCGCTTCCGGCTCCAGCGGCTGGAATTCCCTGGCGGTCTCCAGGGTGTAGGCGAACACTTTGCGTTTGCTCCCGTCCGTCGGGTGCCGGCTGTAGCCGTAGTCGTTGGCAATTCCCGAAGCGGGGTATACACCCACGGCCGGCTCTACCGTGTACCTGTGCCCGCGCACCGCGGCAATCGCGTCGCGCATACGGTTGGCGACTTTCACGAAATGACTCTGATCCGCGGCGTCGATGTATTCCTTGTAAACCGTGTCTCCCTTCACTCCGCGCAGTCCATCGAAGGCGGGGTTCTGGAAATTCATCGAAGGGTCGGTCGTTTGGCTCTCGTCGTCGCCCCAGGGAAACAGAATCAGCTCGGAAAAAGAGTGAAGGTCGATCATGCACTCGATATTCGGGAAGGTATCGAGCAGGCTGCGCACATTGCGTGTCTCGGGTTCGGAAAACGTGGATGTGCCGTGGAATTCCAGGCTACAGGAGTTGTTGCTGGTCTGCCCGATGATGCTGGACCACAAGAAGTCGTAATTGCGGTTGATGTCGACACCGGGGCAGGGCAACCCGGGATTGGGATTCCGGTTTTTCCGCCACATGTCATCCGAGTTCAGGACATATTCACGCCCGTCCGGATTGATGAGCGGAAAGACGAACACATCCAGGCCCTCGACAATCACCCGGATCGTGTTGGCATCGAAAAATTTCGGACCGAAATGAAGACCGGTGCCGTTAGTGTAGGCGGTGCAGACGTTGTAAGCCCAGTTGACGAGCAGGTCCGGGTTGACCAGTTCGCGGGCGTGAGCCCCGCCCGTGAACAGAACGCCGGTCCGGGTTCCGCCGCCCGTTCCGATCTTGAGCGCGTGGCACGTGCGGCCCTCGATCGACTGTTCCGGAAGAGTGATGAGCTGGCAAATGTCGGAGAACGCGCCTTGGATGATCTGAAGGACAACGTCGATGCCGTCGGAGTGAAGATAGAAGCCCATATCAGATCTTCCTCTCGGCTCGCCATTCTTCGAGCGTCAGGATTTGTCTCCGCCCATGAGCTCTTTTGGAAACTTCTTCTTCGACCAGGACCTGATATCCGTCGAGAACCAGCTTTTCGATTTGATCCATCGTCAACAGTCCCTCGATGGTCGCCCGTTTGTCCTTCGTCACACGGGCTGTGGGTCGAAACAGATCGAAGTCGAACTTCTGCAAGCGCCGCAGAGCCACAGCGTCCGCGGCGAGGATCTTTACGAAGAAACGGTTCATCGAACCCCCTCGAAGCCCGCTGCTGGCAGCCGGGCTTCTCGTTCCTGCTTAGTATAAATTGGTCGGCGCCACAATCACTACCCTGGTTCCGTAGAAATTCGGTCGGCTAGATCCAAACGCGTCCGCCCGGCCCTTCGAATCACCCCGTAGAGCATCAGAAACAGTAGCGCGGCAAGCGCCAGCATGTGCCAGATGTGGTCTTTGAGCCAGGGGCCCGAGTTCTCGCCGAGGCTGGCTCCCAAGTATGCCAGGCCCGCGTAGCGAGGGATTCTGGCCGCGGCCAGCACCAGCAGGAAACGTCCGCGTGGGACCCTCATTGCTCCCGCGCAGGCGGCAAAAACTTTGAATGGCAGAATTGGAATCGGCAGCAACGCGGGAATGAACACCGTCACCAGACCGTAGCGCAGGAACCAGGCGCGCAAGCGCAGGCCCCGTCCGGAGGCAGTGTTGCGCGCCAGGTATCGCTCGCCGCCCTTGCGCATGATTTCGAAAAAAATAACGCTGCCGGCAAGAGAGCCGATCACGGCCATCGCCGCGCAGACGACGGCATCGGCCGGACGCGCGATCGTCAGCACCAGCAACAGCCAGTCGGTACCCCCGGGGTTGGGAATGCCCACCGACTCGATCGCCGACAGCGCCAGGATTCCCAGCGGACCCCAGGACACGAGCACATCGAGGAAGTGGCGCATCGGCTATCCCATCATCTCCAGCAACCCGGCTTCATCGATCACTCTCACGCCTAATTCGGTCGCCTTGTCGAGCTTCGAGCCGGGATCGGCGCCCGCGACCAGATAGCCGGTCTTCTTGCTCACCGAGCCGGTCACCTTGCCGCCCGCGGCCTCGATCCGCTGCTTGGCCTCCTCGCGCGAAAGATTGGGGAGTGTGCCGGTGAGCACGAAGGTCACGCCCTTCAGAGCGCCGGTTTTCCGGGTCACCGCGTAGCTGAAATTGAAACCCTCCTGGCGCAGGCGCGCCACCAGCTCGCGGTTGCGCTTCTGCGCGAAAAATCTCCGGATGCTCTCCGATACCTTGGGTCCGACCTCTTCCGCTTTCTGCAACTCCGATTCGTCCGCCGAGGCGATCTTGTCGAGATCGCCGAAAGTTTCGGCCAGGATCTGCGCGGTGCGCTCGCCGACGAACGGAATGCCCAGGCCGTTCAGAATCCGCGGCAGGGGCGAGCGGCGCGACGCGTCGATATTCTTGAGCAGGTTTTCGGCGGACTTCGCGCCCATCCGCTCGAGCTCCACCAGATGGTCCAGTTTCAAACGGTAGAGATCGGCGACGTTGGCGACCAAACCCGTGTCCACGAGTTGATCCACCAGCGCCTCGCCGAGGCCGTCGATATCCATTACGCCGCGCGCGGCAAAGTGCAGAACCGACTCCTTGAGCCGCGCCGGACAATTGGTGTTGATGCACCGGCTGGCGGCCTCGCCTTCCGCCCGCACCACCTCGGTTCCGCACACAGGACATGCGCGGGGCATCCGGAACGGGTGGCGCTCCTTGCCCTTACTGACGACCCGCACCACCTTGGGGATGACATCGCCGGCGCGCTCGACCAGCACCCGGTCGCCGATTTCGACGCCCAGCCGTTGGATTTCGTCCTCGTTGTGCAGGGTTGCGCGCGAAACCGTGACGCCGCCGATGTTCACCGGCTGAAGGTACGCCGTGGGCGTCAGGGCGCCGGTGCGGCCCACACTCACCTGGATGTCCTCGACTACGGTTTCCGCCTGGCGCGCGAGAAACTTGATGGCGATGGCCCACCGCGGCGCCTTCGCCGTCCAGCCGAGGCGGCGCTGTTGGTCGACCGAATCGACCTTCGCCACGATGCCATCGATTTCGTAGGGAAGGGAATCGCGCTTCTCTTCCCATTCACGGAAAAACTCCAGCAGCGCATCCACGTCGCGGCACAGGCGGCGATGCGGGTTCACCTTGAACCCCATCTGCTTCAGCGCTTCGAGCGACTGCCACTGCGTGTCGCGGCCCGGCGCCAGGAAGTAGGTGAAGTATTCGAGCTGCCTCGCAGCGGCGATCGACGGATCGAGCACGCGCAGCGATCCGGCTGCGGCGTTGCGCGGGTTGGCGAAGCGGGGCAGGGCGGCCGCATCGCGCTCCGCATTGAGGCGTTCAAACGCGCGGCGGTTCAGCACCACTTCGCCGCGCGCCTCCCAGGTTTCCGCGGCCGGTTTCACTCGCAGCGGCACGGACCGGATGGTGCGAACGTTCTCGGTGACATCCTCGCCCACGGTCCCGTCGCCTCGCGTCACCGCCTGCGCGAATCTTCCCTGGCGATAATGCACGGCGAGCGACAAGCCGTCCAGCTTCAGCTCGGCGACGTAGGCGAATGGCTCGCCCGGCAACAGGTCGCGGATGCGGCGGTCGAAGTCGCGCAGCTCGGCCTCGTTGAGCGCGTTATCGAGGCTGAGCATCGGGCCCGAGTGCGCCACCTTGACGAATCCCTGGCGCGGCTTGCCGCCCACACGCCGCGTCGGCGAATCCTCGGCGGCGAACTCGGGATGCGCTTGCTCCAGCGCCTGAAGCTCGCGCATCATCGCGTCGTATTCGGCGTCGCTGATTTCCGGTGCGTCGAGCACGTAGTACAGGTGCTCGTGGTGGCGCAGCTTTTCGCGCAAATCCTCGATTTTCTTGGAGACCGTACTCACTTGAAGTTATAATGAACGGATACTACCGTACCGGCAGCCAGTCCTCATCTACAACCCCACCGCTGGAAAGATCCAACGGCACCCGCGCATTCTCCAACGTACCACCGAGGCGCTGGAGCGCGTGAATCTGAAGCCGCATTGCATGGCCACGCGCGAGCCGGAACACGCTTCGGACCTGGCCCGGCATGCCATCGCCGAAGGCGCCGACCTGATTCTGGTGCTGGGCGGCGACGGCACCATCAACGAAGCGGCCAACGCCATGATCGGCTCCCGCGTTCCGCTGGGCGTGCTGCCGGCCGGAACCGCCAACGTGCTGGCGATGGAGCTGGGGTTCGGCTCGAACGTAATTGAGGCGGCGGGCAGGCTGAACGGCGCGGTCGAGCAGTGCGTCGCGGCCGGCCGGATGTGCGACGCACGGGGCGACGTGCGTCACTTCCTGTGCATGGGCGGCGTGGGTCTGGACGCCAAGATCGTCCACGATCTGAGCTCCGGACTGAAGGCGAGAGCGGGCAAGCTGGCGTATTGGTTGGGAGGCCTGGCGCAGATCGCCGGCCGCATCGGCCAGTTTGACGTCCGCGTGAATGGGAACACGGCGCGGTGCGGCTTCGCTTTGGTCAGCCGCGTGCGCAACTACGGCGGCGACCTGGAGATCGCCAGCGGCGCGTCCCTGCTCCGCGACGACTTCGAGATCGTTCTATTCGAAGGATCGAATCCGCTGCGCTACGCTTGGTACATGCTGGGCGTCGAGATGGGCCGCGTGCAGAAGATGCGCGGCGTGCATACCGTTCATGCAACCTGCGCGGAGTTCTCCGGCGACGCGCACCTGCAAGTCGACGGCGAATACGCAGGCAAGCTTCCGGCACGTTTCGAAATCGTTCCGGACGCGCTCACGCTGCTGGCGCCGCCCGCTTACCGATAACCGGAATGGACAACCTCACGCACACGCTGGTCGGGCTGATGATGGCGCGCGCGGGGCTGGAACGGACCACGCCGCGCGGCGCCGGGATGATGATGCTCGCCGCCAACGCGCCGGATATCGACGCGCTCTCGTGGTTCGGCGGCACCATCACGTATCTCCAGTATCATCGCGGCTACACGCACGCTCTGCCGTTCGCGCCCGTCGTGGCGCTGCTTCCGATGTTGCTGGCGCGGGCGAAATTCGGATGGCAGTCCTATCTTGCGGCGCTCGCCGGCGTGCTGAGCCACGTGATGCTCGATTCCACTAACGTCTACGGCGTCCGCCTGCTGCTGCCGTTCTCGGAGCGATGGCCGCGCCTGGATATCACCAATGTCGTCGATTTATGGATTTGGGGCGTGCTGTTTCTGGCGCTCGCCGCGCCCGCGCTGGCCCGATTGGTGAGCTCGGAGATCGGTGAGCGGCCCAGTGCCTCTCCTCGCCGAGGCTGGGCGTGGTTCGCGCTGCTGGCGCTGATGGCTTACGAAGGCGTTCGTTACACGGCGCATGCGCGCGCGGTGGCGATGATGGACGCGCGGCTGTTCAACGGATCCGCCGCGCGGCGGATCACGGTCGTTCCCCGTGGGTCGAATCCGTGGCTGTGGCGCGGAGTGGCCGAAGGAGACGGTTTCATCACGCTGGTGCCGGTCGATCTGTCGGCGCCGTTCGATCCGACCGCCGGCCGCACCGAAACGCCGCCGCCGCCCGATGCGGCCATCGAGGCCGCGCGCCGCACGCCCGCCTTCCAGGTTCTCGGAAGATTCAGCCAACTGCCCTTTTTGAAGATCACGCCGGTGGTGGATGGAACGCGCGTCGAGCTGATCGATCTGCGATTCGGAACGCCGCAAGACCCAAGTTTGGAGGCGAAGGCCGTGGTGGGCGATTCCGGTGAGGTGCGAGATGTGCAAGTCGGGTTTGGTTTACCGCGCTAGCCCGCATTTCTCACGCGACGCGGCACGCTCAATCAGACGGTGAGCGCGTTTCAGCTCGTTGCGGAGCGCTCTCAGCTCTCGTCATGGCCGGCCGCGCCGGCGCGCTTTAGAAATCCCCGAGAACATCGTCGATGATCTTCGAGGCCGTCGCCTGCTCGTCCACCTGATAGGTGCCTTTGGCGTAGGCCCGTGCGATCTCCTCCAGTCTCGCTTGGCGCTCCGGCGAATCCGCCGCGAGCGAGCGGAGACTCCGCACCAGCTCCGACAGATGAACGTCGTCGCGGGGAGCCTGAACGTTGCCTTGCGGATTCCCGTGGCGCGGCGACGGGCCCGCCTTCTCAGCTTCCTGGCTCCTGCCGGTTCCGAGAGAAGGGGGTGAGGAGAGGTTGGGATCGTTGACCTTCATTTGTCTTCGTGTGTCCGGCTCGGGGGATTTATCTCCCCGAGGAAAGTATCGACCATTTTGATGGACGTTTTACGCCGTGGGCGCGCCTGATTCGCTAGGTAAATCCTGATGCACCTCGGCTTGGCAAGGGGCGTATCCATCCCAATCGGCAAGGCCAGCTCCGACCACATTGTATACTGAAGCTCGAATGGCAAGGCGAAAATGGCACGGAGATTACCTCTACCTGTTCCAGAACCTGGTGATGAAAGATTTTCGCATCCGTTACCGGAACATGTCGCTGGGGGTGCTCTGGTCGCTGATCAATCCCCTGGTGATGATGGGCGTGCTGACCTTTCTGTTCCGCCACGTGTTCGGAGGCCAGAGCGAACCGGCGTATCCGTTGTTCGTTTTATGCGGCCTGGTACCTTATAATTTCTTCATCGGCGCATTTTCCACCGGCACGACTTCCATTGTCATGAACGCCCCTCTGGTGAAACACGTGCCGGTTCCGCGCGAGGTGGTCCCGGTGGCCGCGGTTCTCTCCAACGGCGTGCACCTGATGATCCAGATCGCGCTGCTGATCGCGCTGACTTTGCTTTCGGGACTGCGCCCGTCGATCGCCTGGGTGTGGCTGCCAGTGGTCTGGGCGCTGTACATGACGTTTGTGTGCGGCCTGGCGCTGGGCTCGAGCGCGATCAACGTGTTCATCCGCGACACCCGCTACGTGGTCGAGTCTTTCAACATGGTGCTGTTCTGGCTGGTGCCGATCTTCTACTCGTTTTCGATCATCCCGCAGAGATACGTCGAGGTCTACAAATTCAACCCGGTGGCCGCGCTGGTGCTGGCGATGCGCAACATTTTGATCGACGGGATCCCGCCGCCGATGTCGCTGGTCCTCAACCTGGTGATCGCCGCGTCGTTCACCCTGGCCGTTGGGTTATTGATTTTCGGGCGTCTCAAGGCGCGGTTCTACGAGCATATTTGAACATGGCCGCGGCCGTTCGCTTCGATCACGTGACCAAGACGTTCGCTCACCGCGCCGCGCGGATGCTGCTGCGCGACAGGCTGGTCGAGATGGTGCGGCCTTCCGGCCGCCAGCGTTTCGAAGCCCTGCACGATATCTCCTTCGAGCTGCCGCAGGGCGAGAGTCTGGCCTTGATCGGGCCCAACGGAGCGGGAAAGAGTACGCTCTTGAATCTGGCCACCGGACTGACTCTACCCGACTCCGGGGACATCCACGTCGAGGGCCGCGTGGGAGCGCTGCTGGACCTGGGCGCGGGGTTCCATTTCGATCTGACCGGCGCCGAGAACGTGCGCGTGAATGCGGCGCTGCTCGGGCTTTCCCGGCGCGAGACCGGCGCGCGGTTCGATGAGATCGTCGAATTCGCCGGCGTGCGCGAGTTCATCGATGAGCCGGTGCGCAACTATTCCGCGGGCATGACGCTGCGCCTGGCTTTCGCGGTGACGGCGTGCACCGATCCCGACATCCTGCTGATCGACGAAGTGCTCGGCTTGGGCGACCAGGCGTTCCAGGCGCAGTGCCTCGACAAAATCCGCGCATTCCAGAACGAGGGCAAGACGATTATGCTGGCTTCTCACTCGCTCGAATTACTGGCCATGCTGTGCGGGCGCGCGCTGTGGCTGGATCATGGCCGGGTGGTGGCTGCGGGCGCGGCGGAATCGGTGCTGGCCGCCTATCGCAGCGGTCAGGTACCAGTGTCCTGACGCCTGGACTGCCCTTCGTTTCGAGAAAACATCCAGAAGATCAGGACGATTTGTTGAACGATCGCCAGTGTGATGGTAACGCCGGCTAACACCCACACAGCGGCTGCGGGCGCGAGCGTAACCGTATCCAGATTTGCCGTCAACATTCCTAGCCGGTGAGCATACAGCATTCCCACCTCAACGAGGGACGTGCGGCCCTCATACCCTCCGTAGAGCGGGATCAACTTGACTGCATAGGTCGCGGCGAGTATGTATCCGAACAGCACGACCAGGAAAGCAGCGGCGAGCCTGCCGAGCGTCTTACCTCGAGATGCGCCGAGCAACGCCAAGCCCGAAAGAGGAGCCGAGAGGACCTGTGCGTACCAGGGGCTTGGACCCGCCGTAGGAGCCCCCTGAGCATAGATATGGATGACGGTAGCCTCGTATCCAAGTGCAAGCACGAATAAGGCGCAGTAAGAAAAGGTGATCCATTCAGGATTCGCATGGCGGCTTGCCGCCCACAGGAGCAAGGCCAGCAAGCCGGTACCGATCAACAGGTTCAGTGTGTTTTTCGAGAACGTCAAGGAAGTGTTGTTACCCGTCCATAGCGAGGAGCGGACACTCGACGGGATCACTGTGGACCAGTGCAGCGTAGGCGCCGCGTTCAGAACCGCATGCAAGTCTACGCCACCGCGCGACTCCGTTGTTCCCGTGAGGACGCCGTAACGAACGAGATTCCGGGCGTACCAGGGGCCGGCCAGTCCGCAGAGGATAACGGATGCAAGCGCAAGTCCCCGCCAGCGCCTTCGCAACGCGCATAGGCCGATAAACAAAGGCACGAAAGCGAGGAAATAGGCTTTGGTCAGTAATCCCGCCGCGAGAATGACGGCTGTGACGGCAGCGGCGCCAAGAGTCCGCCTGGTATCGAAGCGATTCAGAGCAACCAGCGTCCAGGTCGCGATGGGCACGGCGAGCCAATCGTTTCCGGCGTGAGCAAGAGTGGCCCACGTCATTTGACAAGAAAAAAGGCAGAACAGCGCAACCGCCCTATTGGAATCACAGATCCCGAGTTGCGAGTACAGCCGCTGCGCCCCGCTCAACAGAAGAAGGGACCCTGTCACTGCGGCGATGATCCGTAATAACGCCACTCGAACCGGAAGCGCCACACGAGCCAGAAGCCGTTCGGGGAGAGCTAGCAGGAGATAGGCCAGGGGCGGATGCTGCGCTTCGTAGTTCAAGAACTGCGACGGCTGCCACCGCAATTCTGCTGGAATTTCATATAACTGGCGCACCACTTCGGCTCTTCTCACAGCGGGCCATGAGAAATACTCAGCATAGGTCGTGACTTGCGGCAGGTTCTGCTTCACTATGTGGCTCGCAGGTGCAAGCAGAATGGAAGCCCCCACTTCGCTCGACAGCCGGGACGTGCGTGGATCAGGCCAGCCTTGCCGGTTCGCCAACTGCTGTACATACGCGAAATGGAACGGCTCATCGAAGCCTTCCCACAGCGGCAACAGGACACTGTAGAGCAGCGCATTTGCAAGCACGTATGCGATAAGTAATCGGCGAGACGTCCGCGCGACAGGGAGTAATGTGTGCCAAGATAAACGAGAAGGGCGCATGGACTTTTCAAGGATAGCTCTGCTGGCGGCGCTGGCTGTTTCCCAGCCGGTGAGCGCGCAGCTCGTACAGCTTCGCCACTGGACGGGGCAAAGCGTCGCGCCCGTCTTCGAGGGGTACAACATCAACCCCGACGGCTCTTTCAATATGTGGTTCGGCTACATGAACCGGAATTACGAGGAAGAGCTCGATATTCCCGTCGGCCCCGCCAACAGCTTCGAGCCCGGGGGACCGGATCGCGGCCAGCCGACGCACTTCGCCATACGCCGGCATAAGGACGTTTTCAAGGTGACCGTGCCCAAGGATTTTGGCGACCAGAAACTGATCTGGACCCTCACGGCGCACGGCCAGACCCAGCAGGTGGCGGGCACGCTCAATCCCGTGTGGATGATTGACCGACTGCGCACCACGCGCGGTGGAAACAGCGAGAGCATCGATTCCAACACGCCGCCGGTGGTGAGCGTCGAGGCCCCGGCGCAGATTACGCTTCCCGGCACCGCCACGGTGTCGATTTCCGCAACCGACGACGGGCTTCCGAAACGCCAGGGGAAAACGGTCGGCATGACCGCGGCGTGGCTCAAGTACCGCGGGCCGGGCTCGGTCGTGTTCACGCCGGCCAAGACGCGCATCATCGATGGCAAGGCTTCTGCCACGGCCAGTTTCAGCGAGCCGGGCGAGTATATTCTCCAGACAGTGGTAGACGACGGTTCGGGCGAGCAGGCCGGGAATTTCGGATATCATTGCTGCTGGACCAACAATGAAGTGAAGATTACGGTCAAGGGAGGTCCCGATGCAAAGCGCGAGGATTCTGGTGCTCATGACGCCGCTGGCGGTCTACGCCGCGACAAGC
>JBGPLI010000180.1:0-11964 GCA_041486445.1 Bryobacteraceae bacterium
GAATAAGAGTCGCTCGCCGCGCTTACGAAGTGGCACGAGACGCTCTGGAACATCACCAAGCAGAACATGGGTGCTGAAACGTAGCCGAGATTCGCCATTGGGCCACAACTTCATCGCATCGCGCGAACGATCAGCGAGCGGGAAACACGCGGCTCTGATCCTCGACCGCGATAAAGACCCATGTTGCCGTATTTGTGATCGGCTGAGCAAACTCGCACGGCCATAACCAGGTAGTGCGGCCGGCATCTGCTCCACTGTTACCTTATGACCGCTCGGTGAGGCCGTTAGCCGGTATCTTCCAAGTCTTAAGGTTTTGGTTTACGTCGGTATCGAGGCTGAGCTTTGCTTTTCTTTGCGGCCACCACCGGTACGGCGGGGCGCGCGGTGGCCTTCTTCGCCGCCGTCGCCATCTTTAGCCTCTTGTCAAACGTCAGCTTCCCGGGCTTCACCGTCGCCCCGTCCGCTAGCCTCGAGTTGATCTTCTCCGCGCCCATCTGTGCAACGCGGTCAGCCGTCCATTCAGCGACCTGAAGCACTGATTGCTGCTTAAGATCTTCTTGGGTAACCGGTTTCGCCCATCTGGCGGCGGCGGCCGTCTTGGCGACTGCCACGCGTTGCTCTGGCGTGAGTTTTTCCATACGGGCCTTGCCGCTGGCTTTCCCGCCCTTGCGGCCGATCCCAGCCAGGTATTTCGATACCGCCGTCTTGCGAGCCACTAGTATTGATGCTAGCTGTTTCAACTGCCTCTTGACATTGCTGAAGCGGAATCAGCATAATGGTTCTGTGTCAGTGCTGAAGCGGAATCAGCATACGCAAAGGAGAGGATCCAGCAAACCGAGGGCCCTATATCAGAGGAGGGTCTTCTAGTCTTTTCTCGAGTTCGGCCTGTTCGGTGTCTGCCTGTGAGTGGACCCATACGGGATATTTGCGGTGCTGCGCCGATCTTTCCTTGAGGTGCGAGGCCACTCACTTCGCGCATGGCAGACTTGGTGGCCCCGCTCAAAGCCGAGGAACGGGGTTAGAAAGGGCGGCGTGAGCCGCGATAGGATTTTATTAGGTGCTGTGTGCAGAGCGCGACTCGTTGCAGCACGAGCATCAGGCAGCCGTTCAGAATTTGCGCGCGTCCATCCGCGACTTAATCATACTTGTCGACAATTCAGCCGCGGACTCAGACTTCGATCTGGCTCATCGGCGAATAAGAGTTGCTCGCCGCGCTTACGAAGCGGCACGAGACGCCCTGGAAGATCACCAAGCAGAACATGGGTGCTAAAATTCAAAATTAGCCCACGTTTGAAGACTTGATCGCAATCGCGGCGCAGCTTTGCCATGCCGGTTGCGGCGCTGGCGGTCGCGCTGCTCGCTGCCTGTTCCCGGGGCCCGGAGGTGGTGCCGCCGGCCAACACCGCGCCGGATTCCTGACGATAACAGCCCCTCCCACCAACGATTCGGACCGACGGTCCAGATACGGTGGTATGGGAAGTGTCGGGATGCCACCCCTTAAGTGAACCGTATTGGGGTTAGCTCCTGGGGGAGCTGGCGGAGCCCAGCAGCATCCGGGCCACCTGTTTCGGATTGGCCGATTCGAGCACGCAGGTGCGCGACCCCTCCCGGCCCTCCACGCGCACCGATCCGCGGCGCCGGCCGACGCGATAGGCCATCTTCGCGCCATGGTGCCAGGCGAGCGAATCCAGGGGCCAGTCCGAATCCGTCAGCATGTGGATGCCGCCGTCGTGTTTGATCAGGACGGTTAAGTCCGAACAGGCTTCGCCAGCGGCCGAGGCTGACTCGGCGGCGTCCAGCAGGCGCTGCGCTTGTTCGGCAAAGCGGCTCACGCTGACCTTATCGACACGTTAAACTGTCAGATTGACGGAAATTGAACAGCGGCGCCGGGGCGTCTCGGCTCGTCTGGGCGAGCAGAAGGTAGACGCCCTGCTGGTCACTTCGCCGGCGAACGTCCGCTACCTTTCCGATTACGCCGGATCGAACGGCCTGATGCTTGTGACGCCGGCCGAGGCGCATTTTTTCACCGACCCGCGCTACGGCGTCGAAGTGTCGGGCATGAGGGGCCTTCGAGTGCACGTGGCCAAGGGTCCGCTCACCGCCGCCGTGGCCCGGCTGATCAAGCGGAAAAAGCTGAAGAAGGTGGGATTCGAGCCCGCCTGGCTGAGCTTTGAAGACTACACCAAGATCAAGGAGGCGCTGCCGCTGGGCTCCTCGCTTCAACCCGCGGGAAAGTTGGTGGACGAGCAGCGCATGGTCAAGTCGCCGGCCGAAATCGAGAAAGTCCGCAGGAGCGTTCGGGCCAACTCCGAGGCCTATCTGCGCACGATGCGGCGGGTGAGGCTCGGCGCGAGCGAGCGGGACATCGCCGCCGAGCTCGAATACCAGCAGCGGATCCTGGGAGCGGAAAAGCCCGCGTTTGAGACCATCGTCGCGGCGGGCCCGCATTCGGCGCTGCCCCACGCCCGCGCCACCGCGCATCGCCTCGAGGAGAATGAACTAGTATTGATTGACATGGGCGCGATGCTCGACGGCTACGCCAGCGACATGACCCGCGTAGTGTCGACCGGGCCGCCCTCGAAACGCCTTCGCGATATGTACCGCGCGGTGCTCGAGGCGCAGTTGGCCGCGCTCGACGCGGTGCGGCCCGGCGTGACGGCGAACCGGGTGGACCAGGCGGCGCGGGAGGTGCTCAAGCGCCACAAGCTCGACCAGGCGTTCGTGCACGCGACAGGACATGGCCTGGGGCTGGAAATCCACGAGATGCCGCGCATCGGCAGAAAGGAAAAGACCCGTCTCCGGGCGGGGATGACCATCACCATCGAGCCCGGAGCTTACATCGAGGGACTGGGCGGGGTGCGGATCGAAGACACGGTGCTCGTCACCGAAACGGGTTGTGAAGTGCTCACGCCGACCCCCAAGGAATTCGTTCGTCTATAGATGACCATCGAAGAGATCAAAGAGCTGCTCCGAGTCTTCAACGAAAGCGGCGTCGGCGAATTGGAGGTGCAGCGCGGAGAGGACCGCGTTCGCATCAGCCGGGTGGGGCCGGCGATCTCGTCGCCGGCCGCCGCTCCGCCCGTAAAGGTCCCCGCGGCAAAAGCGCCCGAGCCCGAAGTGGCGGAGGTGCTGGTGAGATCGCCGATCGTCGGGACGTTTTACGACGCGCCCTCCCCGGGCGCGGCGCCGTTTGTCCGCCCGGGCGACTCGGTCGAGCCGGGCCAGGTGCTGTGCATCATCGAGTCGATGAAACTCATGAATGAGATCGAGGCGGAGGTGGCGGGCGTGATTGCCGCCAAGCTGGTCGAGAACGGACGGCCGGTGGAGTACGGAGAGGCGCTGTTTTCCATTCGTCCCCGCTGAACATGTTCAAGAAGGTTCTGATCGCCAATCGCGGCGAGATCGCGCTGCGCGTCATCTGCGCGTGCAAGGATCTGGGAATCCGCACCGTCGCGGTCTACTCGGAGGCGGATCGCCACAGCCTCCACGCCCGCTTTGCCGACGAGGCCATCTGCATCGGCCCCGCCAAGAGCGCGCGCAGCTATCTGGACATCCCCGCGGTGATCAGCGCGGCCGAAATCACCAACGCCGACGCCGTGCATCCCGGCTACGGTTTTCTATCTGAGAATGCGGGCTTCGCCGAGGTGTGTGAGACCAGCGGTCTCCGCTTTATCGGACCTTCGCCCGAGATTCTTCGCCGCATGGGATTGAAGCAGGAGGCGCGCATGGCAATGGAGGAAAACGGCGTGCCGATCCTGCCCGGCTCCAAGGGGATTCTCAAGAGCCTGGAGGAGGCGCTCGATGTGGCCGGAGAGATCGGCTACCCGGTGATGCTGAAAGCGTCGGCCGGCGGCGGCGGCCGCGGGATGCGGGTCGTACGCCATGCGGAAGAGATGCAGCCGTTGCTCGGGCGGGCTGAAGCCGAGGCGGCCGCGGCATTTTCCTGCGGCGACATGTACCTGGAGAGACTGGTCGAAAATCCGCGTCACATCGAATTTCAGGCGCTCGCCGACCAGCACGGGGAAGTAGAGATTCTGGGCGAGCGCGAATGCTCCATCCAGCGGCGTCATCAGAAGCTGGTGGAGGAAGCGCCTTCTCCGGCCGTCGGCGTGGAGCTGCGCGCGCGCATCTCCGAGCGCCTTCGCGCGGCGCTCAAGGCGATCGGCTACACCAACGCGGGCACGGTGGAGTTCCTGATGGACGCGGACTCGAACCTGTACTTCATCGAGGTCAACGCCCGCATTCAGGTGGAGCATCCGGTGACCGAGATGGTGACCGGCGTGGATCTGGTGAAGAGCCAGATCCGCATCGCGGCGGGCGAGCGGCTGGGCGACATCTTAGGAGGGCCGGTGGAGATCCGCGGCCACGCCATCGAGTGCCGCATCAATGCCGAGCATCCGGAGACGTTCGCGCCGTCGCCGGGCCGCATTACCGGGTTCAACCTGCCGGGCGGCGCGGGCATCCGCGTCGACACCGCCGCCTACCACGACGGCGTGATTCCGCCGTATTACGATTCCCTGGTGGCGAAACTGATCGCGCACGGAACCGACCGGAGCGAGGCGATCGCGCGCATGCGCCGCGCGCTGAGCATGTTCGTGGTGGAGGGAATCTACACATCGATTCCGCTCGACCAGCGCATCCTGGCGCATCCCGACTTCATCGCGGGCAAGCTGGACACCGGATTTCTGGCGCGCACGGGGCTGGCGGGCGGGGAGAAGAAGTAAGCGCTCACGGCAAGGGCAAGATCTGGATTTCCGGCATGGGGAAATGCTTCCGGTTGTCGGTCAGCAGAGGCAGCCTGTTGGTCAAAGCGATGGCCGCGATGGTGACGTCGGTATAAGAGAGTGTATGGCCCTTCTGCCTCCAGTCGCGGCGCAGAAGGCCGGCAGTGCGGGCGATCTCCCGCGTGATGGGAAAGAATTCGAGGCAGTCGAGGAACCGCCTCGTTGCAATCTCCTCACCGGGGCGTATCCCTGCGTAGACTTCCGTGATGTTCACGGGACAGGCTGCGAGAAGGTGGCCTTGCTCGACCAAGTGATCCAAGTGCCCGGTCCTGCCCCGTCGCCCGTTCAAGTGATCGAAGATGACTGAGGTATCGAGCAGAATCGTGGCCATCAACGCTTGCCGCGCCGAAGAGCGGCCTCAAAACGCCTGTCTCGTTCGGAACGGATTTGCTCGACGTACGCCGCTCCGCCCTTTGCCAACTCGGGATGGTTCTCGGCCTTCCATGCGCCGGAAGACACCTTCAGGGCTTCGCGCTGGCGTGCGCGGCGGATGTCCCGCCAGAGCACATCGACGGCGTAAGCGGAGCGCCGGCCAGTTCCCGCCACCCGGTCGAGTTCCTGGGCCAGCTCACCGGGAATCTTGATGATGGTCTGCGCACGAGCCACGGGTATCCTCCACCTCAGGATACCAGTGGGGATGCTACTTCGGTATCCTACTCGACCTTGGCCACGAAATAGGTGATCTGCTTGCCGGCGGGCACCATCACTTGATGCGGAACGTTGGCGGGGATGTAGACGACGTCGCCCGCCGCCAGCGCCTTCATCTCGCCGCCCCTCATCACGGGAGCGCGGATCTCGCCGGTGCCGGTTTTCTTGGGATTCATGACCGTGCCGCCCAGCAGCAGCGTCCCCTCGCCGGAGTTGATGAACATGAGATCGGCGTCGCTCTCGTGAATCTCGACTTCGCCGTCGCCCTCGCGGTGAACTTCGAGCGTGCGATATTTGCCCAGCTTCGCCAGGTTCTCATTCGCCACTTTGTGTTCGTTCACCTTTGGCGCGAGCTTCTTCTCGTAGCCCTTGAGGTCGCCCGCCTTCCACATCACGAATCCCGCGGGATCGGCGGCGAACATCGGAATCAGCACAACGAATGGTAAGAAGCGCATGGGCGGATTATAACAGACGCCGCAGTTCCGCTTCCATCCGGTCCAGGTCTTCCTCATTGTTATAGAAGTGCGGCGAGACGCGCAGATAGCCGCGGCGCGCGGACACCAGCACGCGCCGGGCTTTGAGCTCGCGCGCCAGCCGCGACGGGTCCTGACCAGGGAACTTCGCGGCCACGATCTGCGAACCAGTCTCCTGCGCTTCGGCTCCCAGGCGGAGCAAACGCTGTCGGACCGAGCCGGCCAGCTCCCGCACGCGCTGCTCGATGGCCTTCGGCCCGATCTCGAGCAGCAGATTGACGGAAGCCTCCATAGCGTAGAGATCCGCAAACGGCAAACCCCCGCCTTCATATTTCTCCGCCGTCTCCTTGAGGACCGGCGTCCCGTGGTGCAGGCGATCGACGTCTCGCCACGCGCGATGGCTGCGCCAGCCGGTGACGTTCGGCGGGAGGATTTCCCGCAGATCCGGGGCAACGTAGAGAAACCCCGCTCCCGTGGGCGAGATGAGCCACTTGTAGCCGTGGACGACCAGCACGTCCGGACGAAGCTTCTCTACGTCGAACTGCAATGCGCCCACGCTCTGGGTTCCATCGATGAGGAACAGTACGTTACGTTCGCGCAAGAAGCGCGCGATGTCTTCGAGAGGAGGCCGGAAGCCGGTGCAATAGTTCACTTCGCTGAGGGCCACCATTCGCGTTCGCGCGTCAATCGATTCGTAGAAACGCTCCCAGCAGACCTGGCGCCCCCCCGGGATGTAGAGATTGTTCGGGAACTCATCGGCGAGCGTGACCACCTCCCCGGGTTTCAGGCCGAGGCCGCTGGTGACGATGGCCAGCCCCGTCGCCGCGTTGGGGACGAACGCAATGTCGCCGGGCGAGGCGTGGATCAGGCGCGCGATCGCGTCGCGAACCCGGTGCATATCGTCGTACCACTCGAGGAAGTCCGAGCAGGCGAGCTCGTCGCGACGCGTCCAGTGGCGTCCCGCGGCCTCGACCGCACGTCTTGGGAGCTGGCCATAGGTCGCCGTATTCAGACACGTCCAATTGCCGAGAGCAGGAAACTCGGCGCGGATCGCCTGCCAATCCGGGCTCATGTCAAGTTCTTCACAAAGGCCGCGGCGCCGGCGACGGCCACATCGGTAGATTTCTTGCTGCGCCGCTCCACCACTTCCACAATCCCCTGAGGCAGCTTCTTGCCGATGGTGATGCGATAGGGAATCCCGACCAGGTCGGCGTCCTTGAACTTGACGCCGGGACGCTCGTCGCGGTCATCGAGCAACGCGTCGAGCCCGGCGGTCTGGCACGCTTCGTAAATTTCGCCGGCGGCTTTGCGCTGCCCTTCGTCGGCGAAATTCACAGGCGTGATGACCACGATGAACGGCGCGATGGCGGCCGGCAGCACGATGCCGTCCTTGTCGTGATACAGCTCGACCGCCGCGGTGAGGATGCGCTCGATCCCAATGCCGTAGCTGCCCATGATGGGCGCGACTTCCCTGCCCGATTCATCGAGCACCCGCAGTCCCATCGACTCCGAGTACTTGTAACCAAGCTTGAAGATGTGTCCGATCTCGACGCTCTTGTGCACCGTCAGCGGGCTGCCATCAACGGAAGTGTCGCCTTCGACAACCTGGCGTAAATCGAAAAATTCAGCCTGAAAATCTTCGCCGGGTGTGACGTGGCGCAGGTGATAATCGTTCTTATTCGCGCCGGCGATCATGTTGCGGCGGCCGCGCAGCGCCTCGTCGGCGAGAATCCGCAGGTTCTTCACGCCCACCGGACCGAGCGAGCCGGCATCGGCGCCGAAGCATTCGCGGATCTCCTCGGGATGCGCCGGCCGCGCATCGGAAGCGCCGGTGATTCCCGCGAACTTGGTCTCGCTCAACTGATGGTAGCCACGCACCAGCACCAGCACGGGTTTGCCGTCGGCCACCATCACCAGGCTCTTCATTTGCGATGTCTCGGGCAGGCCTGTGAACTCGGCCACCTCGGCGATAGTCTTGCGGCCGGGAGTATGAAACTCCTCCGGCGCGAGGTCGCCTTCCGGATCGGGCACGGCGGGAGGCTTGGCAACGCTGACCGCTTTCTCGAGATTCGCGGCGTAGTTGTGGCCGCGCACCACGAAATCCTCGCCTGCGTCGGACTGCACCATGAACTCGTGCGACTGGCTGCCGCCCATCGCGCCCGAGTGCGCCTCCACCACGACGTATTCCAGGCCGCAGCGATCGAAGATCCGGCAGTAGGCGCGATAATGCTTGTTGTAGGATTCGTCCAGGCCGGCGGGCGCGAGGTCGAAGCTGTAGGAATCCTTCATGATGAACTGCCGCACGCGCAGCAGTCCGCTCTTGGGACGCGGCTCGTCGCGGAACTTGGTCTGGATCTGATACCAGATCTGGGGAAGCTGCTTGTAGCTGCGCAGCTCGCCGCGAGCGATGGAGGTCATCACCTCTTCGTGGGTCATGCCCAGGCACAAGGACCTCCCGAAACGATCCTTCAGGCGGAACATGTTGTCGCCCATCACGTCCCAGCGGCCGGACTCCTGCCACAGCTCGGCCGGATGGAGCGCGGGCAGATAAAACTCCTGCGCGCCCATGGCGTCCATTTCCTCACGGACGATTTTCGTGATCTTGAGCATCGAGCGCTGCGCGAGGAAGAGGTAGTCGTAGATACCGGCCGAAAGCTGGCGGATGTATCCAGCGCGCAGCAGCAGACGGTGGCTGGCGACCTCGGCCTCGGCCGGGTCCTCCCGCAGGGTCGGGATGAAGAGTTTGCTCCAATGCATGACGAGGATTTTCCGAAAGGGTGTTTTGTGATTCTAGCACGCACCCGCTCACTGTCGTGCGCGGTTCTGTGCCGCCGTGACTGAACCGCGAGCGTCAGCGAGCGGATGTCACTCTCGCGGATGTGAGGCGTACACGGTGGCCGGTGTTGCGTTCTGGACATTTCCCGCATCGCGTCAAACCTTGACTTGTCTTTACCAAGTATTTACCATGTAAAATGTGGAGTTCGATTGGGACGCCGAGAACATACAGCACATCGCAAGACACGGCATCGACCCAAGAGAAGCCGAGGAGGCGGTCCTGATCGAACCGTTGGAAGCCGATGTTCAACCGCACGAAAGCGAAGAGCGGGTGCTCTGTTTTGGGCGCACCCAATCCGGGCGACTACTTACAATTCTGTATACCGAACGGCGTGGCAAGATCCGAGTCGTCACGGCCTACGAGATGACCAAGCCACAACAGCAGATGTACTTCGAGGGGAAATGAGCATGCTCAAAAAGCAAACGACGATTCCAAAGTTCCGCACCGAAGCTGAAGAGGCCGAATGGTGGGACAGCCATCCGGAGGCGGCCACGGAGATCATGAAACGCGCGCTGAAGTCCGGCAAGGCGAGGCGAGCTGTTCCCTTGAAGACCGTTACCATGCGCCTCCCGGTGCCCGACATCAAGACTGCCCAGGATCTCGCGCGCGAGAAGGGGCTTCCGTATCAAACCTACATAAAGATGCTCCTGCACGAGGCGCTCAAGAAAGAACGGTCCGCATAATCAACTCGTCAGCGTCCCGGGGCCCATCTGAAAACTGGCGAGCTCGTGCCGCGATGTTACCCTTTCCAATGTGAAGATCTGAATCACTTGCTATCCCACCTACGGCGGCAGCGGCATCGTCGCGACCGAGCTCGGTCTGGAGCTGGCCAATCGCGGCCACGAGGTGCACTTCATCAGCTACGCCCTGCTTAACAGCCAGTGCGATCTCGAAGGACGGTAGCAGTAGCCTCACGCGGTGAGGTATGATCCTGCTTGGAGACATGATCGAAGACACTTACGCGGCAGTGCGCCAGAAGTTAGAATTTTTCTTCCGGCATCGTGGGTGTGCAGGATCAGATATCGACGACCTGGTTTCCGAGAGCGTGATGCGAGTCCTGAGCAAGACGCAGGATGGGGTAGAGGTTCGGGAGATGATGGCTTACGCATTCGGAATCGCCAAGAACATCCTGCATGAGTACCGTGCTTGCCCGAGAGCTACGGATACCGACTTGGAAGCTCTAGCGGGAGCCGCGGCGGTTCCGAACCTGGATACGGAAGACCGCGAACTGCGGGACCGTTGTCTCGCTCAGTGTTTCCAGCGCCTTTCCGGTCGCAACAAGGCGGTCATTCGTGACTGTCTACAGCGAGAGCCTCCCCTTCCAACATCCCTCCGGGTTCGTAAGCACCGCGTCCTACATACATATCTGATTCCCTGCTGCCATCAATGCGTGGAACGAGGCGCGCGATCCGTGCATGTTGGAGTGCTCACCGCGGCGAAATCGTCATGAAAACGTCTCGCTCCGACATGCGCGCGAAGTTCACAGACGAAACGCTGGTACACTACCTCCTCGGGACCGGCCTCACGGCCCAGCAGCGGGAGGAGGTTGAAGACGCCTACTTTCGCGATAACGAGACGTTTCGACGCGCGCAGGAGCTTGAATTGGAACTTGTTGAAGCCTATGTATCCGAAAAGCTCCCGGAGGAAGAACGGAAAGTCGTTGCCGGGCTCATCGGCCGATCCGCAAAGCTGCAGCAACATGCTCGATTCGTAGAAGCGCTCGGACGCACGGCGTTTCGAACGACCGAGACCGTAACTCCGATAGGCGTGAAGTGGATGCGAGCGTTGCGTTCGTTCTGGGGCGTCTGGAAATTTGCATCCGCGATCGCGACTGCTGCGGCGGTTCTGTTAATGATCGGTTATTTCGTGGTCCTGCGGGGGCCTCTCGCGTCCGTTCCTATGGCCGGTTATTTCGCGGTCGCCCGCGAAAAGCCTCCGCCCTACGGGAGACTCAGGGTGTTGCTTGCACCCCCCTCTCCGTCAGGAGATGCTGGTGTGACTGCAATAACGTTGGACTTCACGCCGGAATCCGTAGATTTTGTAGTCCCCGATGCACCGCCGGATTGCACGTTACAGTCTTTCGTGATTTCCAGCATTGACCGCAATCAAGTCGTCCCGCGGGACCTCATGCAGTGGTGGAAAGAGACGATTGGTCAGGGGCGGTGGTATACGGTCGTCGGGATACCTGCTACGGCTCTCCCTTCCGGTAATTGGAAGCTGACTGTCGATGGCAGATGCGGCACTGCACCCCAAACCAAGATTGCCGAATACAGATTTATTGTGAATCCGTAGCTGGCCCCCGCGGGTTCCTCAGAGCGGCCTCGCGCCGACATCCCCCTGAGAATCAATCGCATCCGTGGCAAGACCGGCGAAGCCTCCACGCGAGAGCTTGGTCTGCGGAACGCGTCAGAATTTTTTCTTGTTAACGAATTCCTCTTCCGGCCCACGTGTTGGTGAAAGGTCAAAAAGCGCTTGCCGCTACGAAAGGACTCAACCAAATGGAACCGGAAACTGCGATTGAACCAACACGGCTAGAGCGGAAGGCTCGTTCAAGGCCCACCCCTCATCCCCGGTATGTGACCCGCTTCCGCGGGGGTGTGCGTGCGATAAACAGTTTAGCCGAATTGCTCTCCATCCTACATGGGATCTCCGACGAGATGCCGGGCATAAACGACAAGGACCTCCAGCGCACCCTGCAAACCATGGTGGATCGAGCTTCAACCGTTATTTTCAGGACCGTTAGACGGGCCGCGTTCGCCGATGGAGCTGCGCGTTCCTCACAGAGGATCAGATTGTAGGAAGGAATGTTGACAGAGAGGGAAATGGAGGACCTGTTGTGGCGGTGTCCCGAGAAATTCTTCGATGAGCCGCTCATCGCGTTTGAGCGCCAGCCTACGATTCGCGTGGGCCGCGCCGATCTTGTTTTCATCGATGCCTCCGGTGCTCTCCTCGTAATGGAACTAAAGCGAGGCATCCTCAAGCGCAGAGTGATCGCGCAGTTGCTCGATTACGAAAGTCATTTTCGTATGCGCTACCCGGACCGGAGGATCCGAATGATGGCCGTAGCGCACAAGATCTTCCCGGAGCGGCAGGAAGCGCTGAAACGGCTTGGTTTCGAGTGGCGCGAAATCTCCGAGGCAACGTTTGTTCGTGTTGCCCAGGAATGTGGATGCCAGCTTGCACCTTCGCAACCGGACCTGGTTGAAGCGCTCGCGCACCCGGC